>DATENU010000020.1 GCA_035274845.1 Chthoniobacterales bacterium
CCAGGCTGCCCGCAGCACTGGCTCAGGCGTGGAAGACGTTTGTTCCGTCCGAGCCCGGCAGCGCTGCGCAAATGAATCCAGCCATCCTGGTGCTGATGATTCTGTTCCTGTTCCTGGTGATCGCCGGTGTCATCGCCATCACCCAGGGTGTGCGAAAGATTGCGGTACAATACGCCAAGCGAATCGTCGGCCGAAAACAATATGGCGGCGGCACTCAATACATGCCGTTGAAGGTGAATTACGCGGGTGTCATGCCGATCATTTTTGCCTGGGCGATCCTTTTGTTCCCCACCACGATCGTTGGATTCATGTTTCCCAACAGCCCGACTGCGCGCTGGATCGCGGACATGCTTTCAGTCGGCTGGATGCATTATGTGTTTCTGGCGGCGATGATTTTCTTCTTCAGTTATTTCTGGGTGGCAACCCAATTTCAGCCGTCGCAGATCGCCGACGATCTCAAGAAATACGGCGGTTATATTCCCGGTGTCCGTCCAGGCAAGCCGACGGCGGAGTTTCTCGATTACACGATGACGCGGCTGACTTTCGCGGGGGCAATCTTCCTCACGATCATTGCCGTTCTGCCCAGTTTGCTCAGCCAGTGGCTGAATGTGCCCCAGATCACCGCGCAATTCTTTGGTGGAACCAGCCTGCTGATTATCGTGGGTGTTATTTTGGACACGATGCGGCAGGTGGAGACGCACCTCATTCAGCGCCATTACGATGGTTTCCTGCGTAAGGGACGCATCCGCGGCGCGCGCTTCGACCGCGCCAGTTACGCTCGCGGAGAGACGGCCCGGAGCACGACCCTCATGTGGCTTTATGTCGGCATCGCAATTTTGGTGATCGCCGGGGTCGCAATCGCTCTCCACGGACACTAAGTGAAAAAGCGACTGGTGCTTCTCGGTGCGCCCGGTTCCGGAAAAGGAACCCAGGCCGAAATGATCACGCGGCACTTTGGGATTCCGGTGACGTCTACGGGAGCAATCCTGCGAAGAGAAGTGGAATTGGGGACGCTGCTCGGGATCGAGACGGCGGAAAAAACCAAGCACGGCGAGCTCGTTCCCGACAAGATCATCATTGAATTGATCGAGGACTGGGTGCGCCTCCATGGCGCGCACGGATTCGTGTTCGACGGTTTTCCGCGCACGATTCCGCAGGCTGAAGCGCTCCAGGGAATTTTGCTTCGTCATCACACGCCCTTGGATCTTGCGATCTGGCTCGACGTTTCGGCGGACACCATCAAGGAACGCATCTCCCATCGACTGCAATGCCAATCCTGCGGGTTCACCACCAGCGAGGGGGCGGCCGTGTTTTCCGAGCGCGCGATTTGCCCTTATTGCGATGGACCGCTGATCCGGCGGACGGACGACGACGCCGCGGTATTGGAAACGCGCCTCTCAGAATTCAACAGCAAGACGCAGCCGGTCGCCGACCACTATTCGGGGCTGAGCTGTCTGCGGAAGATCGACGGCAATCGCGATCGCGAAGAGGTTTTTGCCGACATCTCGCGGTTGATCGAGCAACCGGCATGATCCCGATCAAAAGTCCGAAGGAGATCGACAAAATGCGGCAGGCTTGCCGCACCGCGAGCGAGATTCTCGACCGGGTGAGCGAACTGGTGCGGCCCGGCATTTCCACGAAGGAAGTCGACCAGGCTGCCGCGGATCTCATGCAGGAGGCCGGCGTGCAAAGCGCCTTTTTGGGTTATCGGCTCGGGCACCGGGTGTTCCCCGGCAATATTTGCATCTCGCTCAATGACGAGATCGTGCACGGGATTGGCAGCCAGCGCCGGGTTCAATACGGCGATATCGTGAAGCTCGACATCGGCGTGGTCCAGGATGGTTGGGTAGGAGATACCGCTTCCACCGTTCCCGTTGGCATGATCGAGGAACGCACCGAACGATTGCTCCGGGTGACGGAGTCGGCTCTACGGCGTGCGATTGAAATTGCCTCCGAAGGGGTCAGGCTTGGCGACGTTTGCGCTGCCATCGAGGAGGTGGCGACGCGGGAGCGGTTTAATGTGGTACGTGAATTTGTCGGGCACGGGGTCGGCCGCAAGCTGCACGAAGAACCCCAGGTGCCGAATTACGGAAAGCGCGGCAGCGGCCCTCGGCTGAAGGCGGGGATGACCCTGGCCATCGAGCCGATGATTAATTCCGGGACCGCTTCCGTCAAACTGCTCGATGACGGCTGGACAGTTTGCACGGCGGACGGAATGCCCTCGGCGCATTTCGAACACACCGTTCTAATTACGAAGGAAGAGCCTGAAATCCTGACATGGCGCGGAAAGACGCAATTGAAGTAGAAGGCAAAGTCGTAGAGTTACTGCCCAACACCATGTTTCGCGTCGAGTTGCCCAACGGGCACCGGGTTCTGGCCCACATTTCCGGTAAAATGCGCCTCCATTTCATTCGTATCTTGCCAGGTGACAAAGTTATGCTAGAGGTTTCTCCCTACGATTTGTCAAAGGGGCGGATCACCTACCGCCAGAAATGACGACGCGGAGCCGATCTCCGCGTTTTTTGTCCTCCCGAATCGATTTGTTATGAAAGTTCGACCATCAGTAAAAAGGCTTTGTGAAGCGTGCAAGATCGTGAAGCGGAAGAACGTTGTCCGCGTGATCTGCAAGAACCCGCGTCACAAGCAGCGCCAGGGTTAATTTTTTATGCCCAGACTACTAGGAGTTGAGATTCCGGCGGACAAACGCATCGAAGCGTCGTTGACTTATATCTACGGCATTGGGCCGAGCACAGCGAAGCGTGTCCTGGAACAGACGAATATCGATCCGAACCTGCGCGCGAAAGATCTGACTCCGCATCAGATTAACGAAATCATCCAGACGATTACCGGCAACAAGATGCTCATCGAGGGCGATCTTCGCCGCGAGTTGCAGAGCAACTTGAAGCGGCTTCAGGCGATCAACTGTTATCGCGGCATCCGCCACCGGCGGGGACTCCCCGTCCGCGGGCAGCGCACTTCCACCAACGCCCGGACGCGGAAGGGGCCGCGAAAGACTGTCGGCGTCATCCGCAATAAGGATGCGAAGGCCGGCAAGGTATAACTTTTAAGAACTTCAGCCATGGCAGATTCCGAAGAAAAAAATCCCGAAACGCCGAGCAGCGCCGAGAAGCCGAAGGCGAAAACTCCGAAGGCAAAGCCGGAGGCCGCGGAGGCCGCTGCTCCTTCAGCTGACACGCAAGCTGCGACAGCGGAAACCACTCCAGCGGCGGCAGGCCCCGAGGCGGCGCCGGTCACGGCGGCTGCTCCCGAAGCTCCCGCCAAGCCAGCCAAAAAAGCGGCCAAAGCGAAGAAGGAAGAGACCGCCGCTCCGGTTGAGGCGCCCAAGGAGAATCTCTCGCTCGACCCGAACGACGTCGAAAAGCCCAAGATCATTAAGGCCAAGGGGAGCAAGAATGTTCATACCGGGATCGCTCACGTCCTTTCCACTTTTAACAACACGATTGTCACGATTACCGATCTGAAGGGAAACGTGATTGGCTGGTCGAGTGCCGGCAAAGTTGGCTTCAAAGGCTCGCGCAAAAGCACCGCCTACGCCGCTCAGATGGTGGCCCAGGACGCATCGCGCCAAGCCATGGGTCACGGTCTCAAGGAAGTCGAAGTTCTCGTGCGGGGTCCCGGCGCAGGCCGAGAATCCGCCGTCCGCGCTCTTCAGGCTATTGGGCTTGATCTCACCGTCATCCGCGACGTCACCCCCGTCCCTCACAACGGTTGCCGCCCGCCGAAACAGCGCCGCGTCTGATCTTTCTTAATTCTTAATTCCTACTTCTTACTTTTCTTCCAATGGGCAGATACACCGGACCGAAAACGAAAGTCAGCCGCCGCTATGGCGTGCCGCTCTTTGGACCTGCGAAAGCGCTCGAGCGAAAGAATTATCCTCCGGGAATGCATGGGCCGAAAGGCTCACGCCGTAAGCAATCCGATTACGCGATCGCGTTGGGGGAAAAGCAGAAGCTTCGGTATCAATACGGCCTCCTCGAGAAACAATTTCGCCGCATTTTCCAAACTGCTCTGCGCAAGCGCGGCGTCACCGGTGAAACGCTGCTCCAGCTCTTGGAAACGCGACTGGATAACGTCGTCTTCCGGCTTGGGCTGGCCAATACCCGCAGTTCCGCCCGACAACTGGTTTCTCACGGCCACGTCCAGGTGAATGGCCGCAACGTGAACATCGCTTCCTACAACGTCAAAGCAGGCGATGAGGTGACGGTGAAAGACCGGCCGAAATCGCGGCAGCTCGCTTTGCGGAATCTGGAGCTAACCCAGATTGCTCCGGTTCCGGATTGGCTTGTCGCCAACCGTGACGCCCTTAGCGGCAAAGTTTCTCGCATCCCGACCCGGGATGAGATGCAACCGATGGTCAACGAGCAGTTGATCGTCGAGTTGTACTCGCGGTAAGAGACTATCTATCCAGGCGGGCGTTCCAGGAGTTCGAGCGCTTTGCTGTAGCTGCGGCGCTGGAGGAAATGGCGCAATTCTGGGTCGACTTTCGACGGCAGGCGTTGTTCGAGGCTCTCAATCTTTTCCGACACGTCTCGTAACCGCTCGGTATGGCGATGGGGATCTTGCCTGCTTTGTTCGTCGGCGATGATCGCCAGGCGTTCGCGTAACGCGGCCTCCAGATCAGTCAGGATATTTTCCATCTATAAAAACTTGAAACGCGCTGCCCTTTGGCGCAAGCGTCCCTTATGAGCGAGGGAGCAGCAAAGAAAATTCTGATTGTGGACGACGACGTGGCGCTGATGCGGGTGATGCGCGAAGCGCTGACCTCGTTCTTGCGTTGCGAGGTGGATACGTCGCCCAAGCCGGAATACGGATTCGAGCTCGCCCTGAAAAAGACCTACGACCTGATGCTGTTCGATTTCTCGATGCCGATGATCGACGGCGCGATGCTGTTCTTTCTCATTGGAAAGGTTTACAATCACTCTATCCCTCCGCGAATTGTCCCGCCGCTTCTGCTCGTGACCGGCAAGGGGGAGGAGAAGCGTGCCCAGGAACTATTACACGAGGCCGGTGTTCGCGGATTGATCCCGAAGCCGTTCGCCATCAATCGCTTGATCGAGAAGGTGAAAGAGTGTCTGCCGGGAGTGCAGACCGTGTAACGCCGCGGACGCTGGTTGGCGGCGATGGAGCGCCTTCGCTGAAAGCTTAGCGGGCAGCCTCTTCGAGCAATTGACGGCGCGCTTCGATCCAATCGTGAGCGGAATCTCCCGGAAGGGAAAGCCTGGCTCGCCGCTCGGCGAGAAAGTAGGCGCGCAGGCGGATTGCCTCATCGGAAGGCTCGGCTGGCGTGGAAGCCGGCGCAGGCTGTGCGGCTGAGCGTGCCGGCGCGGCTTTGGGAGTCTTCTCTTTGGCAGCGGCCTTTTTTGCTTTCGGCTTCGCGGCGGTGACGCGCGGCTTTTTAGCGGGCCGCGCGGCTGGTTTCGGACCGCTGCCGGAGGCGCTTGGAGCCGGAGTGTCCGCTTGTTTTTCAGGTTCGTTTTTGGATTTTTTGGCCACGTTTAGTTGCTTGGAATGCTTGCGAGACCGAATACCGGTCGAGAGGGGGTTGCAAGCGGATTTTGCAAAGCGGTTGCGCGAGGAGACTGATTTCGCCTACCGTGCTCCATGCGACACTTTGTGATTCGCTGGTTTATCACGACGGTGGCGGTAATGGTCGCAGCGTCGTTGCTCAGCGGAATTCGATATGACAGCGTGGGAGCCCTGATCGGCGCGGCCTTACTCCTCGGCATCCTCAATGCCTTCGTGCGTCCGGTGTTGCTGATTCTGGGCGCCCCCTTGATTTTGCTGACGCTGGGATTTTTTATCCTGCTCGTGAACGGATTGATGCTGTATTGGGTGGGGAGCGTTGTGGGCGGATTTCACGTGGATGGCTACGGCAGCGCGTTCTGGGGAGCTATTTGGATCGGCATCGTCAGCTGGTTGTTGAGCGCCTTCTTTCGCGGAAGTGACGGGCGCGTTCATGTGTTGACGCATCATACGCAGATAAAACAGGTGCAGGGCCGAGTAATCGAACCGGGAGACAAACTCCAATGACTTATTGCCTGGGAATGCTTTGCCGCGCGGGCGCGGTGTTTTTGTCCGACTCGAGGACGAGCGCGGGCATGGACAACATCACGATGTGCAGCAAGATGCGAATCTACGAGAAGCCGGGCGAACGGGTGATCTGTATTCTCAGCTCGGGGAACCTTTCGCTGACTCAAGCCACCATCGCCTTGATCGACGAGGATATTCATGCTGGGAAGCAGGATGAAGCCCGCGAGCGAATCACGAACCGAAAGACGCTTTACGAGACCGTTTGTTATGTCGGATCAAAGGTCCGCGAAGTCGAGCGGCGAGATCGTGCTGCTCTCGAGAATGACGGATTCGATTTCAACATTCACCTGATTGTCGGCGGCCAGATCGCCGGGTTCCCGCCCGAGGTGTATCTGGTTTATCCGCAGGGGAATAGCATCCACGCCACGCGCGATTGTCCATTTTTGCAAATCGGCGAGCGAAAATATGGAAAACCAATTCTGGATCGCGGTTTCAGCTACGAAACCGGCCTGGCCGATGCGGTGAAGGTTGGAATGATTTCGATCGATTCGACGATGACCAGCAACGTCGCGGTCGGGCCGCCGATTGATATTCTGTGCTACGAAACCGACTCGTTTCAGGCGAAATTGCGCGCCCATTTGGACGAGGACGATCCTTACCTTCAGTCTATCAGCCAAAGGTGGCAGGACGGGATCGTGAAGCTGGTGAACGAAATGCCCGCGCCGGATTTTAGTAAGCCGGCGTTGGGGTTCGCGACGGCCGCCTAGGCGAACCGGCGCAAGGAGGCCCATGTTTGACGGCGGGGACGACAAGTTCGTCAGGCCACGCGTCAAAATCTGCGGGTTAACCCGAGCCGCAGATGCGGTCGCGGCAATTGAGTTTGGAGCCGATGCTCTTGGCTTCAATTTTTTTCCAGGAAGCAGGCGATACGTCCCAATTGGGGAACGAGATTGGATTGCCGCGTTGCCAGAAGATGTCGCGAAGGTGGCTGTGCTGGTCGATCCAGATTGGAACGAAGCGATGGCGGCGGCGGCCCTGCCGGGGATTGCGGCACTTCAGTTGCATGGCCAGGAAACACCCGAGTTTTGCCGCCGGCTGGCAGAAGAGGGAATTCGTTTTGCCAAGGCCCTTCCCGTCTCGGACGAAGCTTCGGTGGTGGAAGCGCCCTCTTTTTGCACTCGGACGATTTTGCTGGATTCGGCGCGGGCCGGCGAATTCGGAGGAAGTGGGCGAGCCTTCAGGTGGGAGCTTGCGCGGGAATTCGTCAAAGCGAACCCGAAGCTTCGCGTAATCCTCGCGGGCGGCCTGACGCCGGAAAACGTAGCGGATGCAGTCGCCCTGGTCCGGCCTTTCGGGGTCGACGTCACCAGCGGAGTCGAGTCCTCGGAACGCGTCAAAGACCACGGCCGTCTCCGAGCGTTTATCGCTGCGGCCCGGGGCGCTTGACCTCTGGCGAATGCGCTAGGCTGACGAGTCGCGGAAGCCGTGGCGCTGCGGGTTGGCACGGGTTGGGCTGGTCTGCTTCCTGCTTTAATCCGTCCCGCACTCAACGTCCCATACATATTTATGCCTAATCGCTTCAAAACATTTGCCTACGCGGCCGCGGCCATATTCGCCGCATTGTCCCTCGTCAAAGCGCAGACCACCTCTCCTGCGACCGGACCCGCCTCGAGTCCGACGGATTCGCTTCAAAAGGCGCCAATCGCCCCTGTTGCGCCAGTGGCTGACACGAGCACCAAGCCCGTCTCGCCCAAGCTCCCGACAGCTCCGACTACGAAAAGTGACAGCTCGTTGCTTCTCGTCCAGGCATCGAACCCTAACGCGGCCCCGTCCGCCAGCGTGCCTCCGACCAGCGCTACGACCACAACCACGACGCAGACAACCGGCGCGGGCCCAGTCGAGCCAGACAACGTAACGGACAACGGTGGCGTGGGCGTTCGTGAATTTCAGGGTGACGACGTTGGTGCCGTTCTGCGACTTCTGGCGCGCCAGGCCAAGATCAACATGGTCGTGAGCGAAGCCGTTACCGGAACCGTTACGATGCGGCTTGAAGACGTGACCGCGTTGCAGGCCGTCACGATCATCGTCAAAGCCAAGGGGCTGTTTCTGGATAAGATCGATAACGTATATTACATAAAAACTGCGGCGGAACGCACGGCGGAGCCGACCGAGAGCGATAGCTACCAATTCAGCTATTCGCGGGCGAAGGAAACCGCGCCGCTCATCGCAGCGCAACTTTCCAGCAAGGATCCGCCGCAAGTCGACGAACGGACTAACACGATTTTCTACCGCGAAACCCGCGGCAATATCGATGCTATCCGCAAGCTTTTGGTTCAGATCGACAAGCCGACGAAGCAGGTAATGATCGAAGCGCGCCTCGTGGAAGTGACGGCGAACCCAAGGCAATCATACGGAATCAACTGGGGCGGCGTCTTTGGTGGATCGAATAACGCCCAAACTCTAAAATTGGGTGGCAGCACTCTGGCGACCAACGGGACGACTCAAACGGTGATAAACCCGGTAACAGGTTTGCCATACTTGGTAACAACTCCCGGACAGCCGCCATCAGTGCCTATTACCAATGGCAAGTTGAATGCGTGGGACTTCATCATGGATAAGGCGGGAAATCCCCTCGGGGGCCAATTCGCAATCCTTTCGGCGCCGCAGCTCTCTGTCACGCTCCGCATGCTGAATGAAGACTCGGACGCGGAGTTCCTCGCGAACCCGCGGGTCGTCACGGCGGACAACATGCAGGCGAAGATCGAAATCATTCGTGCCCAACCCGTGCCGCAGCTGAATTTCAACGAACAGACCGCCACCGCTGTATTTGGTGGGTTCCAGGACAAGAAATTCGGCAACACCCTGGTGGTCAAGCCATCTGTTAACAAAGATAATTTCATCACCCTGGCCGTGAAGCCGGAGATTAGCAATAAGGTGGCAGATCAGCCGTTCCAATTTGCGGGCGCGACCGTGACCAGCCCGGTTGTTGACACGCGCTCGCTCGATTCAAACGTTCTAATCAAGAGCGGTGACACCCTGGCGATCGGCGGGTTGCTTCAGGATGAGGTGACCAAGGCACGCACCAAGGTTCCCATTATGGGCGACATCCCCATCCTCGGCTATTTTTTCCAGGAAAAACTAAACGCTCGGGTGAAGCGGAACCTGCTGGTGTTTGTTACGCCGACCATCATTGATCAACATTATGGCACCGGCCTCGAAGATCAGGTGAGTGGCCTACATCATTCCGGCGAGGAATACGCCGACCCGAACGGCTGGCGGAACAATGCGAAGGGCGCCGTGCGTCTCGTACCCACCTCGAATCGGCATGTATCGGCGGATTACCCGAAACCGGGCACACCACCTGCACCGGCTTCCAGCCGCACCGAGGTGACAACGACGCAATCCGTGGACTTCAAGAGCACCGCAAACGGACGAGATTACTAACAGCATAAAGATGTGGGGTTGAGAGGGGGCGGATTCTCGCAAGAGGTCCGCCCTCTTTGTTTATCCCGACAGGTAGCGGCTCAGGCTCGCCCGCAATTCTGTGCGGGCCCGAAAAAGGAGACTTTTCACCCCGGAGACGGATTGATCGAGCGCCTCTGCGATCTCCTCGTAGCTGAGCTCCTCGTAACGCCGGAGGATGACCGCCATTCGTTGAGTTTCGGGCAGGCGCGCGATAGCGGCATCGATCGCCTGCTGCAGCTCCGCCTCCAGCAACGAGGCATCCGGCGCCACCGCCCCTTCGTCCCTCAACGGCCGCTCTTCCTCCTCCGGGTCAGGGTGCAGCGGCACTTGGGCGTGGCGGGATCGGCGGCGTAACTCGTTGAAAACCAGGTTGCGCGTAATCTTGAGCAACCAGGTCGTAAACTTCGCCCGGGCGACATAACGGCTCGCGCTTTTCCAGACCCGCACGAAGACCTGCTGGGCGATGTCCTCGGCGTCGGCGTTATTGCCCAGCATTCGGGCCACCGTCCCCACCACCAGCCGCTGGTGCCGTTCCACAAGCTTCTCGAACGCAGCCGGATCCCCCCTGCTGACCAACTGCATCAGCCGGACATCCTCAGCGTCCTCCTGGGCACGCCCCGGCGGGCTTGGTTCATTGCCGGACATGTTGATGAATAAAGCCTCGGGCGTTTGAATGGTCACGGAAAGTTAGTTGGTAACGATTCAACCTTCTTCCCTGCTTTCGGTTGCAACAGAACAAGAGCATGTGCATCATGCCTGCGAAATTCGGCGCCGCCACCTTTCGATGAATCTATCCTTTATTCCGCAGGATCTTCGGTCAATCGCCGAAAAGGTCGAGGTCGGGGAGCGCATTTCGGAAGCCGAGGCTCTCCAGCTGTATCGCTCAAACAATCTCAATGCGCTGGGTCTCATGGCGAGCGAAGTTCGTGCGCGGAAGAACGGAAACTTCGCGACCTACATTCACAATCGCTACATCAATTATTCGAACATCTGCATTCTCTCCTGTCAGTTCTGCGCTTTTGCCGCACGGAAGCGGGACGCGCATGCCTTTGAGTTCTCGATCGAGGAAATCGTCGGCTCCGTTCGCGATGCGCTTACGCTCGGAATTACGGAAGTGCACATGGTCGGCGGGCTGCACCCGAGTTTGAAACAGGATTGGTATCTGCGGCTCCTGCGCGAACTGCGCGCGCTCGATCCGGATTTGGTCATCAAAGCTTTCACCGCGATCGAGGCCCGGCACCTGGCCGAACGCGTCTTCAAGTTGCCAATCAAGACGACGCTGGAGCTGTTGCGCGAGGCAGGCCTCGGAGCGCTCACCGGCGGCGGCGCGGAGATTTTTGATCCTGCGGTTCGTGACGAAATCTGCCGCGGGAAAGAGACGGCGGAAGAGTGGGCGGAAGTTCATCGCATTTGGCATGGCATGGGCGGCCGCAGCACGGCGACCATGCTTTACGGGCATATCGAGACCCTGGCGCAGCGGGTCGATCATCTGCGCCAACTGCGTGCGCTGCAGGATGAGACCGGCGGGTTCACCGGATTTGTGCCATTTGCTTTCGAGCCGCAAACGCCGGCGCTGGCGCACATCAAGCGGGCTTCGGCCATCGAAGAGCTCCGCAATCTCGCGGTCAGCCGAATCTACCTGGATAATTTCGATCACATCACGGCCTACTGGGTTTCGCTTGGACTTCCGCTGGCCCAGATCGCGCTCAGTTACGGCGTTGATGATTTGCATGGCACGATCATCGAAGAAAAAATCTTCCACATGGCCGGCGCGACGACGCCGCAGGAACAAACGGTCGCCACGCTCGAGCACATTATTCGCGAAGCCGGCCGCGAACCGGTCCAGCGAGACAGCTTCTATCGACATCTGCCCAAGAAAAGAACGGCCGCGGCGGCTCCACCCGCCGAGGAGTCCGAACTGGTTTACGCCTGACGCGTGGCGGAGCCGGGGCTTCTGCGGATCGGTTGCGTTAAGTACCTCAACGCCCGTCCCCTCATCCATGGCTGGCCGGGAGACGTAGTCTTCGATCATCCGAACGTGCTTTGTGACCGGCTGGCCAGCGGCTCGCTCGATGTGGCCCTGGTTTCCAGTTTCGAGTTTCTCCGCAACCCCGTCTACACCCTCGTCGACGGCATTTCGATTTCCTCGCACGGACCAGTCCACAGCGTTTTCGTAGCGCACTCCGGCACGCTTGAGGAAATCGAGGAAATCGAGGTCGACCCCGCGTCGCAGACCTCGATCAACCTGTTGCGCTGTCTGATGGCGGAGAATGGATTGTCGCCTAAATTTGTAGTTCGCTCCCGGCTCATTCAGAGAGCCATCACTCCCCGGCTGGCCAAATTTTTTATTGGCGATCAGGCCATTCGTTTTCGGGATGATTGCGCCAGCACTTTCAACTTTTGGGACTTGGGGGAAGAATGGGAAAAGCGCACCCAACTCCCGTTTGTCTACGCGCTTTGGCTCATCCGCCCGGAGGTAGCCGCGCCGAAAGCGATTGCCGACCGGCTGCGCGCCTGCCGCGACAACAACCTGCGTGAATTCGACGTTCTGATTGCGGCGGAAGAAGAATTCAGTCCGGAGTTTTGCGAATATTATCTCCGCGAATGTTTGAGCTACGAGTTTGGGCTGCGGGAAAAGGAGGGCTTGTCCACCTTTCGCAAACTCTGTGAGAAACACGGCATTCTGTGGCACGACTCGCGGCTCATCATTTGACGGCGCCGGCGACGAAATGGCCCCGCCAGGACCTGCGCATCGGAATCTCTGGTTGGACTTATGCGGGCTGGCGCGGGCGGTTTTACCCCAGGAAGCTGGCCCACCGTCTGGAGCTGCAATTCGCCAGCCGCGAATTTAACTCCATTGAAATCAACGGTTCCTTTTATTCGCTCCAGCTGCCTTCGAGTTATCAGCGCTGGTTTACTGAAACGCCGCCGGGGTTTGTTTTCAGCGTCAAAGGCGGCCGCTTTATCACGCACATGAAGAAGTTGCGGAACATCGAAGCGCCGCTGGCCAATTTTTTCGCATCGGGTGTCCTGTGCCTCCGGGAAAAACTTGGACCCATCCTCTGGCAATTTCCCCCGAATTTTGGCTGGAACGAAGGGCGTTTCAGAGATTTTTTCGAGATGCTGCCGCGCGAGACTCGCGCTGCCGCAAGGCTTGCCCGGAAGCACGACGCAAAAGTGAAAGGCCGCGCCTGGACAAAGACCGACGCCACGCGGCCAATTCGCCACGCGGTTGAAATCCGGCATCCTAGTTTCATGGTTCCCGAATTTTTTGCGCTTCTGCGCCGGCATAACATCGCGTTTGTCGTCGCGGATACCGCGGGCAAATGGCCTTATGCGGAGGACATTACCGCCGATTTCGTCTACTGCCGGCTGCACGGCGCAGAGAAGCTTTACGTGAGCGGTTACAGCGATGAGGAACTCGATTGGTGGGCTGGCCGAATCGCGCATTGGCGAAAAGGGAAACAGCCGAGGGGCGCAACCCTTGTCTCTGATCAAAAGGCCACCGCCGGCAAACGGGATGTCTACGTTTATTTCGATAACGACGCCAAGGTGCACGCGCCCTTCAATGCCCAAACGCTCGCGAGGAAGCTTCAACTTCAAGGAGCGGCAGTTTGAAGCCGCCGGCCGAAAATACGGCGGTTTCAAACCGCCGGCCCCTGGTCATGGATACGCGCTGGATCGTCGCGTCCGCTTGCGACAACGGCGGTGCCGAAATCAAATGGCCGGAGATCTGTGGCGTTCCCTGCATTGTTGAGCTGCTCAAACGGAAGGGCTTCAGTTGTGCGGATGAAGTAACTGCTTTCCTCCAACCGCGGCTCCGCTCGCTGGGCGATCCATTCCTGTTGCCGAATATGCCGGCCGCTGTCGCGCGGATTTTGGCTGCAATCGACCGCGGGGAGCGCATCGTCCTCTTTGGCGATTACGACGTCGACGGCGTAACCTCCCTGGCGCTCCTCGCTGAAATGCTCCGAAGCTACGGCGCAGCGCCCGAGTTGTTCCTGCCTCTGCGAATGGAGGAGGGCTACGGGCTGAGTAAGGAAAGCGTCGAGCGTTGTTGCGAGCAGCATCACCCCCAACTCTTGATCGCGGTCGATTGCGGCACGTCGTCGCTGGCGGAAATCGCGTCGCTGAAAGAGCAAGGCATCGACGTTATCGTCCTCGATCATCACGAACCAAAATCTGCTCTGCCGGATTGTGTCGCGGTCGTGAATCCGAAAATAGAGACGGATTGCGCCTTTGAATACCTCTGCAGCGTCGGGATCGTTTTCAAGCTTTGCCACGCACTCTTGAAGACGCGCCCGGCTCCCGGCTTCGATCTAAGGGCGAACCTCGATCTCGTCGCGCTCGGAACGGTGGCTGACATCGTGCCCTTGGAGAAAGAGAACCGAATTTTTGTTCAGCGTGGAATGCGGGAATTGGCAACGTCGAAAAGGCCGGGCGTGCGGGAGTTAATGGAAGTTGCCGCCGTGCGCGCGCCAGTAGCCGCGGAGCACATCGGATTTCGCCTCGGGCCACGGCTGAACGCCGCTGGCCGGCTCGCTACCGCGGAGAGAGCGCTGCGGCTCTTGCTTACGAGCGACGAAGCAGAAGCCGCTGAGCTGGCAACATTTCTTGACGCGCAGAACCGCGAACGCCAGGTGGTGGAACGAACCATCCACGATGAGGCCGAAGAGAAGTTGGCGACAACATTCGATCCGGAGCGCGACGCGGCAATTGTCCTCGGGTCGCGGGAATGGCATCCGGGCGTGCTGGGGATCGTGGCGTCTCGTCTCGCCCGAAAATATCATCGCCCCACACTTCTGGTTGCGTTCGACGCAGCCGGACTTGGAAAAGGAAGCGGGCGCAGCATTGCCGGCTTGTCGCTGGTTGAGGCGCTTGATCATTGCGCGGCGCACCTGGAGAAATTCGGCGGACACGAAATGGCGGCTGGCCTGGCGGTGCGTGAAGAAAAGTTCGAGGCTTTCGCCAGTGCGTTTGGACAGACGGCGCGCGAGCTGTTGTCGGAAGAAGATCTTCAGCCGCGCCTGCAACTCGACCATGAGTTGAGCTTTCCCCAGCTCAACGACGAGCTGCTTCGCTGGCACCAGGCCCTGGAGCCGTTTGGCAACGCCAATGCCCACCCGTTGTTTTTCGCGCGTGGCGTCGAGCTGGCCGCGGAGCCCCAGGTCCTGAAGGAAAAGCATCTGGTCTTGCGTCTGCGACAACAGAACCGTTTTCGGCGCGCGATCTTTTTCGATGGCGCCACTTCGCCCTTGCCGAAGCCGCCCTGGGATATTGCGTTTCGCCTTAGCGCCGACGAATACGAAGGAGAAACCCGACTCCAGATCCAGGTTGAAGCCGTGCGCACGGCAGTCACCTCCGCATGATCCAGTACTCGCAACCGCTCGAAGAGCTGGACTGGATTCCGAGGCCGAGATTGACGGCGCTCCGGCGTCTCGAGATCGAAACCGCTGAGGACCTCTTGACTCATTACCCCCGCCGCTACGAAGACCGGTCCCACTTTGCCGCCTTCCCGCGAGAGGAGAGCGACACCCCGGTGCTGGTGTGCGGCGAGGTCGTCAAGACACGGTTGGTTCGGTTCGGCGGCTGGAAAAAAATCTTCGAAGCCACGCTGGAAGAAACGAATGCGAACGCACTGAGCCAGCCGCTCGTCCTCCGCTGGTTCAATCTGCATTACGTCCAGAAAATGATCGCGACCGGCCAGCGGCTGGTGGTTTTCGGCAAACCGCGTTTGCGGAAGAATCGAATGTGCCTGGAGCATCCGGAGTTCGAAGTGATCGAGAACGACGAGGAGGTCTCGGTGCATTTTCGACGGATCACGCCAATCTACCCGGCGACGGAGGGATTGTCGCAGCGGGTCTTTCGCGGGCTGATCTTCAAGGCGCTGGAGAACCTCGATCCGGAGTCTGTGCCGACCTTATTGCCCAAAAGCATGAAGCTTGGAGCGCGCGAGCACGCACTTCATGAGATTCATTTTCCGTCCACGACGGCGCAATGCGAGGCCGCGCGGGAGCACCTCGTTTTCTCGGAGTTTTTCGCGATGCAAATGGTGATCGGCTCCCGGCGAAACGAAGCTGTTTTGCGGAGGGGGCAGCAACACGCCGGGCAAGGTGCGTTACTGGAAAAATTCCTGCGCGGACTGCCTTTCGATCTGACCGCTGCGCAGGAACGCGTGATTGCCGAGGTTCGCCGCGATCTGGCGTCGAGGCACCCGATGAATCGCCTTTTGCAGGGCGATGTCGGCTCAGGCAAAACCGTCGTCGCGATCGCCGCGATGCTCCTTGCGGTGGAATCCGGATTCCAGGCCGCGTTGATGGCGCCCACGCAGATCCTCGCCGAGCAGCATTATGCCGTGTTGTGCCGCTGGCTCGAACCATTGGGAGTGTTGCTGGCGCTGCGGACCGGGGCCCGGCAGGAAGAGAATGCACCTCTGCCCTTGTTTGCGTCTGATGCGTCGGCGGGACCGGAAACAAACAAGGGACCGCAGATCATTATCGGAACGCATGCGCTCCTTTATGAAGGCGTTTCTTTCGAACATCTCGGGTTGGTGGTCATCGACGAGCAACACAAGTTTGGAGTCTCGCAAAGGGCACGGCTGACGGCGCGAGAACCGGCGCCGGACGTTCTGGTCATGACGGCGACACCGATTCCGCGCACCCTGACCATGACGGTATATGGGGATCTGGATGTCTCGGTAATCGACGAGATGCCAGCGGATCGCGGGAAGATTGTGACGGCGGCAAGAGACCGCGAAAAGCTGCCCGAGGTCATGATCTTCATGCGAAAGGAGTTGGAAGCCGGACGTCAGGCCTACGTGGTGTATCCGCTGATCGACGAAAGCGAAAAACTGGAGGCGAAAGCGGCCGCGGCAGAATTCGAGCAGTGGCGAGAGCGGCTGCGGCCGTTTCGCTGCGAGTTGTTGCACGGGCGCATTCCGGCAGCGGAGAAGCAGGCTATCATGGAACGGTTTCGACGCGGCGATACCAGTGTGCTCATCAGCACGACGGTGATCGAAGTTGGCGTGGATGTCGCGAACGCGACGCTGATGCTGATCGAAAATGCGGAGCGTTTCGGGCTCGCGCAACTACACCAATTGCGCGGCCGGATTGGCCGGGGCAGCCACAAGTCGTATTGCATTTTACTCAGCGACGAGAAGTCGGAGGAGACAGTCGCAAAACTTCGTGTCCTGGAAGGGACAACGGATGGGTTTAAAGTCGCGGAAGCCGACTGGGAGATGCGCGGCCCGGGGGATTTGCTGGGGACGGCCCAGAGCGGGTTGCCGGCTTTGAAGCTGGGAAACCTGATCAAAGACGCGGACCTGATGCGACAGGCGCGGGCCGTGGCGACAGGAATCCTGGCCGTCGATCCCGCGCTCGAGACTCCCGAGAATCAACGTTTTCGAAGATTGATTGTCGAACAACACGGACGAACCTTCTCGAACGTCAGCTGATGAAAAATCTCCTTAAATTCCTCTTATTCGTGTTGCTGGTGAGTGCCGGTATTTCGGCCCTCTATGATTATCGCCTCAAGACGGGCGGCCTGAAATTCCTCGCGACCGCGCCCGAAAAATATTCGCTGGCCACGAACGCCAGCGTCGATCCGAAGGACATCCCGGGACTCGAAAACCTTAATCGCGAACGACGGCTCCTGGTCAGCAGCATCCTTCCCGCGGTGGTCAGCATCAAGACTTCGAAGAAGGTGGCTATTCGGCGCCAATATCAACTCGATCCCTCGGAGTTTTTTAATCGGAACCCACGCCAGTTTCGCAATCCAAATGAGGAGGCGATGGTCCAAAATTCCCTCGGTTCCGGTGTGGTCGTTTCGGCGGAAGGCCACATCATTACGAACAATCACGTGGTCGACCAGGTGGACGAAATTGAGGTGCAATTGAGCGATGGGAAAACCAAAAAGGCGCGGCTGGTGGGCGCCGATTCGGTGGTGGACCTGGCTGTTTTGAAAATCGACGAAGCCGGTCTCAAACCGCTCAAGTTTGGCGATTCAGACGCGGTGCAGGCGGGCGATTTCGTTCTCGCGATCGGCAACCCGTTTGGGTTTGAGGAAACGGTCACGGACGGAATTATCAGCTCAAGAGGCCGGCCGAATCGGGTCGACGGCTTCGGCGATTACCTGCAAACGAACGCGGCGATCAATCCGGGGAACAGCGGCGGGCCGCTGGTGAACCTGCGGGGTGAGATTATCGGCATCAATACGGCGATCATTTCCCGGAGCGGAGGGTCGCAGGGCATCGGGTTTGCCATTCCTTCCAATTCGGTGAAGAGCGCGCTGGAAAGCTTGCTCAAGAACGGCCGCATCCTTCGCGGATACCTTGGCATCCAGGCGCGACCGTCCACGCCGGGGGTTCCGGATCCTGACGGCGTGGTAGTTGACGATGTGGTCCCGAATTCTCCCGCAGCGGAAGCGAACCTCAAAAGGGGCGACGTAATCCAGAAGTTTAACGGCCACACGGTGAAGAACATCACGGAATTGCGCAACCTGGTTTCCCAGGTGGAGCTGAACAAGAAGGTCGAGGTCGAGCTCACCCGAAACGGAAGTGCGCTCAAGTTGACGGCGGAAATTAAGGAACAACCGGCCGATTATCTGACCTCCCGCGTAAACCCGCGCCAGCCGCAAACGCCCCAGACTCCGGATGAGCCGCAGACCGAACCGGATGACGCTAGCCCGCTCGGCCCGGTCGAGGTGGCTGAATTGACGCCGGACGCGGTTCGGCGCCTTGACCTTCCCAACCGGATCCGCGGCGTGCTCGTGACCAAGATCGACGGGGATGCGGGCGAACTGCGGGCCGGCGACGTGATCGAAGAGGTGAATCAGCAGCCGGTCACCTCCGTGGCCGAATACAAAAGGGTGGTGGGTGCGCTCGATCCGAATGGCACCCACGTTCTCTCCGTCTGCCGGCACCGAACGCGGTCGTTCGTCGTCTTGCGGCCACGGTAATCAGTGGCCAGGCACGCGAGGCATCGCCCGTTCCCGATTTACATTGCAGTGAATAACCCTCGGTGGCCGAGGGTCTAACTCCGACACACCTCTATGAAACGACTATTTCTGGCCATTGCGGTGCTGGGACTGGTGCTGCCTGCTCCGCGGGAGGTCGAAGCGAGGACAGACATTTCGATCGACTTTTTCTATGACAGCCTTGGATCGGACGGAAACTGGGTCGAGGTAGCGGACTACGGGTATTGCTGGCAACCGGCGGTTGCGGTCAGCAACTCGAGCTGGCGGCCCTACGCTGATGGTTACTGGGCCTACACGGACGTAGGATGGACGTGGGTATCCTACGAAGATTTCGGCTGGGCCACGTACCATTATGGCCGCTGGATCAGATTGCGGGGTCATGGCTGGATTTGGGTTCCCGGGCGCGAATGGGGGCCCGCCTGGGTTTCCTGGAGAACGGGCGGTGATTATGTGGGGTGGGCGCCTCTTCCCCCACGCGGTGGTGGCGATGTGTTTTACGACAACAGTCCGATCAATTCACAGGTCGATGTCCAGTTCGACATCGGCCCTGGCTATTACAATTTCATCGACATTCGCTACATCGGTGAGCCGGTTCTGCGGGAGCGAATTTTCGCGCCGGAACAGAATGTCACCTACATCACCAAGACGGTGAACGTGACAAATATCACCTACACGAATTCGACGGTTTACAATTATGGGCCGGATTACAACTCGTTGAGCCGCTACTCGGCCCGACCGATTCAGCGGCTGACCTTACAGCGGCAAGCCGACGCCGATCCTCTCGCGGCGGCACGCTCAAAATCGGTTATGAAGGTGCAAGGAGACAAGCTGGTGATCGCGGCCCCGCAGCAATTGCAGAAACCTTCCAAGCCCATCGCTCCGAAAGTCGTGAAGGAAAAACTCGCGCAGGCGCCGGTTGAACGCGGATGGGAACCCGCAGGGGATGCGAAGGCTCAGGCGGAGTTGAAGCAAAAGATGAAGGCGGAGGATCCCAAGACGGTGCCGCCGCCTAGTGCGAAGCCGCGCGAGGACGCGGAGCAGAGCCCGGGAGCTTCGTCTGCCGCGCCGGCGGCTACTATTGCGCCGTCGGTCAGAGCAAGCCCGGCGGCTTCGGCAGGTCCAAAGACAGGGACGACGCCGGCCAGGAGCCCGGGGCCAAAGCGCAATCAGCCGCCCGACGATCGCGACCGGATATCTCCGCCGATCACTCGACCGTCTGCTCCGAGCGTGGATGCTCCGCAACCAAACGTCCCGCCCTCGCGAGACAAAGGCGCGAAGAAGCAAAAACCGTCGGCCATGCCCTCCGGCGCGGCGCCCGTTATTCCAACTCCACCAAGCAACCTGCCGCCCGACAACCGAAAGCAGAAAAACGAACCGACTCCTGGGCCGCCTAATCGCGATGTGCAGGCGGACAGTCCGGCCAAACATCCGATGCCACCGCAGCCGGAGATTCCGAGTCGGAGAGGGCCACCTCAGCAGCCGATTGAGCGCGTCGCACCGCCTCCAGGCCCCGGACCAAACGCACCGGCGCCGCCAGAGCATTCTCGGAAGGGTCCGGACAAAAAGAAATCCGAACCCTCGGCATCGCCTGGTCAATAAGACTGGCGAGCTTGGAATTGCGCGGCCCTGGGGAATTTCGGGGCCATTTCGCTTTAGCGTTTCGGGGGGCTCAGAGCAATTCCGCGATCTGAACGGCATTGAGCGCCGCGCCCTTGAGCAATTGGTCGCCCGAGACCCAGAAGGAAAGCCCGTTTTCGAGCGCACAATCACGGCGGACCCGGCCTACCTCGCAGTTGTCCTTGCCCGCGGTGAAAAGGGGCATCGGGTAGCGGTTATTCTGCGGCTCATCGACCAGCTCAAGCCCCGGAGCTTTGGCCAGAACTTCGTGCGCCTCTTCCACGGTAACGGTCCGCTCGAATTCGGCGCTGATCGCCACGGAATGAGCCCGATAAACCGGCACGCGGACACAGGTGACCGAGGCACGGAACTCCGGCAGGTGCATGATCCGGCGGCCTTCGTTTTGCATTTTCATTTCCTCTTTCGTGTAGCCACTGGGCAAAAAGTGATCGACCTGCGGCAACACGTTGAACGCGATTGGATGAGGATAGATCTCGGCCTGGGGGGGGCGTTCTGCGGCGTGCGCCTCGACCTGGGACCTTAGTTCCTTGATCGCTCTCGCGCCGCTGCCGGAAACGGCTTGGTAACTCGAGGCAATCACACGTCGAACGCCAAACGCGCGGTGAAGCGGATAAAGCGCCATGAGCGCGACCGCCGTCGTGCAATTGGGATTTGCAATTAATCCGCGGTGGTCGCGAACGTCGCTGCCGTTGATCTCCGGGATAACCAGCGGGACGTCGGGTTCCATCCGGAAGACAGAAGAATTGTCGATCACTACTGCGCCCGCCGCTCGCGCGATGGGTGCAAACGCCCGTGAAATGTCGCCGCCAGCGCTGAAGAACGCCAGATCGATGCCTTGGAATGACGCCGCCGAAAGCACTCTGGCGACGATCTCTTTTCCCTGGAACGAAACAGTGGTTCCCGCGGAACGCTCCGAACACAAAGGCAACAGCTCCTTCACCGGAAAGGCGCGCCGCTCAAGAACCCGCAGCAATTCGAAGCCTACGGCTCCCGTCGCGCCGACAACAGCGATGTGGTAGGGTTTTCTTGCGTTGGCCACAGCGCATCCTACCGCCGTTTCGAATGAAGAAAAGTGTCCAGCCCACGATCCAGATTTCGGTCCCAGCGCAGCGACTCACTTTGAAATCGGGCCGGCAAAAACTGGCTGCCTATCCCGTTTCAACTTCCAAGTTTGGCCTCGGATCCGAAGAGGGAAGCATGAAAACGCCAACCGGCAGATTTCGAATCTCGGAGAAAATCGGAGGAGCGATGCCCCCGGGAACGGTGTTCAAGAGTCGCCGCCCAGTAAAGGCGACCAAGAAGATGCTGGCGGCAGACGACCTGATCATGACGCGAATCCTCTGGCTCGATGGGCTCGATCCGGGGAATGCAAACACCCACGATCGTTTCATTTATATCCACGGGACGAATCATGAGGAACAAATTGGCCAACCCGCCAGCCACGGCTGTATTCGAATGCGGAGTGCGGACTTAGTGGAGCTTTTCGACCGCGTGGAGATCGGGACTCCTGTAGTGATCAGGGCGTAAAAAGGGGGTCGGCCTGCCCCGGAAAAAAGTCGAGAAAAGCGTTGCGTCAGGGGTCTTAACTGCCTAAATGACGGCAGCAACTTGCTCGGAAAGGAGGCGAAATATTAAGTGAAAATTTTAAAAGCGATCATGATCGTGGCCATTGCGGCCGGTGCGTTGAGCTTGGGGGCTTGCTCTCAACACAAGGAAGCAGCCACCACCACGACCTCGACCTACTCGAAATAACCGTCAGTTGTCCGTCTGCGGATAGCTTTAACCAAAAGGCCAGGTCGTCTCGTCGGCCTGGCCTTTTTTCTCTTCTTTCCTGGCAGTGCTGCCGACGCCGGGCTGCCGCCGTCTGCGGGCAGGGTCGGCCCGGTCTGACTTCGCCCAATGACAGCGGCAGCTACACCTTTCTTTTCTCGAACTACTTCATAAGATGCGACCCATGCAGTTGACCGGCCGTCCCCTGTCACTTTCGGAAATCGCGCAGGTCGCTCATGGCGACGTGAAGCTCGAAGTTGCGGCCTCCGCCCACGCCGCGATCCACGCCTCGCGGAAGGTCATCGAGGATATCGTGGCGCGGGGTGGGGTGGTTTACGGGGTCAGCACCGGCTTTGGCAAATTGTCCGACGTCCATGTGGCGGCGGGAGAGTTGCGCCAACTGCAACTGAACCTTGTTCGCAGCCACGCCTGCGGCATCGGCAATCCGCTCTCGATTCCAGAGGTTCGGGCCATGATTCTTCTCCGGGCGAACGTTCTCGTGCTCGGTTTGAGCGGCATTCGTCTGGAGGTGATTGAGCTGCTCTGCGAACTCCTCAATCGCGGGGTCATCCCAGTGGTTCCGGAAAAAGGCTCCGTCGGCGCGAGCGGGGACCTGGCGCCGCTGGCGCACCTTTCTCTCACGCTCATCGGGGAAGGGGAGGCGTTTTACGATGGGGAACGCCTGCCGAGCGGCGAAGCTCTCGAGAAAGCCGGATTGCAACCAGTCGTCCTGGAGGCAAAAGAAGGGCTTGCCTTATTGAATGGCACCCAGGCGATGCACGCCGTCGGAGGCCTGGCGTTGTTCCGAGCTAACCGACTGGCACATGTGGCAGACATTGCGGGAGCCATGAGCCTCGAGGCGTTGAAAGGCACGCCAACCGCGTTCGATCCCCGGATTCACAGCGCGCGGCCCCATCCAGGGCAGCAAGCGGTCGCGGAGCACCTGCGTCAGCTCCTCCAGGACAGCGAAATCCGGCAGTCCCATCTCGCGAACGATCCGCGCGTCCAGGACGCCTACAGCCTGCGGTGCATGCCTCAGGTGCACGGGGCTGTGCGAGGGGCGCTGGGCCACGGCGAAGAGGTCCTGGAGGTCGAATCGGCCTCGGCTACGGACAACCCATTGGTCTTTGCCGAGACGGGCGACGTTCTTTCCGGTGGTAATTTTCACGGGGCGCCGCTTGCGCTCGCCCTCGATTACGCGGCGATCGCAGTGACCGATCTCATGAGCATTAGCGAACGCCGGACCGACCGGCTGGTAAATCCCGACACGAGCGAAGGACTGCCGCCTTTTCTCACTCCCCATGCCGGAACGCATTCCGGTTTCATGATTTTGCACGTCGCGGCCGTCGCTTTGTTGAACGACGCGAAAGTCCTGGCGCATCCGGCCAGCGTGGACAATCTGCCGACCTCGGGCGGAAAAGAGGATCATGTCTCGATGGGAATGACGGCCGCGCTGAAGCTGCGCACTATTGTCGAGAATGCCGAGCACCTGATCGCGATCGAGCTTCTGGCGGCGGCGGAGGGTCTGGAGTTTCGGCGTCCTCTCAAAAGCGGGGCCGGGGTTGAGCGGGCGTATCAACAAGTGCGATCTCTTTCCGAGGCAGTGGATGCCGACCGATCGATGTCATCGGACATTGCCCGAGTCGCTCGCGCCATACGCGAGGGAGTGTTCGACAGCGAGACGGAAAAACAATGAGCAGTCCACGACCCATTCGCGCTCCGCGCGGCAACGAAATGAGCTGCAAAGGCTGGCACCAGGAAGCTGCCCTGCGAATGCTCATGAACAATCTCGATCCGGAGGTGGCCGAGAATCCGGACCGGCTCATTGTGTATGGCGGAACCGGTCGAGCGGCGCGGAGTTGGGAAGCGTTCGACGCGATTGTCCGCTCGCTCCGGGAATTGGAGAACGACGAGACACTTCTCATCCAATCCGGCAAACCGGTGGGCGTTTTCCGGACCCACGACGAAGCGCCGCGTGTTTTGATCGCGAATTCAAACCTGGTCGGGCATTGGTCGAACTACGCGGAGTTCAACCGCCTCGAGCGAATGGGGCTCACCATGTATGGCCAAATGACGGCCGGCTCGTGGATCTATATCGGCAGCCAGGGAATTGTGCAGGGGACGTTTGAAACCTTTGCCGAAGCGGGCCGCAAACATTTCGGCGGCACCCTGGAAGGAAAATTTGTCGTTACCGGCGGCCTCGGGGGAATGGGCGGGGCCCAACCCCTGGCCGCGACGATGAATGGGGCGCGGTTCCTCGGTGTGGACGTCGATTCAGCGCGGATTGAGAAGCGATTGCAGAGCGGGTACTGCGATAAATTGGCTACCTCGCTCGATGAGGCGCTGGAATTGCTCGATCGGGCGCGCGCAAAGCAGGAAGCTCTCTCGGTCGGCCTGGTCGGAAATTGCGCCGATGTTTTGCCCGAGATGGTGAAGCGTGGGGTCGTGCCCGATGTCCTCACCGATCAGACGAGCGCGCACGACGCGCTCAATGGTTATGTCCCGAACGGGATGTCGCTCGCCGAGGCGCTGGAGTTGCGCGCGAGCGATCCCGAAAAATATGTCGAGAAGTCAATGCGTTCGATGGGAATGCACGTGGAGGCAATGCTCGCGCTGCAAAAAATGGGCGCGATCACTTTTGATTACGGCAACAACATCCGGACGCAGGCGAAAAAGGCCGGAGTAGAAAACGCGTTCGATATTCCCGGCTTCGTTCCCGAATACATTCGGCCGCTCTTCTGTGAAGGGAAAGGGCCGTTCCGATGGGTCGCGTTGAGTGGTGATCCGGCGGACATCGCGCGGACCGACCAGCTCGCCCTCGAACTCTTCCCAGAGGACAAGACGCTTGCCCGCTGGATCAAGCTGGCCAGGGAGCGGATCCATTTCCAGGGCCTGCCGTCGCGGATTTGCTGGCTCGGATTTGGCGCGCGAGCCAAATTTGGCGTGGCCATGAACGAATTGGTCAGGCGCGGCGAGATCAAAGCGCCGATCGTTATCGGTCGCGATCACCTCGACACCGGGTCGGTCGCTTCTCCCTTCCGCGAAACCGAAGGGATGATCGATGGCAGCGACGCGATCGCAGATTGGGCGTTGCTGAACGCCTTGGTGAATACGGCGGCGGGCGCCTCCTGGATCTCCATTCACAACGGTGGCGGAGTCGGGATCGGTTATTCCCAGCACGCCGGCATGGTAGTAGTGGCGGACGGAACTGAGAGCGCGAAACGAAGACTCGAGCGGGTTTTGACCAGCGATCCGGGCATGGGCGTCCTGCGTCACGCCGATGCCGGCTATCAGCGCGCGATTGATTTTGCCGGGACTCACAGCGTCCGAATTCCAATGGAACCGAAGGCGCGGGATTGATTTGGTAACGTCATGAAAAAAATCATCGAGTGCGTCCCGAATTTTTCCGAAGGCCGCAATTTGGACATCATTCGGCAGATCACGGACGCAATCGCATCCGTGGATGGAATCTCGCTGCTGAATGTCGATCCGGGCGCCAGCACCAACCGGACAGTGGTCACCTTCGCGGGCAGCCCCGAGGCCGCGGTGGAAGCGGCGTTCCGTGGGATCCAAAAGGCGGCCGTGCTGATCGACATGCGAAAACACAAGGGCGCTCACCCGCGGATGGGTGCCACGGATGTTTGCCCGTTTATTCCGGTGAATAACGTGAGCTGGGAAGAAGCGATCGATTGCGCCAGGACCTTGGGGAAACGCGTCGGCGATGAGCTGGAGATTCCAGTCTATCTCTACGAAAAGGCAGCGAGCGATTCTTCCCGGTCCAATCTCTCGGTCATCCGGGCGGGAGAGTACGAAGGCTTTTTCGAGAAGATAAAAGAGCCTGCCTGGAAACCGGATTTTGGGCCTGCGGTTTTCAGCGAAAAGTCGGGCGCGACGGTAATCGGGGCCCGGGATTTTCTCGTGGCCTACAATGCAAACCTGAATACGCGAGCGGTGCGCAGAGCCAATTCCGTCGCTTTTGACGTGCGTGAAAATGGCCGGGTGAAGACAGACGATGGGACGCCTTCCGGGAAGCCGGTGCTCGATGAGAACGGGGAACCGGTCCGCATTCCCGGAACGTTGAAGCACGTCAAGGCGATTGGCTGGTATGTGGAGGAATATGGAATGGCGCAGGTTTCCATGAACCTGACCAATCTGGAGGAGACGCCGTTACACGCCGCGTTCGATGCCTGCAGCGAATCAGCCAGCAACCGCGGGCTGCGCGTCACGGGTTCGGAAATCGTTGGGATGCTCCCAAAGAAATGTCTGGTGGAAGCTGGCCGATATTTTCTTCGGAAACAGAAGTGGTCGGAAGGCGCATCGGAGGAGGAACTCATCGACGTCGCCGTTCGCTCGATGGGATTAAGTGAGTTGAAACCGTTCGATCCCAAAGAGAAGATCATCGAATTCAAGATGGAATCCGCTGCCAAGAAATCGCTGGTGAAGATGGACCTGCGGCAGTTCTGCAACGAGACCTTGAGCGATTCGCCGGCGCCGGGCGGCGGTTCCGTGGCCGCGTTGATGGGCGCCCTTGGGATTTCGCTTGGCGGGATGGTCGCCAATCTTTCTGCGGGCAAGCGCGGTTGGGACGATAAGCTCAACTATTTCAGCGACTGGGCGGTGAAGGCGCAGCGGCTGAAGGATGAGCTGCTCTTCCTGGTGGATGAAGATACGGCGGCGTTCAACAAAGTGATGGCGGCATTCGCTTTGCCCAAGGAATCACCCGAAGAAAAAGCGGCGCGGTCGGCCGCCATCCAATCCGCCAACAAATATGCCGCCGAGATTCCGTTGCGAGTGATGGAGACGGCGTTCAACGCTTATCAACTCTTGGGCGAGATGGCCGAGAGCGGGAATCCCGCTTCGATTTCTGACGTGGGAGTTGGCCTCCTTGCCTTGCGCGCCTGCATTGAAGGCGCGGGCATGAATGTTCGCATTAACCTGGCCGGCTTGAAGGACGAGCAATTCAAATCCGCGCTTCAGGACAAGTTGCAGAAAGTCAGCGCCAGCTCCGAATCTGAGTTCAGGAAGATTCACTCAATTGTTGAAAGCAAGCTCGGGTGAGCCGCGAAGATCCTAACTGGCCACGCGCTTCTCAGTGGCTGGCCCAACGAAAGTCAGGCCCCGCCGCCCTGTCAGTTCTCGGCCTTCCGCTGAACAGCGGCGGAACGCCCGGCCAGTGCGAGCTGGCGCCCGCCGCGATTCGGCAGGCCCTCGATCGCTACAGCCTTTACGATCCCGGCGACGGGATCGACCTCGCCTCGTTGTCGGTCCTGGACTTTGGGGATGCCCCCCTGGCGGATGGATCGGTTGAAGAAATATTCTTTCGCACGGTTCAGAGCATCAAGAAAGCGGCGACGGAGAGCGTTGCCAACGTGCTCTTCGGCGGAGACAGCGCGATCACCTACCCGGCTGTGCACGCGCTCAACCTTCCGTTCGCGCGCTGCGGCCTGCTCACTTTCGATGCGCATCACGACGTGCGCGATCTCCAAGGCGGGCCGACGCCGGACAACCCAATTCGCGCTTTGCTGCGCGCGGGACTCCCGGGAACGAACATTATCCAAATCGGGATTCAGCCTTTTACCAATTCGCCGGCCTGCGCCCAGGTGGCGCACGACTCTGCGATCACCATCCTCACGGCAGACGAGGCCCAGACGCGGGGAATTGAGTCGGCGGTGTCGGATGCCCTGGAATTGCTGGCTGCAAAAACCGACGCCATTTATGTGAATCTCGATCTGGATGTGCTCGATCGCGCCTTTGCCCCTGCGTGTGCCGGTTCCCGGCCGGGCGGGCTTTCGCCGTGGATGTTGAGGAGAGGAGCCTATCTGTGCGGGGCGCATCCGTTAGTTCGGATCATCGATATTGTTGAAGTCGATCCGACCAAAGACGTCGCCGATTGCACCGTCCTGGCGGCAGCGTCGTTTTTCCTGGCTTTCGCCTCGGGGGTTGCACAACGGCTAAAAAGTTGAAAACGCTCGCTGTTCTTCACGCAACCCAACTCGTTACCCTGGCTGGTCCAAAGCGGCCCAGGGTGGGGGAGGAAATGGGTGAGCTGGCCGTCTTAAGAAACGGGGGGATGCTCGTGGAAGACGGTCAGGTCGTGAAGACCGGCCACTCGGACGAAATCGAGAAGGGGCTGCCGGCTGACACGCTCATTGTGGAGGCCGAGGGGAAAGTTGTGTTGCCAGGGTTCGTGGATGCTCACGCCCATCCCGTTTTTGGTGGAAATCGGGTGGATGAATTTGAAATGCGAGCGCGCGGCGCCACCTACGAGGAAATCGCGGCCGGGGGAGGCGGGATTCGCTCGACGGTGCGCAAAACCCGGGCCGCGTCGGAAGATGAGCTTCTCGCGCAGGCGAAGAAGCATGCGAATTGGTTTCTTCAGGGCGGGACGACAACCGTCGAAGCCAAGTCCGGTTATGGATTAACGTTAGAGGACGAGTTGAAGATTCTGCGCGTGATTAGCCGCTTGAGTCGAGAGACGCCGATCGAATTCGTGCCGACCTTTCTCGGCGCCCACGCGATTCCGGACGAATTCCAAAACGCCCCCGGGCAGTATGTCGCGCTCGTTATCCACAAAATGCTGCCGCGGGTTGCCGAAGAACAACTGGCCGAAAGCTGCGATATTTTCTGCGAGCGCGGCTATTTCGACATAGCCGATTCGGAAAGGATTCTCCGGGCGGCCCAGGAGCATGGTCTCCGGCTGCGGATGCACGTCGATCAATTAGCGAATTCGGGGGGAGCTTTTCTGGCGGCTCGGCTCCGGGCGGCAACAGCGGATCACCTCGAGCAGGTGAACGCGGCCGAAATTACCGCACTGGCCGAGGCAGGCGTTCAACCTGTGCTGCTGCCGGGGTCGGTCTACGCGTTGGGCAAAACCCGTTATCCGCCCGCGCGGGAAATGATTCAGGCCGGCCTGGGCGTGGTTCTCGCCACGGATTTCAATCCGGGTTCGTCTCCGACGCCCTCGATGCCGATGGTGCTATCGCTCGCCAGCACGCAAATGAAGATGACGCCGGCGGAAAGCGTGACCGCGGCGACAATAAACGCCGCTTACAGTCTGAACCGCGGCGACCGGATCGGTTCGCTCGAGTCCGGCAAGGACGCGAATTTTGTCGTCTACGATTGTCCCGATTATCGGGAGCTGTCGTATTACTTTGGAGTCTCGCGGACGCACGCTGTTTACGTGCGCGGCGAACAGGTGGATTGGTAGGGACGGTGCGCGGCGCCGTCCGGACGCCTCAAGCGCGGCGTCCCTACCTTGCGCATCACGCGGCACGCCCGTAACGTCGCTGCGCAAATGAAAGTAGAAGTCGAGAATCAACCGCAAGGCGTCGCCACCCTGCGGATAGAATTACCTCCCGAAGACGTGCGCAAAGAATGGGACGCCATCGCGGCCAATTACTCGCGTTATGCCCGGATTCCGGGATATCGCGCCGGCAAAGCGCCCCGTCAGGTCATCGAAAAGAAGTTTCGCAAGGAAATTCAGGAGGAGCTGACCAAGGCGCTCGTTTCCAAGAGCTACCACGAGGCGATTGCGGAAAAGCAGTTGCGGGTCGTTTCCCTGACCGACGTGGGTGACGTCGAATTTGGCGAAGACCGCTCGATGCGCTTCCGCGCGACGATCGTGACGGCCCCGGAATTCGAGCTTCCGGAATACAAAAACATTCCCGTGCAATTGCCGAGCACAGCGGTCACCGAGGCCGAAATCGATACCGCCATCGAGCGTCTACGCGATCAGTCAGCCGATTTCGTCGACGTCGCGGAGCGCGAGCTGGCCATGGGAGACTTTGCCGTCATCGACTTCACCGGCGCGATCGACGGTGTGCCGGTGAGCGAGATCGTGCCGGAGGCGAGCAAGAATCTTCATGGCGGGAGGAAATTCTGGCTGCACCTCGCGCCAGAGAATTTTCTTCCGAAATTCTGCGAGCAAATCGTCGGGATGAAGCCCGGGGATACCCGAAGCGTGCAGGTTCTCTTTCCCGACGATTTTCCCGTCACCGAACTCGGCGGGAAGAAAGCGGACTACGCGGTAACCTTGAATGAGATCAAGGAGAAGGTCCTGCCCGCGGTGGACGACGCTTTTGCGGCGAAGCTCATGCCGGACAAGACGCTGGCCGACTTGCGGCACACGATCGAGCACAATCTCGAGCACGAGAAGGAGCATGAGATCGAACGCGTCAAGGAACAACAGGTCGTAACGTTCCTGCACGAACGGATCAGTTTCGACCTGCCGCCGAGCCTGCTCAAAAACGAGACGCGGCGGGCGCTCAATGAATTGGTGCATCGGAATCGTGAGCGAGGCGTGCCCGACGAATTACTCAAAGGCAAAGAGAAGGAGCTGATCGAGGGGGCTGGTTCACTCGCCGCGCACCGTCTGAAAACGAACTTCATTCTTCACCGGATCGCCGAACAGGAGAAGTTCGAGGTGAGCCGGCAGGAACTGGACGAACGCATCCGCGCGCAGGCCGCGCATTACAACGTTTCCGTGGAAAAAATGAGGAAAGAATTTGAAGAAAACGACCGGATGAACGGCCTCGCGGAAGAGATCCTGCTGGGTAAGACCCTTGATTTCCTAAAGTCGAATGTTAGCGTTGAAACGACCTCCGAAGCACCGGCGGCCGACGCGCCGACGGAATAAAAAATGACCGCCACTAACAAAAATTTCTCTCAATCCGTCCTCATTCCGATGGTGGTCGAACAGACCGGCCGGGGTGAACGGAGCTACGATATTTATTCCCGGTTGCTGAAGGACCGGATCGTTTTCATCGGAACGCCGATAGACGATCACATTGCCAATCTCGTCATTGCCCAGCTCCTCTTCCTGCAAATGGAGGACGGGAAGAAGGACATCAATATTTACATTAATTCGCCGGGTGGCTCGGTGACCGCGGGCCTTGCGATCTACGACACGATGCAATTCCTGACCTGCGATGTGACGACCTATTGCCTTGGTATGGCCGCCAGCATGGGGGCGGTTTTGCTTTGCGCCGGAACCAAGGGGAAGCGATTCGCGCTCCCGAACTCGGATATCATGATCCACCAGGTATCGGGTGGGGCGCAGGGGCAGGCGAGCGATGTGGAGCGGCAGGTGGAATACATGTTCAAGCTCAAGAAGCGCCTGATCAAGATTATCTCCCAGCACACGGGCAAACCGGAGGACCAGGTCCGGCTGGATTCGGATCGCGATTATTACATGTCGGCGGCCGAAGCGAAGGCGTATGGCCTGGTGGACGAGGTCATCAAATCCCGCAAGGAAGCGAAGCTCCTGGATGGCGCCTCCCCAGAGGGTGCGGCGGCCATCGCCGAAGCCGCTTTGCCCCGGAAGATCGAGGAATAAAAGCTGCTATTTTAGCCCTTTACCATGGCGCGCGCTTCGAACCTCACAATGTGCTCCTTCTGTGGCAAAAGCCACGCGGAGGTGCGCAAACTTATCGCCGGCCCGGGCGTCTATATTTGCGATAGCTGCATCAATGTCTGCAAGAGCATCCTGGACAAGGAACTAAACGAAGATGCGCGCCGGCAGTCTTCAAATATTCGGGTCCCAAAACCGGCGGATATCCGGCGCTCGCTCGACCAATATGTCATCGGGCAGGATATCGCGAAGAAAACGCTGTCGGTAGCCGTCCACAATCACTTCAAGCGGGTCCTTCAAAGTTCGACGCCCGCCGATACTTCCGCGGCTTTTCAGCCCGATCCTTTCGCGGACGTTGAAATCGAGAAGAGCAACATCCTGCTTATTGGCCCGACCGGATCCGGCAAAACCCTTCTGGCCAAGACGCTCGCCAAGATTCTCGATGTGCCCTTTTGCATCGCGGACGCCACCACCCTCACCGAAGCCGGCTATGTGGGTGAAGACGTCGAAAACATCATTCTGCGATTGCTCCAAAATGCCGATTACGACGTGAAACGCGCGGAGATCGGCATCGTCTACATCGATGAGATCGATAAGATTGGCCGCAAGACGGACAACGTCAGCATTACGCGCGACGTCTCAGGTGAAGGCGTCCAGCAGGCCCTCCTGAAAATTCTCGAAGGCAGCACCTGCAACGTTCCGCCTCAGGGTGGCCGGAAACATCCGCATCAGGAGTACATCCAGGTTAATACCGAGAAAATTCTGTTTATCTGCGGCGGCGCGTTTGTCGGCCTCGACAAGATCGTGCAGAAGCGGATCGGTCAGCGGATGATGGGTTTCGGCAGCCCCACTTTGGAAGTCGAGGCTGCGCTGGCGAAAGAAGCTGTCCGGCACGTCGAGCCGGAAGATTTGCTCAGTTTCGGAATGATTCCGGAGTTCATCGGACGTTTGCCCGTTATCAGCGCCCTCGATGCCCTCACGGAAGAAGAGATGGTCGCGATCCTGACCGACACCAAGAACGCGATGATCAAGCAGTATACCAAGCTGTTCTCGATGGAAGGCGTGCGGCTGAGCGTGACCAAGGACGCCTTAAAGGCCCTGGCAGCGCAAGCCGTGACCAAGGGAACCGGGGCGCGCGCCCTGCGATCCATGCTGGAGCGGATCATGCTCGAGATCATGTACGACGTGCCGAGCCGCGAGGATATCGCCGAGGTCACGATCAATCGGGCCGTGGTGGAAGGGAAGAAGCTTCCGCTGATTCGGAAGAAGCAGGACAAGGACGCGGCGTAGCCGTTGCGCGGCCGCTATTCGTTAATCGTTAAGAGCGTTACATCGGCGGAGCTTTCGCTGTAACCATTTAACGATGTAACGTTTTGTGGTTTCTCATGCGCGTCGTCGTCATCAACACCGGCACCGAGCTACTCCTTGGGGATGTCCTGAATTCCCACCTTTCCCTTATTGCCCGCGAGATTTTTCCTTTGGGCTTGCGCATTGACCGGCAGATTACCGTGCCGGATGGAGAGGCGATTCGAAAGGCTATCGAGGAGTCTTTGGGCGCGGCCGAGATCATCTTCATCACGGGCGGACTCGGCCCGACGACGGACGACATCACCCGGGAAATTACCGCGGATCTTTTCGGTCTGAAATTGGAACACGATCCGGCGATCCTGAGCGCGATCCAGGAAAGGGCGGCGCGGCGCGGATTCCGGCTCACCGATCGGGTGGCGCGGCAGGCCGATGTTCCCGAGGGCGCAACGGTCCTCCCCAACGAGCACGGCAGCGCGCCGGGACTTTATTTGCCGGCGAACGGCGAACTGAAGCGCCCCCATCTTTTCCTTTTGCCCGGTCCGCCGCGGGAATTGCACCCGATGTTTCGCGGTTCGGTCCTGTCGCTTCTGGGCAAAATCGTTCCCCCGGAAAACGCGGCGGTTGAGCGACAGGTGCTGCGGATCGCGGGAATGGGAGAATCGCTCGTGGAAGAAGCGGTCGGCGAACAATTGCTGAAACTTCCGGGCCTCGAGCTTGGCTATTGTGCTCGCCCCGGAGAGATGGATCTTCGTTTGATAGGCCCACCGTCGGTCATTGCGCAGGCCCGGCAAATAGTCACCGAAAAGCTCGGTCCCTCGATCTTTTCGACCGATGGCAGCAACCTGGAAACGGTCGTCGTGAAAATGCTGACGGAACAGAATCGGACGCTGGCGTTGGTCGAATCGTGCACCGGTGGCTACCTCGCTCACCGCCTGACAAATGTCCCCGGCGCCTCCGCGGTTCTGCTTGCCGGTTACGTGACCTACTCGAACGAGGCGAAGACTGGCGCCGTGGGAGTCAATCCGGCCCTGATTGCTGAACACGGAGCCGTGAGCAGGCAGGTCGCCACCGCGATGGCGGAAGGCGCTCGCAAAAAAAGCAGCGCGGATTTCGCTCTGGCGACCACGGGAATTGCAGGCCCTTCCGGCGGCAGCGACGAGAAACCGGTCGGCACGGTTTTCATCGCGCTCGCGGCCCCGGATCAACCCACGAAGATCCAGAAGCGTTTTTTCCCGGACGATCGGCCGACGTTCAAAGAGCTGACCGCCCAGGCCGCGCTCGAAATGCTCCGGCGCGCCTTGATCGCGAGTTAGGGATCGACGCGGACCGGCGTGCCGACCTTCACGTGCGCGTAAAAGGCAGCCGCAGCCGGCTCCGGCATGCGAACGCAACCATGCGACGCCGGGTAGCCCGGGAGAATTCCCACGTGCATTCCGACGCCTTCACCCGTCAGGCGCATGAACCATTTCATCGAGGCACCGACGAAATGGGTACCGCTGGGCGCCGAATCGATCCGGGCGCTGATTCCGCCCCTCACCGTTCGGCCCTGGGAATCCTTGTAGTCGCCGTAGAGACTGGAGTGATGATCTTTGTCCTTTTCGAGCACGGTGAAATTGCCGCTCGGAGTGGTGTGGCCCCGTTTCCCGGAGGAGATTGGGCTGTCGATGGCGATTTCTTCGCCGGTCATCAGATAAGCGCGCTGTTTCGTCAGGGAAACAATGACGTGCGAGTTCTCGGGCGTCGTCTTCTGAAGCACGGCGTTGTTGGTGCTAATCGGGAGTTGCTTTGAGATCAGGTCGCTGGCTTTTTTCATCGGCTGGGGAGCGGCCGGTGAAGTGGAAGGCGCGAGCCTGGGAGGGTTTTGGCGCGTCTGGGTCGTTTTGGCCGGGGCGGGTGGCGGAGTCCGCCGTGGGATCTGGCCGGACGCCGAAGCCAGGGCAAAAGCGACACACCCTGCGACGAAGCTGGATCGAATAAAAACAGAGCTCACGTTGATTTAGCTTCCGGTGTAAGTATCGATTCGCTTGAGCCAGCCAGGAAGCCAGCGTGTTTCGTTCCGCTCCGGTGGCGAATTTCGGACCCGGTTTCTCAAGACGGTTTTAGCTGATTCCGCGAAGCTTTTGACGGCGTCACGTCCATTGGTTTCCTGCGACATTCCCTGAAGCACTTGTAACAATCCCCAACCCTGTCCTGCGTAACGCTCCGTGGCAAGAACACCTTCTCCTTTAAAATTCACGTAATCGACCAGCGCATAACATCCCATGGCGGAGCTTGCCACCCGGTCGAAGCGCTGCTGCACCCGGGCGGTGTTGCCTCCCCCGCTTTCTGCCAGCATTTTTGGAAGCGCCTGTTGCAACCGTTTGACGAGGAATTCCGCCTGAAGATCGATCGTTTTGGCGAGGAAGGCGCGCAATTCCCTCATTGGGGCGCTTTGGGCAGCCTGGTTGAATTCGGCGCGGGAATTCCAGGGACACTCCCCCCTGGCTTTCAAAACCGCTGGAAGCACCGTGCCTCGCTCGACTGCAAACGCGACAAATTTCGGAAAACTTTCCTCGAACGGGCCACGAACGCCTTTCGGGTACCAGATGAAGTGCCCGATGCCGAGCGAGGCAAAATTTTCCCCGGAATTCCAGGAAGTCAGGCCGGCCACTGTCCCGCCGCATTCGTTTTGCCAGATCCGATTTCCAATCCGGCGGGTTTCGGCGGGCGAGAGATTGATCGCGGCGATGCTGCTCGAGGCTGCGGCGATCACGAGGGCCGCCACGAGGAGGCTGGGGAGGCTCCGGCGGGGCGGGAGGGCTGCGCTTGACGATCCGGGTTTCCTCTCTAGCGTGCCAGTTCCCGCAGCGCCTAGATTCACAATCCCAACTGCGCGCGGCCTTCTTCTTTTTATGAAACGTATCATTATTTGCCTGGCCGTTCTTGGCGCGGCTTCGATTGGTTTAGCCGAGGATAAAGTACAGCTCAAAGATCAAAAGGACAAAGCGAGCTACAGCATTGGCCATGATATTGGCACCACTTTCAAGAAGCAAAGTGTCGAGCTCAACTCCGACGTATTTTTTGCCGGCTTCAAGGACGCTCTCGCCGGCAAGGAAGCGATGAAGAAGGAAGATCGGGACAAGGTCCTGCAGGATTTTCAAAAGGAAATGATGGAGAAACAGGCGGCAAACACGAAAAAAGCAGCGGAAAAAAACGCCGCCGAAGGGGAGAAATTCCTGGCGGAAAACGCCAAGAAGGACGGAGTGAAAACGACGGCAAGCGGGCTGCAGTACAAAGTCCTGAAGGAAGGCAGTGGCGATCCGCCCAAGGCGACCGATACGGTGGTGACGAATTATAAAGGGACCCTGCTCGATGGGACGGAATTCGATAGTTCCTACAAGCGGAATGAGCCTGCGACCTTCCCGGTTAGCCGCGTCATTCCCGGCTGGACGGAAGCGTTGCAGCTGATGAAGCCGGGTTCCAAGTACCAGCTTTTTATTCCCGGGAAACTCGCTTACGGCGAACGTGGGGCGGGACGTGATATCGGTCCAAACGCGACCCTGATTTTTGAAGTGGAGCTTTTAAGCGTCAAACCGCCGGAAGCGCCGGTGACGGTGGCTCCGGGTGCCGTGGCGCCTGGGACAACCCAGGTGAAGCCGTCGCCTGCCGGGTCCAATGCGCCGACTGCAACGCCGACGGCGCCGGCGAGACCCACCGCGAAGTAATCGAGGCTGCGCCGGGATTTGGCAAGCTGCTATTGCCGTTCTTCCGCCGGTTCCCAGGCGAGGCGCGGCGCATCGCCCCACAGGTCTTCGAGGCTGTAAAACTCGCGTTTTTCGCGACGAAAAACGTGCACGATGACCTGCATGTAATCGAGCACGATCCATTGGCTCGCCGGGAAGCCGTCCACGGAAACGGGGCGCACGCCGTGGTCGTCTTTTAATCTTTCTTCGATTTCAGCAGCGATCGCTTTCAGATGCGGCTCCGAGGTCCCCGAGCAAATCACGAAGAAATCCGTGAAGGTCGAGATTCCCTGGAGATCGAGGACGACAATGTCCTCTCCCTTCTTGTTCGCCGCGAGGTCCGCGCAACTCCTGGCTAGGTTTTCGGCAGTGATTTCTAAGTCTCCCTGTAAAGCTGACGCTCGCGGATGATTTGTTCGACGGCGGGCGGTACGAGATAACGAATGGATTGCCCGCTGGCAACCCTGTTTCTGATGTCCGTCGCGGAAATATCGATGTGCCGGTGAATTACAGGATACGGGTGCTCGAACTTCAGGCCGCTCCGATCGAGCACCACGAATTGCACCAACTTCTCCAGTTCCGCGAAACGATGCCAGCTCGGCAGTTGCGCGACATTGTCTTCGCCGATGAGATAAATGAATTCGGAATCCGGCTCGCGCCGTTTCAGCGCTTCGATGGTTTCCACGCTGTAGGAAGGGGCGGGGCGCGCTAGCTCCAGCTCATCGAGACATAAGCGCGGCTCGCCTTCGATCGCGGCACGAATCATTTCCACGCGCAGATCGGCCTCGGCCGGTTTCTGCCCTGTCTTGTGGGGAGAGCGCGCGGCTGGAATGAAAAGCAGGCTGTCCAGCCCAAGTTGCTCCAGGGCATCGCGGGCCAGGAGCAAATGCCCGTGGTGAATGGGGTCGAAGGTGCCTCCGAAGATGCCGATCTTTTTCAATGCGTGAAATCTTGTTTCGCAGTTCGACGCCAAAAGTAAAGTGGACCTCGTGAAAAGCGCTCCGCTCGGTCAATTGATCCTCACTGGCGTTCCCGGCTACGAACTCGATTCCGAAAGCGCCGCCTTGTTTCGGCGAATCCAGCCGGGCGGCTTCATTCTCTTTGGGCGCAACATCCAAAGCGCGGCGCAGCTTCGGAAGCTGATCGACGATCTGCGGGACCTGAGCGATATCGAGCCGATCATCACGATCGACCAGGAGGGAGGCCGCGTTTCCCGGCTCCGGTTGATCGGCAACGAGCCGCCAAACGCCCAGCAATTGCGGGATCGCAACGACGTTGCTCTCGTCCAGCGGCACGGGGACATCACCGGTCGGCTTCTGCGGCTCTTCGGATTCAACCTCGATCTCTGCCCGGTCCTGGATATTTCCTTCGATGACGAGGCGGATAATTCGCTCCGGGGCCGTTGCTACGGCAAGAACGTTGAGCAGGTGGCGCGGTTGGCCGGGGCTTTCAATGAGGCCATGCGCGAGCAGGGGATCCTGAGCTGCGGCAAACATTTTCCCGGTTACTCGGCCGCAACCGTGGACGCGCATCACGATCTGCCGAAGATCGAGCGCAGCCGTGCCGAGCTGGACAGGGAGGAGCTGGCTGTCTTCCGGGCCTTCGCCGGAGGCCCTAACGCGGTCGATAGCATGATGATCTGCCACGGGTGGTATCCGACCTTTAATTCGGCGAAACGGCCCGCCTCGCTTTCGCGGGAGATCATCACGAATCTGTTGCGAGACGAATTTCGGTTCGAGGGCCTGATCATGACCGACGATCTGGATATGGGCGCGATCCTCAACGAGTACGGCCTCGAAGATACGATTCGGTTGGCGATCGAGGCCGGCAACGATTGGGTCATGATCTGCCATCGCATTGCCGCCATCGACGAGGTCCATTCCGTCCTTGGAAAACTTCCGGCCGACGAAATTCAGCGTGCCCTCGATAACGTCGCTCGCACAAAAACGAAGCTGGCGGCGCCCGACGCCTTTTCGGAAACGAAGTTCCGGGAAGTCGACCGCGAGATCTGGGACCTGCGGGTGGCGGTCCTGGGTGAAGAAGAGGCGGCCCGGCGCAGCCCTGAGGATGGCAAGCGTTCGCCGGTGGAGACGTATTGAGCGAATGGCCTCTTGCCGGCCTTCGCGCCGATGCGATTGACGGCTCTTGCGTCCGCCCATAACATTCGCGCGTGCAAACGGAGCTGGAGCAATTGCTCGTTCTTCAAGAACGGCAGCAAAAGATCAGGCAAATCCAGGCCGAGATCAAGACCATGCCGCAGCAGCGCCAGGGTCTGGAGGCCCAGCTGGCAGCCAGTGCGGCCGCGGTTGCTGCTCTCAAGAGCAAGGCCCAGCATCTGGAAATGGACCGGAAAAAGCTCGAGCTGGATGCGGGCACCCGCCAGGAGAGCATCAATCGCCTGAAGACCCAGCAATACGAAACGCGCAAGAACGATGAGTTTCGCGCCATGGGCAATGAGATCGAGCGTTACGAAAACGAGATTCGCTCAATCGAGGACCAGGAACTCGAACTGATGGATCAGGCCGAAAAGGCGAAGGCCGAATTGGCCGCGGAGGAAAAGAAGGCCTCCGGCATCCGGGATTCAATTGCCCGCCAAATGGCTGATCTGGACGAGAAAGGGAAAACGCTCGAGGGCCGTTTGAACGAACTGACCGCGGAGCGGACGGAGCTTTCCGGCAAAATCGAGGAGGACCTGCTCGGGCGTTTTGAACGGCTGTTTGCCAGCAAAGGCGACGCGGCGATCGTCGCCCTGGAGCACGAAGTCTGCACCGGTTGCCACATGAAGGTGACGACCCAAACCGCCCATCGGGTGAAGAACGGCAAGGAAATCGTCAGCTGCGAGCAGTGCGGCCGGATTCTCTACGCCGCGGAATAATCGTTGGATCAGACGTTGAACCGGAATTCGACCACGTCGCCGTCTTTGACGACGTAATCTTTCCCTTCGATCCGCAGCTTGCCGGATTCGCGCGCTTTCGCGTGGGAACCAAGTCCGACGAGGTCGTCGTAATGAACGACCTCGGCCGCGATAAAGCCGCGTTCGAAATCCGAGTGAATGACGCCGGCCGCCGCGGGGGCCTTGTCGCCCTCCCGAATGGTCCAGGCGCGCGTTTCCTTTTCACCTGTGGTCAGGTAAGTGCGCAGGCCTAACAGATGGTAAACGGCCCGGATCAATGCGCTGACCCCACTGCCTTCGACGCCGAGATCGCGCAGATATTCCTGTGCCTCCGCTTCGCTCAAATCCACCAGCTCGCTCTCGATTTGCGCGCTGATCACCACCGCTTCCGTGGCAAAATGGTTCCGGGCATATTCCTGGACCGCGCCGACGAAAGAATTCTTCTCTGCCCTGCCGAGATCGGATTCGGCGACGTTGCAGGCAAATAACGTCGGCTTCGAACTCAGGAGAAAGAACTCGCGCGCGATCTCCTTTTCTTCCGGCGTCAGTTCGAGAGTGAGCGCCGGTTTTCCGGAATCGAGGTGGGGGAGGAGCTTGTCGATGACGGCGACTTCCGCCTTGGCCGTCTTCGAGCCGGCGCGCACTTCCTTTTGCAAACGATCATGCCGTTTCTGGAGTGACGCCAGGTCGGCCAGGACGAGCTCCGTGTTGATCACCTCAATGTCGCGCACCGGATCGATGGCCCCGCTGACGTGGTGGATGTCAGCGTTCTCAAAACATCGAACCACCTGCACGATCGCGTTTACTTCGCGAATATGACTCAGGAACTGATTGCCGAGGCCTTCGCCGGCGCTGGCGCCCTTCACGAGGCCCGCGATGTCCACGAACTCGATCGCCGCCGGGATTATCTTTTGCGAATGCGAAAGTTTCGAGAGGACCTCAAGGCGGGAATCCGGGACACTGACCACGCCGAGATTCGGGTCAATCGTGCAGAAAGGATAATTGGCGGCCTGCGCTTTTCGGGTGCGCGTGACAGCATTGAACAGCGTGGATTTCCCCACATTCGGCAAACCCACGATTCCGGCGCTCAGCATAAGCGCGGAGGGTAAGGCCGCTGGGAAGGAGTTGCAATCCGCGCGGCACGAAGATATCGGACCGGCGGGATCCAATCGCGTCAACCGTTGCGACGCGTTCTGCCAAAATTGTGCTCAGCGAGAAAAATTTTTTCTTTTGGAACGTCCAACATAGTAATCAACTGGTCTCGGATATTCCCCAACGAGGTCTTGGGGCTGTAGATTTCCCATCGCTCGCATTCGCGGGCGTCGGAGAAAATCTTCCTAAGATACGGAATGTCTTGGCCCGAGGTCGAATAGCCGATCAACCGAATCACCGTGGCGTGGGCGCAGGTCGTCCGTAAGCGCGCCGTCAGGTTTCTCGCGTATAATGGCGGAGGCCGGTTGAGTTCTCTTCGCCATCAAACGCTCACGTTCGCAGGGAAAAAGTATGGCGCCGCGCACGAGTTCGTTTTTCGACCTCCTAAAATAATCCACGTCATTGGGCGGTTGTGTCCAAGGCCTGAGTGGCGGGCCGGTGTGCATATATCGCTTCTCTATGGGGTCATATTCGGTCAATTCCCGTATCGAGCCATGCGCTTTGAGATAAGTGAATCGGTCATCCGCCCAACGAAGCCACTTTTACGCGAGATCTTCAAAGAAGCCATCTCATTCGTACTGATCAGAGCCTGCTCGCCGGTAATCGTCTTCCAGTCGCCCCCTGCAGGCCCATGCCAGACAACACTGTCTAATCACTGCTAAGCGCCCATCCGCGCCTCCATTACCGCAATCGCGATTGAACGTGCCCGCAAAGCCTTTCGGGGTCCGCGCATTATCTGTCTGGGACGTAACTCTTGAGACCTGGCCTTTGTGACAAACTCAATCTGGCACAAATCCTGGCATAACGAGTCCGCCCGAGATTCTCGCCGAGAGCGGATTGGGTTCCACATGCAAGACTTACACTCTGGTGAGAATTTTGTGTAACCTGACTGATCTCGGTCTATAATCAATCGCCGATCCTCCCTCATGAGAACATTTGGTATTAAATCAGACATGTTGGTGATTGTCCGCCGCTCGCTCGCCTCTTGTTTCTGCGGCGCGATCCTCCCGCTTATCGCCTTCAGCCAGGTTCCTGGGCAGGTTGCAGACGAGCTCGATGCAGAGGCGCCTGTGCTGGAGCCGTCCAATCCTGCTGCGGTCCCGGCGCCAAATAGTAACGCCCGGCGTGGGCGCATCGTGGATCATGCTGGGAATGTCCTTTTTCGTTCATTTGAAGGTTTCGGCGACGGCACGCCCGAACCAGTTTGGCCAATGGCGCCCGCGGCCTTTGCTTTCGTTCCAGGCCACTACTACAGCTCGAACGAGTCTTCCCGAGTCATTACTGAATATGATTCAGTCGGAACTGTCGTGGGTTCATACACGGTCCCATCTGCCTGGGGCGAAGAGGTGAAAGGACTGGCCTTCGGCGCAGACGGACGCCTTTATGCGACTTTGTCCCGGGGTCCTTCTGGCTTTGTCGTTCTTGCGTTGGAGAGCGACGGCAACGTAGCGGCGAGCTATGCAGGTTCGGTTTATGTCGCCGGTAATCTTTCCTATGGGAAAATTGCGATGGACAATCAATATCTCTACGTTTGCGGACAGAATAAGTTAACAAGATTTCTGCTAGGGGATCCGTCATCCGGGACGGCGATCTACACGGAAGAGCAAATCGTCGACGTGAAGCCGCTGCCAAATGGCCACCTGCTCGTTGCCTCGGCAATTTATGTCGATGAAATCACCACCAACGGCGCATTCGTGAGGCGTATTCAACTCACCGGCACCGGCAATTTTTTCTACGACATTCGCGGGGTCGAATACAACCCGGCAACGAACATCCTTTTTGTGACCCATCTCGGATACACTGGATTTTCTGACAGAATCATGCGGGTCAATGCGACAACTGGCGCTTTGCTGAATAGTGTGATCTTTAGCTATGCGGATGATCTGTTTCTGGATTCATCCGGGCAACTTCTGGTCGGAAGTCGTATTTATGCGCCGACTTTTTTTTCGCAGGACTTGACACGAGGAAGCAGTCTTCACGGCGGGCAGCAATTTTTTGTGACGCAATATGCCCCGGTCCAAGCATTGAATATCTCGACCCGGATGCGAGTGGAAACCGATAACAACGTGCTTATTGGAGGCTTTATCGTGGCCGGCACTGCATCCAAGAAGGTGGCCTTGCGGGGGATTGGCCCTTCCCTGTCTCAATTCGGCGTGCCAGACCCACTAGCTGATCCCGTCCTCGATTTGCGGGACAGCACTGGCGCCATGGTGCAACAAAATGACAATTGGCAGGACGATGCCTCGCAAGCGGCTCAACTAACCACTCTGGGTCTCGCCCTGCAAAATCCAAATGAGTCGGGCATCGTCGCTTCCGTGTCGCCTGCCGCTTATACCGCCATCCTCGGAGGCAAAAACGGAGGAACTGGAGTCGGGCTGGTGGAAATTTACGATACTCAGTCCGGCAGCGGATCAAGGCTGGCCAATATCAGTACGCGCGGCTTTGTCCGCACCGGCAGCAATGTCATGATCGGCGGGTTCATTCTTGGCGGTGCCAATATTACTCATGTGGTTATCCGCGGGATTGGACCGTCGCTCACTCAGTTTGGTTTAGATCCCGTCCTGGCTGATCCAACAATTGAACTGCGCGACAGTAATGGATCCCTCCTAGTTTCAAACGACAACTGGCAGGACGACGCTGTTTCGGCCTCGCAGTTGATCGCCCTTAATCTTGCACCCACCAACGCAGCCGAGTCCGGCATCTACGCCGCGTTATGGCCGGGAGGTTTTACGGCTATCTTGGGCGGCAAGAACGGCGGTACTGGGATCGGTCTCGTCGAGATTTATGATGTCCGTTAACACCGGTCGCCAAGGTTCAATTTGATGGACATCTGCGAATAGAAGTTCGCAGGCGACATCGGGCCTCGCGACCGGTTTGCGGGTGACTCCAACCGACCGGGGTCCTGGCGGAACCTCGCTGCACGCAGAGGGGTCATTAAAAAAAAGACAATATCTCTTGCCAAGGCATTCGCCGCCTGGCTTAAATCCCAGCCGTGAAATCCCCGCGTTCAGATTCGACGCAAAAGATTCGAATCCGTTTCAAATACAGGGGAAAGCTCTCCGCGATTCCCCAGTCCTGGCACACTTAGGAACCTTATGAAAACCCCATTCGTTTACCGACTCGCCCTTTCCCTTTCTGCCGTAAGTTTTATCACCTTCATAGGCATTTTGCGCGCCGATGAGCCTGATTACGGTAACCCGACCGGCGCCTCCGGGCAGTTTAACGGCTCCGTCCAGACCGGTTGTAATTACGATCCGCTGACTGGAAATGCCCGCCGTTCTCTGGTGGATATCTCCGTTACGGGTGCGGTGACGCCGCTCGCCTTCATTCGCACGATGAACAGCCGGACCAACCTCGGTCCAGCCACCAGCGCGCTCTACTATCCATTCGGAAAAGGAGGCGCCTGGCGTCACAACTACCAATGGGAAGTCACTAGCCCCGCGACGCAAGTCATCGGGGATGATCCCTGCTACGTTATGCCGCCATCCAGCTACACCGTGACATATCCCGACGGCAGAAAAGTGACGTTTCACGCGGATGGATCGAGCGCGACGACGGGTATTGGCGATCGTATGAGCGGCCTGGAATTTCCCGAGGCGGATGTCGTTACGTGTTCTCTTATTCTGTCCGATGGTAGTCGGATTAAGTTTAACGTCACCACGCACAACTCTCCTCCGGCCCCACTCTGCATTCCTGTTGGAAATACTATCTATCATACGGGTTACACTTACGCCGTCACCGGGATCATTAACCCCTACGGCCAGGAAACCACGATTGCGTGGAATAACGGCAAGATCGACACCATCACCGAGCCGGCCGGCCGAAGCCTCAAACTATATTACAACTCTGATAGTACGATCGACCGGGTGGAAGAATGGGCCCGCAGCCTCCCGACTGTAATTGTGGGAAGAACCGTGCAGTACCACTATTCCAGCTTCAACGACGGCACAACCGTCCTGGACAATGTGGTCTATTTCGGTGATTCGTCGCTCACCGCCAAATATACCTATCAGGCCAGCAATGAGATCTTCGCGAATCCTCCCAAGCCGCCCCTTATAAGAAGTTGTGACGATCCAATATATTCCGGGGCGATGAACCGGATCGTGTACGATTTCGCCAGCGATCGCCCCCATGGGTTCATCGAGAGCGAGCGCTACTTCGATGGAAACTATCCGGTAAACCCCGGCCCCAAAGTCTCCAGCCTCGCAATCGATCCCGCGAATTCGAACAAAAGAATCGAAACTCGCGGCGATGGGCCCTCGCGCACCTTCACCTACCAGGGTGGGCTCCTGAAGAGCTGGACTGATTTCAAGGCGACTCCGAACACGAATACGTTTTCGCAAGAGCACTTCACAAGCGGAGCTACTGGTTTTATCCGTTACGTCAAGGATGCGCGGCAGAATCAAACCGACTTCGTCCGCGATTCAGTTACAGGGCATATGACCGAGGTGACATTTCCTTTGACACCCTCGGATGATAACGCGAACGGCAGCCCGCCAGTCCCGAAAAAACAGATAATCGAATACGACTCGAATCCCGGTGGGTATTATGTGATGAGCACGACTAATGAACGCGAAAAGCAGACCTTTTACAGGCGTGACACGTCCAGCCGGCGGGTTTCCGACATTGATTACCCTGACGGCGGACACGAAGGATTTCAGTATAACGGCTTCGGGCAGGTAACGAGATATGAACGGAAGAATGGATACTTCGAGCACGTGAGATACGATCCTCGCGGCTTGCTAGAACATCGTTCAGCTCCGACGGCGAACGGGACGATGGAGCTTACGGTGGGTGCCCCACAGACAACACTAACCTACTATCCGTTGGGTGATCCATGGCAAGATCGACTCAAATCCGTCACCGATTTGCGACAAAAGACAACTATCTACGAATACGAGAGGTCAAATGGCACGGCGATTGCCGGGCGGGGCTTAATTTCGAAAATCATACACCCAGACAACAGTTACGTTTCGTTTGGCTACGACTCCCGGGGTAATAAGCTCTGGCAGGAAAACGAGTTGCGGCAGAGGACCAGTTTTTCCTACGACGCCTACAATCGTCTTATTACCGTTACGCTTCCTTTGCCAAACAATCGATCTGGAGTCATGAGTTATGAATACGACCCGAGCGCGAATGTTCATGTCCCCACTTCGCCCAGTTATCGCCACACGTCGTCGGCAGTTAGTAAGATAACGAGTGCTGAAGGAATTATGACCACGCACCGCTACGACGAAAATTTCCGGCGGATTGAAACAACTGAAGGGGCAGGAAGCAGCGACGCCGCCACTACGCATTACGATTTTGATCCAGTGGGCAATCTAGAGTTTGTAACCGATCCTCGGACCTACCAAACACACCTTGAGTACGATCAGCGTAATCGCCGGAAAAAAGTCACCAGCCCAGAAGTAACAACTGAATCTGGTCCTGCCCGGTATATCACAGAATGGTTTTACGATCCCGTTGGCAATGTGCGCGATATCCTACAGGCGGACCAAACTAAAATTCATCGTGAGTACGACGCAATGAATCGCCTTTGGACGCATGACTTGATCAGTCAGGACGGACAACGCCATCGCATCTCAACCTTCCAATATTTTCCGTCAGGTCGAGTTTGGAAAGTAAAAGATCCCAAAGATCAGACCACTGAATTCGGCTACGATGGACGCGACTTGAAATCGTTAATGAAATATCCCAATGGTGCGATTTTGCAAGGTTGGGAGTATGACGGCAACGAAAACATGACAAAGCGGCCGACTATCGGCTTGCCGACACAGACATTCACTTACGACGATCGAAACCGATTGGAGCATATGCGATGGAGCAATGGCGTTGATTTTAGCGACTTCGGCTATAACGACGCGAGCCAATTGACATGGGCGGTCAATCCGAACTCAACGATTACTCGGGACTACGACCAGAGGTCGGGACGCATGAACTGGGAACGACAAGTTCTTGCTGCCACCTCGAATCCCGCCGCGATCACAATTGCTCCGATAGCTATCGCTTCTCGAAAAGCCCACGGAGATGCTGGCGCTTTCGACATTGCTCTGCCTCTAACCGGCGATCCCGGAATCGAGTGTCGCAATGGCCCGGCGTACACGATAGTTCTAACTTTTGCGGAGTCTGTAACGGTAGGTGGCGCCTCAGTCAATTCAGGAATTGGTTCGGTGGCGAACACGTCGGCGAATGGGAATACTGTAACCGTTAATCTGACGGATGTCAGCAACGCCCAAGTGTTAACTGTGAAGGTTTTTGGACTATCCAATGGCACGACAACGGGAGAATTGATCGTTCCAATGCATATTTTAACCGGCGACATCACCGGGGACGGCGCGATCAACAAAGATGATGTTTTGCAAGTAGAGGAACAGGAGAATCAGCATATTGAGTCTAGCAATTTCCGATCGGACGTAAATACTGACGGGGTCATAAACGGCGACGATGTGAACGACGTAAGCGAAACCTCCGGTGAGGACGAGCAAGCTGTTGCAGCGGCGGGCCCGCAGGCCACGGTGGAATATAGATATGACGATGATGGAAGGCCCAAGAACCTCTCCGTCTTGCCTATTTACTCGTATGATTACACATACGACGGACTTGGACGTCTTGAATGGATTACGGAACCAAACGTTACTCCTGGCAATGAAGGAAGCTACAAATATTCCTACGATCCCGCCTCCAACGTGACCGCCCGTGTGAATTACACTAATGGCACAACGCTTTCCTTTGCGCCGGACGAACTGAACCGGCCTACCCAAGAAGCCATCCTGTCAGGGAACGACACCTTGTCACATCTTCACCACGGGTACGATTCGATGGGACGACTCAGTTACACATACCGCGAGGAGGAACCGGGACTGGTCGACACCTTTGTCTACGATTTCACGGGCGAGCTAACCCTCCCCCAATATGGCTTGCATGTAAATGAGCATGGCGAAATTGAAAGCCCACAGACTGTCCCAACCTTTGTTTATGACTTTGCGGGAAATCGCTTATCGGAGCAGGGCGCGCCGTACGTGCTGAACCCACAGCCACTCAACCAGTATATTCAAACCCCAGGCGGCGCCGTGAGTAACGGGCCGCAACACGAGATCATTTCCTACGATAACGCGGGCTACGCGTATCGTGGCGACACGCGCCTCGCGGTAGTAGCGGCACCAGTGTCAGCCGGAGGAGACCTCTACCAGCTCGGCTACGACGCGTTAGGCCGCACTGTTAAGCGAAAGATGAACCAAGGCCCGAACCAGGACACGAAGTATTTTATCTATGATGGTGCCCGGTCGATCATTGAATATGACGGCGCCGGAATTGTAAGGGGACGCTCGCTATATGGATTGGGGCTGGATGAGATTATCGCGCGTGATAACAACGGTCAGCCGCAGTTCCCGATACAGGATCGACTCGGCAGCACCATCGCGGTAACGGGAGCGAACGGACGGCTGTTGGAGAAATATTGGTACGAGGCCTTTGGCACGCCTCATTTCATTAGCTTTGATAAAGAGGGGAATCCGTTCGACGTCGCGGCAACACACATTAACAACAATATTCTTTTCGCAGGACGCGAATGGGTGTCTCGCTTCGGGTTCTATGAAAATCGCGCTCGGGCCTATCATCCCGGTTTGGGACGCTTCATGAGCGAGGATCCGTCGGGTTTCGACGGCGGCGACACAAACCTGTATCGCTATTGCGGGAATGATCCAGTGAACTTTTATGACGATAGCGGGCTCCAGCCGATTCCCGCTGGCCCCGTTGGCCCGGCGCCCCTCCTCTTTCCCGGGCGTGGGCCCGTTACGAATTGGCCTAATACCCGCCCACAGTTAGACCAAAACGGGATACGAAACACCATGCAGCCAGACGGCTCAATGATATACTACAATGCCGCGTTGGTAGAGACCATCCTTCGGAATTTGGGGATAGAACTCAGAGAGGGCCTGGAATTCTTCGGTCCAAAGTACAAGTACAGAGGTGATGTGAACGCCGGCGGGCCAAATGTGAATATGAGTTTTCTAACTCGGCTTAGCTCTGTAGCACCAATGCACACAGTTCCCTCCTTGGAGGTAGGAATCGCGGAGGCGATTAGTACGGTAAGTGCCTATGCACTAGACCGCGGGCCGGGAATCGGGGAAATTGCTGTGAACGGGCGTGTCATACTCCGCTGGCATTTGGGAGATTCTTTTGCCTTCCGTGGAACTTTATACTTCCACGGTATTCCAATTAGGGGGCTGGGTAGCGCTCTGATTTCCACCGGCGGCGGCGGCTGGGAAGAAATCAATCCGGGCTGGGCCTCCTTTCCAGGCCCTGAGGCGGGCGAAGGATTTCACCCACCCGCTGAACCATGAGGCAGGAATAACGTCGGTCAGCGAACCTTCATTTTGCATTGGACGCGTAAGGTCGATCTTTCTAGCTACAGATCCCGTCGAGTTCGCAGGATTGCATGGTCGGTTGAGCAACCGTTGCGGTCTGCAGATGAGTATGGCTGACAAAATGCAAGGAAAAGGGCCTGACCCCACCGACTCCCCCGTGGATTGGCGACTGTCCAATGGCGCTCCACTTAATGCGTCGCCAGACGACCGTGTAGAAAGTATCGCCAGTGGCAGCTCTTGGCTTAAGAGATTCGTTCCACGAAGCGAATCAAGATTTGTTTTTCTATTCGCGATGTATTGCTATGCGGTCGCCCTGGGGGGTATCGCGAGTCAATTGATTGCGCTTGGCGGTCTTTGGGAGATTCGCGTCGATCCGCAAAATGATGTTGCGCACTATGTGCGGCCGGGCTTCGATGGCCGCCCGCTACTCGAAGTTTTGCTTCTTGCTCCGGTTATCGAATCACTCATAATGATCGGCATTATCGAGCTGGTGCGCCGGTTTGGATTCAAGGTGTGTATCCAAGTGGCTGCTTCTGTCGGCGTGAGTTGTTTAATGCACGGCAGACTCTATTGGTTTTCGGCGATCGCGGTTGCCCCCGGCCTGTTCATAATCGCAGCGACTTATGCTTACTGCCGGCACATCTCATTTTGGACGGGTCTCTGGATGATCATACTATTACATTTTGCCCTCAACTTCCTCCCCGGTTTATCTCTAATTATCGAACGCGTCCTTAGCTAAAGGAATTGCCCTGCAAGAGCGTCTCGAGACTCAGGATCAATGCCCATTGACGTGGGACCGCGAAAGGGCTTCGTATTCTTCATTAAGACAAAACTATTTCGACATGAATTCTTATCTGTCCCGGAGGGAGGATCGTTATCCAATGAGCCCGCTACTATCGTCTTTCTCGTGGGAACATGGCTTGGGTGCCTGATAAAAGCCCGCATAGAAAATGAGGCCCAAAATCGGAAGCAGCACGAGAATTACCGACCAAATCAGCTTGCGACCGATAGGATCGGCGCGTTTAACGCGCCATAGACGGACAACCAGATAAACGTTAATCAACCAGCAGAGTACTAGAAAGGCTTCACTACACGGCGAATAGAAGACGGCGGATTCGGTCATCTAGAAGGAGATATTACTGGAAAAATCCAACAGGCCCGTACGGCGACAATTCCGACATTCTCGTGAGCATCAACGGACATCGGTGGCCTTCACCCTGCAAGGTTCACAGAGTCTCGGCAATAGTCGAATCGTATCGTCGGCCTGGGAGATCGCTGGGTCGGTTCGATTCAAGTATTTGCGTTTTCAATCTGATGCGCTTTAGAAATACACCAGAGCGCTCGATCGTGCGATCGCGTCGGTAATCGCGCCAGCAAACTTTGTGCCCAATCCTATGTCGCGCGGGGCGAAGAAACAATGGATGTCATAGGCTTCTAAAGCGTCACGAAGTGCGATGGCTTCACCCGTATCTGCCGCGGCATAACTCAAAAATACCCGGCGCTGCATCTTCGCAGTCAAGCGTTCGTCCTCGGAGAGAGACTCGCGCGATGGTCGTGTGGCTCCATCGCCCATCGGAGCGCTCTGTTGCCGGAAAAAGGTCGAGGAACCGGCGGGCGGAGAGATCGGTGTTCACACACTACTTTTTCGGAGGCATCAATTAAAAGCATAATCTGGAGCGGCTCATTCCCTGAGAGATTCATAGATAAATGAATGGGGGCCGCAATTTGTTGTGTCTTTTGTAGACCCTCTGATGTTGTGTGGTGAGAGGGACCAGTTTGAAGGTGCTTTTGGAGAAAGTAGCATCCAGAGGGGGGGCAGGCAAATGCACTTACACTCGTGTACCCTTAAGCGCAACGCACTGTCTAGAGCAAGTTTATTGAGCATTCACGTCTACTGCACCCAACTGTGCGTTTTAACGGGCTGCGTCGACCTCGAAATACGCCGCCTTGGTCGCGGTTCCATTCGGCAAAATAATACACAGATTACGAAAGCCAGGAAACTTGTTGGGGCGCGCTAGCGCCCCTACGTGGGACCGGTTCTGATCTCACCCAAACACATTTTTGCTGGAGTTCTGCCTCTGCGTTGGATATCCCTAGTCCAGCGCAATAATTAACTCCCCTCTTCCTTTGCCACTGTCAGAGAGCCGAAGCACGTTGGTCGAAAGCATTTGGGATTTTGCTTTCGGATACGACTACTTTGTGTGCCACAGCTGGAAAGACTCGCACGCGTACGCTGAAGCGATAGTACGCGGATTGGAGCCAGACTTGCGGTGCTTTATCGACTCGCGGGATTTCGAAAAAGGTGCCTCATGGACAATCCAAGGAGCGCAAGCATTACGACGCAGCACGATGCTAATTGTCGTGCTGAGCCCAGGCGCTTTATCTTCGGAACCGGTTTATGACGAAGTCACCTATTTTGTAGCGAGGAGGCCTCATAGGCGAGTTGTCACGATTAATATAAACGAGACCTATTCCCAACTGCCGAGCGAGCACCGCTTGTACCGGTTGCTGTTCGCCGAGAGATTGCGGATTCCTGAGATTGTTGCGGGTCCCCTTGAGACTCCGTCTGAGTCGGTTCTGCTTGAACTAAAGCGGAACTTCAGATTCGTCCATCAAAATACGAAAAGATTGCGAATCCTAAAAGTAACGATTGCACTTTTGCTGGGGCTGAGCCTCTGCGCATTGTTCGCGGCAGGATATTCCCAAAAGCAGCGGAACCTGGCGCTTCTTGAACGCAATATCGCTCGCGTGGGCGAGGGCAGATTTTATCTTGAGCGGGCTAAACAATCCATCAGCGGTGGAGTTGGCACTTATCCATTGCTGCCGATTTATGCGTCTCGTGCCGTTGGTTTTCCAACAACGGGTCCTGTTGGCGAACGGAGCAAGCGCTTTCCCCAGCTTCTAAGTCCGGATGCCACCCCAGACGAATATCAAGACGCTTTGCGTTTGGCCGGTTGGAACCTGGCCGCGCCGGTTCTCATCTGGTCGAGTCCGCTTGTCCGACAGCACGCGAATTCCATTACGCTGCTTCAGTCGTTGCCCGGATCGCGCCTGTTCTCTCTGGATGCCTCCGGATATTCGCGTATTTGGAACTTGAAGACAAACACGATGGAAGGAGCCCGTCGGTTCGAGGGTGACGTCAGCCATGCCTGCGCAAGCTTGGATGAGAAGGTTTGGGCTGTCTGCAGCCACGATGGACAAATTGCCATTTTCAATGCGGATACTTGGTTTCCCATTCAGTCGTTAGCGGGCGGACTACGAGATATGTATTTGTCGCTGGACGAGCACGGGCGACGGTTAAGCATAACCGGAAAAGACACGGTGGAAATTTGGGAGAAGAGCACTGGGAATCGGCTTCAGATCATTAGACTACCTCAAACGAATCTTCCACAGTCCGGCCTGCTTAGTCCCACGGGGGATTATGTTGCCGTAAAGTCGGACGGAAAAGTGACCGTTTACGATGTCGCAACAGGAAAAATCTTTCCTCACCTACCGTCCATTGCCGATACTGGCGTAAAGGCTTTTAGTTGGTGTGGCCGGACAGAGCGCCTGTTTCTTGTAGGAAATGACGGTAGCTGCTATATAACTGACATACGCGGAGCGACCGAGCGCATCGCACCATCCGAACCGTGGGGCGATGGTTTCAGTTGTTTTGTCAGCCCGTCCGGGCGCTTCGCCGTTTCACGGCCAACTCCCGATTCTCGTTTAGGGAAAGCGATGCTTTGGGATCTGCCTGCGAAGAAATGTCTTGGTCCTTTGCAGCGCTTTCCTGGGAGAGGTCCGGTCTCGTCGTTTTGGTTCTCAAAGGACGATCAATTGCTTTACGGTGGATCCACCTTTGGAACCATTACTGCCTGGCAGCTGCCGTCGGGCCGCTTGGACGCCCGATATGCGCACGGTCACGGCGGTCCTGTGTACGATGTGGCATTTTCCCCAGATGGGAGCATTTTCGCGAGCGCTGGCACGGATGGAACGATCGAAGTGTGGGATTCGGCAAATGGCTCTATCAAGCAGTCCGCCGCGTCTCCCCATTGGAATAGCGAGTACCGCCGGGTTACATTCTTGGGCAAGAGCGGCGTGTTGCTGGCACTGGACCGCGCCGGGCTGCTGGTGCGAATCCAGCTAGGGCACCCCGAGCCAATCCAGGAATCGTTTCAATTGCGACCGGGTCAGGCATTCGCCATGGCCGTCAATCCCGACACTGCGGAGGTCGCCGTAGGATTCACTTGCGGCCGGATCGAAATTCGCAAGCTTGCTTCGCTGCACGAAGTTGATCGGCAATACGAAATTGGAGCCCGCAACGATCCGGAATTTCGCGCTCTGGATGCCAAAATAAACCTTCCCCAGACGATCACGGCCTTGAGCTTTAGTCCCGGCGGTCGCCGGCTTGCATGTGCCATATCCGCGGCGCGCGCGGGGACCGACCAGAAGGTTCTTCTTCTGGATCCGGATGAGCCCGACCATAAGATTTTGATTATCGATCCGGAAACTGGGCAAAAACTCTTTGGCTTTGAGGGCGACAAGGAGGCGGTCAATGCAATCGTCTTCAGCCCAGTCGGAGACACGGTAGCGAGTGGGGGACTGGATGGAAAGATTCGTTTTTACGGCTGCTCCCCCACGCCCAAGACTTACCCTACCAAAGAGGTAGACGGAACGCCGATTACCTCCTTGGCCTATAGTATCGACGGACACTTTTTTGCCGCCGGAACGAAATCCGGGAAAATTCGTCTTTGGGACACGACAATCAATCAAGCCGTCGCCGATTTATTAGCTCACTCAGATGCGGTGAATCGGATTGAGTTTTCGCCTGACGGGTCGTACCTGCTATCCAGTTCAGACGACGGCACCGTCAAGGCCTGGGAGATTGCGAGTGACAACGTCACCTTTGGATCTCATGTCCGCGGTCTGCTCGCCGGAGACTCCCACCATCCCACCATCGCGATCACTATGCACAATGGCGGCACCATGATCAACGTGGTGGGGGAAGAGACAGGAGGCATCACCGGACGGCAACTTAGTGCTGTCGGTTTAGCGAGTTCATGGGCATACAATGCACAAGCAGATCTGCTCGTACTGGGAGGGAACGATCTTCCTGGGGACGGTCAAAGTGTCGAGCCCGATGAAACCGCAGGACGTTGTGAACTTTGGCGAACGACAGACATGGAAAAGATTGCCACGTGGACGCCACGACACAGGTTGGTAAAAGCGGTCGCGATATCGCCGTCCGGGCGGCATGTTGCGACCGCGGGTTGGGAGGGCGTCCGCCTCTGGGATACAGCCAATTTGCAGAGGCCGATCTGGGAGACGTCAGAAGTGCTCTTCGTCGAAACGATCGCCTTCAGTCCCGATGGAAAGCGACTCATCTTTTCGTCGAGCGCTGGAAAGGCGCGTGGCGCCCTCTTCGGTCCCAAAGCCAAAGCAGATCCGCGCGGCAATTTGTTCCTGGCTGATGCTTCCAATGGTGAAATCTTGCGGGGCGAGCAAGTGCCGACTTACTCGATTTTAGCGCTAGCCATTAACCCGCGCGGGGATCAACTGGCCGTCGGGACGAACGGGGCCGGAGTATTTACCTATGACCTGAATGAATCCTCTTTTGGATCTCGCGTTCATCACGAGCAGTCCGGTTCGGTCGATGCCGTCGCGTTCAACGAGGACGGAACATATCTCGGGAGCAGCTCAAATGAAATGGGGTTGATGTTATGGCCGTGCGGAGTGAAGTCAGGATTTGTCCGTCAATTCCTCATCAAGGGTTGCAGCTCGATTGCCTTCGGTGCGGATCGGAAGACTTTGTGGCTCAGTGCGGGAAGAGATATTCGGAAAGTCGATCTTCGCCCGGCCGATTATCTCCAGTATTTCTACCCAAACCAAACTATCGACCATGAGCCATCCAAGGATTGGTTTCAACTTGCCGGCGGGGGTTTTAATCCTTTAGACAAAAACAATTTTCTCGATCGCAACCAAGAGTTTGGATTCGTGAACCTGCGCGGAAACACCCTTGGCGAACAATATCGGTCCGCGGACGGAGAGGAGCTCCGGAATAGACTGTTCTGGCGCTTCTATAATGCTCGAAACTGGCCGGCCGCGTGGGCCCATTGCGATCAGACGAATAGCGAACAGCGTACAAGCATGTTGTTGGGACTTGCGGCAGAAAATTTTGTTCCGACTGCGCGAACATTGCTGCAAGGCATATCGATTGAACCAGTTTCGCAGGTTGAGATTGAAGCAAGCAAAGGTATCAAGACAATGGATAAGGATAAGATTCCTTAAGTCTCTCTCCGCAGATTTCGGCCCTGGCAGCGCCAGACTTACATTCGCACGCGCTCGAATTCATTTATTCAGCCTGTAGCATCCGCGCCGGATCGATTCTGGTCGCACGCCATGCAGGAATGATAGTTGCCAATGCAGCCGACCCGATGAGTACAACGAGTACGGAGCACATTGTCAGAGGATCAAAGGCGGCTACTCCGTAGAATATGTCATCCGAAGGCTGGCCTTGGTAAACGGCCGACCGAACAACACGCACAAGTCCCACGGATGCGGGAAGTCCGACGAGAAAGCCGACAAGTAATAGACCGGCGACTTTCCGGAAGACGAGCGACATTACTTGCTGTCGATTAGCGCCAATCGCCATTCGCAAAGCGATCTCTCGGGTACGCTGAGCCACCCAAAATGCAAGCGTCCCGTAGATTCCGACGGCCGTCGCGACCAAAGCGAACATGGCAAAAAGTACCAGCAATGTCCCATTGAACCTTCGTGCCAGTTGTGACGCGCGAATGCGTTCTGCCATCATTTCCATATCATAAACCGGCTGACTCGGATCCAGCTTCAAAATGGCGTCGCGCACACGATCTGCCAAGCCCGGCGATTTAGTGCGCGTCTCGGCCACTACAAACATGGACGGCACCGGGCTTTGCGCGAAAGGAATATACACGACGTTGTGAGGCTGCTCGGTGACATCCCACTGTTTGCCGCTGGCGACAACTCCCACGATTTGCGCAACGCGCGGCTCCACATTATCCGGATCGAGGCGCTCGGCCGGTTCGATCTCGAGTTGCTTGCCTATGGGAGACTCTGATGGGAAAAGTTGACGCCCGAGATGTTCGTTAATCATGATTACGGGCGGCGCTCCCTGGACGTCCGTAACGGTAAACGATCTGCCGAGGGTGATTCGGACTCCGAGTGTGCGAAAATATTCCGGAGTCACAAGGACGGTTTGAGCGTCCATTTGCTCGCCGGTATTCTGTGCTCGACCTGGTTGAGTTATGCGATTTCCCATTGCTCCCGAAGTAAATGGCAAGTGGCTGACCGCGGCCACCTCGCCTATACCGGGGGTATTCTTGAGGCGGTCGAAGACCATGGCATAAAAGGTGGCGATCTGGTCACCTGTCTTATATCGAGGGCCCTGCGGAAAAAGATGAAAGCTGAGCAGATTCCCAGACTGGAAGCCGATATCAGTCTGTTGTAACCGCCAAAGGCTCCGAATTAAGAGGCCGGCGCCTGATAATAAAACCACGGTTAGCACTACCTGGGAAGTAACAAGGAAACCTCTCAGTCGCTGCCGTCCCAAGCCAGCGCCGCCGGACCGGTCACTCTGGCGCAGCCAGTCGTTGATTTGAATTCCGCCCGAAAAGAGTAAAGGCACGATGGCAAAAAATATGGCCATGCCTGCCGAAAGCGCTGCGATGCCGAACAATACACTCGTATCAATTCGCACCTCAGCCAGACGCGGGATATCAGCCGGGGCAACGGACAAAACAGCCCGCCGAAACCCATCCGCGATCCAGATGCCGAGAACCGTACCACCGAATACAAGAATGATACTTTCGCTTGCCGAAAGACGCAGGATGCTCCAGCGGGTCGCGCCTAGCGCCGCCCGAATCGCCAACTCTTGTTGGCGGCCTGTCCACCTCGCCAAGAGAAGGCTGGCTACGTTTGTACAGGCAATGAGCAGAACGAAAACGATCGCCGCTTGGAGTATGACTAGAAGGCCTCGATATCCTCCAATCCGTGTCTCCAGCAAATCTGTCATCTTAACCTCAGGAACGCCATTCACGCCCGGATAAATCTTCGCGAGCTGTGCGGCAATGTTATTCATTTGGGCTTGAGTCTCCGCAAGGGTGACTGCCGATTTCAATCTGCCGATGACAGTAAGAAGATGCAGATCGCGGTTCTGCATCTCCTTTGAGTTAAAACGAAGCGGAAGAATGACATCTGCTGTCCGAAAACCGAAGGATTCGAAAATCGGCGGGGCTACCCCGACGATATTGTAGGTTTCTCGGTCGACCGTAATTTTTTGGCCGATCACATCGTGACGTGAAGCAAAATGCCTCTTCCATAAAGCATCGCCGATAATTGCGACGGATCGTTCTTCCGTTCCCAATTCATCCTCGACAAACCAACGACCAAGCCGGGGCTTAAGTCGCAATATCGAAAACAAACTGCCGCTTACACTCCGCACCCCAATGCGCTCGGCGCCATAATTGGTGGCCAAGGTAGCCTCTGTCGCAGCGGTTGAAGCGGATAAGCCGTCAAAGACTCGGGCTTGCTCGACCCAGTCCTTATAATTCGGTCCAGACACATCCCAGAGAAGTTCGCGTTGCCTTGAGGGTTTTTCCCATAAAACGACAAGCCTTCCGGAATCTTCGAAGGGGAGTGGCTTCAGCAATACTCCATTAAGCAAGCTAAAGATCGCAGCGTTCGCACCGATTCCAATCGCAAGGGAAAGAACCACTGCGATCGTAAATGTAGGACTCTTCGCAACAAGTCTCGCGCTGTAGAAAAGATCGCGAAGAAAACCGTTCATTGACATCTAAAGGGAAACAGCGGCAGCTCTTACGGTTCAGGAACTGGTGGGCATCCTTCGAAGGATGACACGTAGTCGTTGCCCATGTACCGCAGATACTGGTATCCAATTGCGCTCGTAAAAAACCCATCGAGCGTGAGTCGACGGATTAGAGCGAAAAAGGGAAAACCAGGCTGAAGCGCCGGGTAGCGAGCGGCCTTTTCCCGATGCGCGAGGATGTCCAGGACCTCGTGTTGTTCCGCCTCGGAACAGTTCGCGAAAACGCGACCGTGGCGCATGGAATAGATGGAATCGAGCCATCGAAGTCCGCCTGAAATACATAAACCGATTGAAGCCTTTTCGCTCGCAAGTAAACTGATAAACTCTGGTGCGCCAGCCTCTACAGCCCCGGGCGAGTCCGCGTCCGGTGGGATGATAAGGTCGCAGAGTACCCGCAAGGTCCGCAGCTGATGCTCGTCGAGTTGCTCCGGTTTTGACTCGTGGCTTGTCGTCCCCACAGAAGGAATAGACGGTTCAAATCCACTAAGGCGCGGGCCCGACTCAGTCATAAACTAGAGATACCCTCTTTTCACCTGGTTAAGCAAGAACTCCGAAGCACGCCAAGCCAGGGCGAGAATCGTTAACGTAACCGGCTTGTCAGAACTCGAAACGAAAGAACTCGCATCCATTACAAACAGATTTTTTACGTCATGAGCCTGGCAAAAGCCGTTCAAGGCAGCGGCTCTTGGATCACGGCCCATCCTAATCGTACCCTGCTCCTGAAACCCCTCCCCGCCAGGATTGCCGACTAATTCCCCAGGATCGGGAATGCAGGTACCGCCTCCCGCCTCCACGATAGCGCGGAACGAACGCTGCATATCGTCTATCATCTTGAACTCATTGTCCCCCAAAGCGAATTGAAAACGGAGTGTCGGAATCCCCCAACGGTCCATGAGGTTGTTGTTGATCTCGCAATAACTTTCATCGTTCGAAATCATCTCGCCCGCTGCTATGAAATTAATGTAGCAGCCATAAACATCGCGGCAACGACGCTTCAATTCAATCCCGTAACCCTCGTGTCTTTCGACCTCAAGGGCGAATGCGCTTACGAGGGGCACGTTTCTTCCTCCATTGAAGAGAATGTGATATCCGCGCAAGAAATCGTTCTTGGCTCCAGCTTTCCACCAGGGAATCCAAAGGTGGGGTCTCCCCGTTCCATCGTGATTGTGAGGCGGAACTCTTGTTAGTTGTGGGAAAAACCCCGCGGCTCTACTCACCACAGAATCGCGAAGGTAACGGCCAACGACCCCAGAGGAATTTGCAACACCATCGGGAAATATCGTTGACCTCGAGTTTAACAGGAGTCGCGTAGATTCGCAGGTGCCCGCCGCTAAGACAACGACCCGCGCTCGCACCTGTCGCTCAGAATAGCTCTGCTTGTCGATGTACGACACCGCCCGAATTCGCGCGTCGCTACTCACGAGTAGCTCCCGTGCCATAGCGTTGGTGATCAAGGTTAAGCGGCCGGTTGCCAACGCCGATGGAATCAAGACCTGGGCCGAGCTAAAGCACGAATTCGATTTGCAGCCTCGATAACATTGGCCGCAATAGTGGCAGGCAGGCCGCCCGCGATGCGGCTGAGTTAGAATAGAGGCAGTGCACGGCACGCACGGAATTCCGACTTTCTGGCAGGCCTTTCCGACAAAAAGCTCAGTACACCTCGGTTTAGGTGGAGGCATGTTACCCGCTCCGAATACCCCAATAAGATCTTCGACCCTGTCGTAGTAGGGCGACAAGTCTTCGTAAGTAATCGGCCAGTCTTCACCATGCCCGTCAAGTGACCGACCAATAAAGTCATGCGGCTGAAAACGGGCCACGCCTTGGCCCCAGTGGTTCGTTCGACCGCCCACTCCGCGAGCTCGAAACCAATTAAAGGGCTTGCGCCGGCTACGGGTATACGGTTCTCCTGGAATCGTAAAGCCAGTTTGGGGCGGATATAAATCGTCACCGTCCCCTCCTTTCGACAGACCACGGCGCGGAAGTTCGTACACCCACATGTGCTGTTTGAAATCAACTTCAGGGTTGATAGAGGGGCCTGCCTCCAACAACACTACATCAAGGCCGGCCTCGGTGAGGAGTTTCGCTGACATTCCACCCGCGGCCCCGGAGCCGATAATGCAGACGTCGTAGATCCCAGCGTTCGGACCTGCAAATGACATTGATTGCGAGATCAAGCTTAATGTAGCTGGCTACCTAGCCTAGGACAAGATGCAGGAAAGAGGCCTGGACGCGCGGATCAACGTCAATTCTTGTTCAACTCCGGACGATGAAGCCTTTCGCCTTTCGACAAGGTTACTTTCGCATATGTTCCGGTACATTTCATTTCGTAGGCTCACTTCGCGGTGCGAGCCCTCATCGACCAGCCGACCACCGGTCATGAAAATTATGCGATCTACCGACTTCATCACGACAGGGTTATGGGTCACGAACAGCAACGTCGCCGGCCCTGCCAGGTCAGTGAGGTTTCTTAAAACGCGCTCTTCGGTCGAAGCATCCAGCGCAGAAGTAGACTCGTCCAGCACCAACATGCGTGGTTCTCGCAGAATGGCTCTCGCGAGAGCCACGCGCTGACGTTCCCCACCCGAGAGTTTTGTGGCTCTCGGACCTAACTGCTCGTTCCACCCCCCCCGCAAAGCGGACAAAACGGGCACAAGCTCCGCGACCTCGACGGCATGCTCCAATTTTCTGGGAGTGATCGCCGAACGCCCGCATAATAAATTGTCGCGAAAAGAACCCTCGAAAAGGATTGGCTCCTGGGGGACGACTAACACGCTGGAACGCAGGCTGCGTAGGTCCAAGGAGCGAATGTCGAAGCCGTCGACCTCGATCGAACCTTTCTGAACGTCGTAAAGCCGTGCTAAGAGCCTCGTGATTGTACTTTTGCCGCTGCCGGTTCTTCCCACGATCGCCACTCTTTCCCCAGCATCTACCGCGAAGCTCACCGACTCGATTCCGATCCTGCCGTCCTGGTAGGTAAATGAAACATTCTCAAAATGCACGGTTGCGGCTTCAATTCTCTCTAGTGTTATCGGCGAGACGGGATTCTCAATCGCACTTGGCGTCTCCAAGACTTCACGGACGCGCCGAACGCTTACGCGTATCCGTTGCAGCTTTGTATCAAGCTCAATCAATCCGGCGATAGGCTCGAATAGCCTCATCAAATAGCCCCAAAACGCTACCAATCCACCCACCGTCAAGATTCCAGACATGACTTGAAAGCCACCAGCGACAAGCATCAGACCAATCCCCGCACCCATTACCAGAAGAGAAAGGCCGGAATAGAGCATCTCCGTTCGTCGTCTGCTCATTTGCGCGATCATGGATCGGCGAGCTGAAAACAAGAAACGCCGTGCTTGGGCGCGCTCGTTACAAAGAAGCTGCGACTGCGCAATGGCTGGAACTTGTTCCTGGAGGAACGAACTTCGAGCAGCAGATGCGGTTTGCACATTGTCTGACTGTGTCGCAACCAGACGCCGATAACGGTAACGCACCAAGACGAAGACTGGTGCTAATGGCAAACAAATTACGGCAAGCCTCGCGTTCAGCATGAACATTGCCGCTAAGTTGAGCACAAGGAAGATTGTCGATCGAAATGAGGAGGAAAACAGATCTTCACCCGCCCGGCCGATTTGCTCCACGTCCTGTTCAAGTCGGAAAACGAGCTGGCCCGGCGGCGTATTATCATGGTACGCACTCGATTGGCGCTGAAGATGTCGCAACGTCTTGAATCGAAGGCGCACCGCCAGCCGTTGCGCCGCCTCGGTTCCGACTTTTGCGCCTTGGACCCCGAAAAACAGTCTGCCGCCATATGCTAGAAGAAATCCACAGCCCGCCGCCGCCAACGCTGTAGCGTCCCTTCCCGGGATGACCCTATCAATAACCCATCGCATCAGCAGTGGATCAACTAAGCTGATGAGGCCGCTGCCAGTCGTGTAGAAAAGACTTAGAATGTATAGTGGCAAGTAACGGCGAGCGTTACCAATTAGCCACTTAATGTCGTTGAACATTTTGAATAAACTGAACCGCTTTGAATAAACTTCAGATACCCATAGCACGGCTAGGTCAAATGCGTTGAGAACAACTGATGCAGAGTTAGCTACGCTCTGCACCAGCTGTGACAGCCACTGCCTAGACGGTGTCGTCGTCGGAGTCTATGTTCGGATCCTTCCTGCCGCTGCAATTGCAGCAGTCAGAGAACGGTCCGCCAGCTCCCATTACGAGTTCTTCTGCCTGGCCGATCTCGACAATCTCAGGTGCTTCGTATTTCAATTGTGTTTCACCTCCTTTCGGTCATCGTTCGATAAGCGACTACTTAAATGGTGTCGTCGTCGGAGTCTATGTCCGGAAGTTTTCTGCTGCTGCAAGTGCAGCAATCAGCGAACGCCCCCCCGGCGCCCATTACGAGTTCTTCCGCCTGGCCGATTTCGACAATCTCTGGTGTTTCGTATTTCAATTGTGTTTCACCTCCTTTCGGTCGTCGTTTGATAAATCTATCCGAGGGCGGAGACTTAGCCCGTTTAGGTCTCGGCATCCGCCTGACGAAAACGCGTCTAACGCCGACTTGGTTCTGTCGGTCGAGCGCCGTTCGCGCCCGCGCAGCCAAAATTCCAACGAAAGGACGCGCAGCAATGACGGCGTTGCACTGCAGAGTCCATGTTTTGCTCGAAAGAGTTCGCGGAGGAATGATTCTCCGTGGATGTAGCCCAGTTTGGAGACTTCGGCATCGCTAAACATGTGCACTAAGTCGGACCAAGTACGGGACAGACCCCGCAATAGTGACTCATCCGGACCTTGTTTGCTTTTACGTAATCGTATGGCCTCCGGCAAAACGCCTTTCATGGCCCGGCGATGAATGGATCGGGATTCGGTCGGGCGAAGTTTTTGGCCGGCCGGAATGCCGATTAGGAATTCGACAAGGCATCTGTCTAGGAATGGATAGCTAACATCACAACATCCTTGCTCGCGGTAATAGCATTGGGACGTAAAGGAAATCGCCTCATCAAGCAGTTTACGTTGTTGTCCGCGCACAACGTCGAATAGTAGTCCAGCGGGCTGCCTGTTCACTCCACGCTCCGGTCGCCCCAGGCGCTCCACTAGAACAGGGCCCATCCACGACCTCGGGAAAATGGTGCTAGGTATTTGCGGTCTCCGTAGGCAAATAGACATCAGCGGCCCGACCAGGCCTGTCCAGAGCAACTCCATCGTGGTGGCTTTGTGCGCATTAGCCCAGTTTTTGGCTGCGCGGAAAGCTGCGAACGGTTTCCCTCGCTTCATCAGAGAAATTAGGTCCGGGCAAAGGACCTCCTCGTTCAGGGTTACTTGATCCCCTCCGAAGCCAGATAACAGGCTCGAAGCGCCCAGCGATTCGAGAGTTCTCTGCAATCCTGCAAACATATCGTGAAAGAGCTCGAGACAGCTCGGTCGGAATGCCATTGACGGAGACAGCCGCACTATATTGTGATCTTCGAGAAAGAGCGTCCTCGCTTCTCGGAACTGCTCGACTTCCCTGATGAACCGTCGCTCGTCCGATGTTCGCGATCCGTCGTAAAGGTAAGAGACGGTTGCGATTTTCCCGACGTCCTTCCCCAGCACTCCAGATAACTGATCGGCGACGCAGACAATGGACGAAGAATCCAAGCCGCCACTTAGCTCGGCGATCGACACGCCGGGCATTGTTAATCGTCGCTCCACGCTTTGAGTGAACAACTCTCGAAAGCGAGCCTCATAATCGGCGTCGCTTTCCAATCTTACCTCGTCGCATGACTCAGCACTCCAGAAACGGCGGTGACTCACATTTTGCTCGCTAATGCACGTGACATGACCGGGCCGTATGGCAAAAATACCACGGTAAGGAGTCTTGCCATGGTCTTCAGTCGCCAGGAGATAGCTGGCGAGGTATTCCTTATCAAGTTCTGGGGCGCCTCCGAAATGCTCTACGAAATAACTTAATTCCGAACACCAAATCGCCATCGAATCGTCAATGTAATAATATAATGGTCGGGTGCCGAACGGATCTCGCGCCAGATATAATTGTCTGGTTACCGGATCCCAACAGGCTAGTGCGTAGTCACCTATGAGACGCGACCACAGCGCCGGCCCTAGGGCTGAATATGCCTTCGCCACTAACGGAGCGTCTTCGACCCCCTCGTCATGCCATTCACAGGCCGCTGCAATACTCGATCGGTTATCAAGACGTCCATCCCATGCGAGAAGAACCTTGTTGTCATCGGACACCGGTTGAGTCGGCAACGCCAGATCCCTCATTGTTGTCATTGACATTGCGACCCCTGCTGCTCGCGCGCTGCGCACTCGCCGCCGAGGGTCCAAGCGAAGGAGATGCGCTTCCAAGCCGGTACAAAGCTCGTGGGGATCCTGCGAGCGTTGCCTAAAGAAAATGCCGCCGTGCCGAGTGACATTCATCTGTTCAAAACCGATCTAGCTCGGGGTACAAGCCTTTCACACGAGCGTTGTCGTTAACGACAAATCGATGAACCTCGATCCAGGCGTGGCAATAGAAGGGCAGCCGTCGACAGCCAATTACAAATTCCGCGGGCATGCCGGCAAGCCGAAGAAGCGAAAAAGTGACAGCCGCACGTTGCAGGCACCATGATTTGCGTAAGTAAAGCGCGGCAGCTCGGTTCACCGCGCCACAAATAGTCGAGATTTTCTTTTGCGAGGGCTCGCCGATTCGCCGCGTTGCAGATAGCCAGCTCAGCGCTTGGTGCAGACGTGGAAATCCTCCCATCCAGAGAATCAGATTAACGACCAGAAAGCCTAGCCATGCTGCGCTTGTCCACCACACCTGGCTGCCGGCTCGATCAAATTCAGTTTTGGGTGGCATTTGGAGTGGATTGGCAACAGCGCCATCCTTTTCCATCGATTTCTCTCGGATCTCTGGTGTTCTCGGAAACGAATCTAGGGTTCCATCATTGGCTGGATAACGCTGCACGAGCCCTTTATGTTCGAAGGCCTGGAGGAGTCCATGGAGGTCGTCACCCATTCCCGGATTCGGTCCGAAAGCGGCCGTCATGGCTCGCAAAAGTTCGTTGGAGTCCGCGCCTTCAGGATTGTCGCGTAGGGCTTTCCAGACCACGGCGCTCGTGCGATTAAGACTATGGAAACGACCGGTGCTAAGGTCTAACACGAGGCCGCCATCCGGATCGACGATCGATCGAAGATGCGAACACGTTCTCCAAATTTGGCACCCGTTTTCCTCTGAATCTCGCGGACTGTCTTGGCGTTCGCGCGGGTTGCAATGCGACGTTTCGAAAATGGTCATGGAGGGTACAGCCGAAGGCAGGGAGTGGTTATATCCGCTGGTTACTGACAGGTTATCGCGGACTCAATTGCGCCTTAACAACCTCCTTTATCCTCTGGGCCGGGAGATTCAAAATCAGAGAAGGAGGAATCACGTGGGCAGATTATTATCAACCCAGAGCAGCCATGTATATACGGTGAATGCCGTACATTTGTCGCTGGCTTTTACACAGCGTAAATGCCGGACAAAAAAGATTGAGAGAATGGAATTTTCGTGTGAGATAGCAGCTTCACCTCCGGAAAGAAGACCTCCCAGAGTGGCGACTGACGAAAAACAAACGAATCAGAGACTCCGCCGGGCGCTCGTAGTCGCCAAGCCCGATTGCCAGATTCAATTCGCGGAAATCGAAGCGAAGGATTGGTTGAAGCGATTTTTTCGCAAGCCTGCTCGCGCGGGATGCCTCCCGCCGGAAGTCTGTAACTGGCTGAAGAGCGATTTTGCCGGCACGAGGCCAAAGTCAATGATTTCAAGGTGTAGAAACACTCGCTTATTCATTAGACGCCAACAACCAAGTCCCTCGAATTCCATCTCATTGTTGCTCGAAGTCGCTGAAGCAGGCAGGTGTGAACACAATCGCAGACATCGCTCACTAACCCGCCGCGAGAGCGAGGTTCTTTTCTGGCTCGGCGAGGGGAAATCGAACCGCGAAATTGCCGAAATTCTTGGAGTTGCGCCTGCTACCGTGGGTAAGCATTTGGAGCGAATCTATCCAAAGCTAGGGGTTGAAAACCGGACAGCAGCTGCGCATTTTGCGCCGCAAAAGGAGAAATGACTAGTCCAGATGGGCTCGAATCTTTCGCGGGGTCGTCGTGGCAAGACGTCGTTCAGAAAGTGTTGCGGACGGCCGCCGACAGATTACCCAGTGTCGAGAAAACAATGACCCTTGACCATCGTCGCAAATCTTTTAACAACTGGCCGGCATGATTCGTTCCCCTGATTTAACGCAGCACCGAAATTATTTCATGCGAACCGTACATAGTTCCGAGCATTGTTCTAGAAATCTTACCATGAGAATCCGCTCTGCCCGTGTGTGTGTTTTAGTCGTCACGATGAGATTGGTGATCTCCGTCGGGCGAGCAGGTTCCGCGGAAAACCTAAACACTATAACTGCCGACGCGACGAGTACGCCGATATCAGACTGTACTCCAGCTACTCAAATCGACCAAAAACTCGAAAATAGCCCTTCTCCAAATCATTCTGTACACCGCGGCGATTGGACCGAGGATGCTCCAGGCGTTCGCCATAGGATAGCGGTCACGGAACTGTCACCGACTCCGGAAACGTCCCCGACGATGAACCGTCCACACATCGTTGCTCGTCCTCCAGGCGCCCAACTTCATGTTCCGCGCAATTTCAAAATTGAGGAATTCGCGGTTGGCCTCTCTTACCCACGATTCCTGCTGCCTGCTCCCAATGGCGACATCTTCGTCACGGAGAGCGACATAAATACAGTAAAAGTTCTACGGGACACTGACGGCGACGGAAAATGCGACATGACCGAGATTTTTGCGGATACCGGCATGAAAGATCCCTTTGGGATTGCTTTTTATCCGCCTGGACCTGAGCCGCAATTCCTCTATGTCGCCAATACCAACGGGATCGTTAGATTTCCTTATCGAGTCGGGGATACCAAGGCGCGGGGACCGATTGAAAAACTTGGCGCGGAACTTTCAGGCGGTGGATTGCTACCTGGGGGCGGACATTGGACCCGTTGCATCGTCTTCTCCTCCGACGGCAAAAAGATGTACGTCGGGGTAGGTTCGTTTTCGGATATTTCCGATAATGCGAAGGAAGCAGATCGGGCGCGCATTTTCGAATTCAACCCGGATGGAACAGACCGGAAAGTATTCGCGTGGGGACTTCGGGACCCTGTCGGAATTGCCTTCCGCCCTGATACCAACGAGCTTTGGATGAGTGCGAATGAGAGGGATGACCTCGGTGACGATCTTGTGCCGGACTTTATCAGCCGGGTGCAGCGAGACGGATTCTACGGATGGCCGTGGTATTATATTGGTAATCACGAGGATCCACGGCACAAAGGGAAACACCCCGAACTAGCTAGCAAAGTTCTCGTCCCCGACGTCTTGGTTCAAAGTCATTCCGCAACTCTAAACCTTTGTTTCTACGATGGCGCACAATTCCCGTCGGAATATAAAGGCGACATCTTCGCGGCCTTTCATGGTTCCTACAATCGAACCCGGCGAACCGGTTATAAAATCGTTCGCGTTCCTTTTGACAAAGCAACGGGTAAAGCCCGTGGCGATTATGAAGATTTCGTCACTGGGTTCGTCACACCGGACGGAGACGTTTGGGGCCGGCCGGTTGGAATCACGATTGCCAAAGATGGCAGTCTTCTGTTCAGCGAGGACGGGAACAAAACGATTTGGCGGGTTAGCTATCCACGGAAATGAACTGTTCCGGAACTTGCCTTTTCAAGGTGTAATCAAGGTAAGTATCGACCGGCACTTTGCGCAGGCACGTGCTGGGCTTCGGTCTTTTTCGTCGTAGGAGCAGACCGCGCCGGTCCCAATCCAAACAGAGCAGCTACTCGCCGAACTTCGAACCGAGTGGCGCCGGCGGCATGTGGATACTGCTCGTGGAATTCCACTGGTGATGCAATCGCCGTCAATATCCTATGCCAAATGATTGGTTTCGCGGTGCCTCATCCGTTGTTTTCGTGTCCGATTAGGTCGCTAATCTTGCGGCGCGACAGCGCACGCCTAGCTAGCAAACGGTCTTCTTGTTCTTGCGAGAGCCATTCCAGGAATCTCTGAACGCGGTGGCGGGTGGTTGTTTCGTCTCGGCAATTCGCTACGAAGATCATCTGGATCTTTTGCACGTCGTCTGCGACATAGATCCCGAACGGCGCAGCGACCAGCACCGCATCGGGGAATCCCAATTGCCTGAGGGCCTGCCCTTCGCTGACGCTCTTCTGGCAGGCAATTAGGTGAACGGGGCCGCCAACTCCAGCCGGAAGTTGTTTCGCGATTTCGTGATCTCTCAGGAACGGCTGCCCGACAAGTTCCCGCGCCGCGGCGACCCCCATTGAAGCCGGAATGCAATCACAGTTAAACGCAACCGATTCGCCTTCAAGACTTACGACAATCGTATTCTCCAGGCTCGGAACAACTCGTCCGCCGCGTCCTCGTAGGAAATTTACTAATGTGCCGGTAGTCACTTTCCGGCGCTGATTGAAATCGAGCCTGCTCCAGGAGAGCGCATCGCCACCATAGAACTTACCTTTACTGCTCTCGGCGACACCCTGCCGCGCTAAGCTTAGCAAAGCAGCGAGGGCTGTCGTTTGCACTGCCGCCAACGCTTCTTCGGCGGTCCCGACCTGTGGACCTAAAATGTTTTGTCGATGAAAATATTCTTGGAACATCGCGTCGGGAGAGTTTTTCTTCGCTTTTATCTCCGGCAGCATTACGGCGCGCACCTTCGCGGGAGCCCGCGTGAGCGCTTCATGCATCTCGCCATGGCAAATCCCTATGCGATCGCGGAACTGCTCGCGATCCATCGCCCAACCGCACGCTCCGTTATACAAAACAATCACGAGATTGGCATCACGTGCCTTTTCCATGCATTTCTCCCACGAGTCCGCATCCCCTGGCTGGAACGCGTCGTCTTCGTGGATCCACACTTTGAAGAACGAAACCCGCTCGATTTTGAGAGATTCCAGTTGCGCTTTGATCGCCCGCCGCAGAACGGACAACTCCTGAGGTTTGCCTTGGAACGTAACCTTGTCCGAGGCGCGACTCGAGAGCATCACCTGGAGAGGCTCGATTTCTGACAGGCTCATAGGAGATTGACGATCTCGCCCGAGTCTGAAGTCAGTCCGTTCAGATGGCGAGCCGAATCGGACCGCAATCCAGGCTCGTTCTTCCGCCGCGGTCGTTATAGTCTCGCGGTGTGAAACCCAGAATATTCGGCCCGCAACTCTTCGAGGACTCTCTTGGCGCGGTAAAATGGTGGGCGCAGGCCCGGCCACGATGAGCGCACCGGCGGTCGCCCCGCCAAGCCGCAGGCCGCTCGCGCGGCTTTACGACTTCGTCTTCGGCTTCGACTATTTTATTTCACATCGGTGGAGGGATGCGCATCTCTACGCTGTGCAACTCGCGGCGAAGCTCGAGCCCGAATTTCATTGCTTTCTCGATTCAAAAGATTTCGCCAAGGGCCTGCACTGGACGGTTGAAGGCAAGCGCGCGCTGACTCGCACGAGCATCCTCATCCTGGTTCTCAGTCCGGAGATTTTCGATTCTGAGCCGGTGCTGGAGGAGGTGTGTTATTTCCAAGCACACAAGCCGGCAAATCGTCTGATCGCCATCGACCCCGGCGGCCTCTTTGCCAGGACGGCCCCCGATCATCCGTTGATCGCGGCCATTGGCGAGACGCGTCTGCGCATCGACGAGCCCGCCGGGGCGTTGCAGGCCGGACCCTCCGCGGCGCTCGTCGATACGCTGCGCCAGGATTTCGACCTCGTGAAACAGAACACGCGCCGCGCGCGTGTGCTCGCCGGAGCTGTGAGCGTGCTCGCAGTGCTGCTCGCCGCCGCGATCGCCGCCGCCGTTTACGCTTCGCACCAGCAGCGGCTCGCGGAAAAGGCCCGCGACCGCGAAAGCTCGGCGCGCGCAGCGGCGGAGGGCTTGATCGGACAGATTCTCGGCGACTTGCGCGACGATCTCATCCCGCTTGGAAAATCTGATCTGATGGAAAAGGCCACTGCCGCCGCCGAGCGCTACTATGAGGTTTTTCCGGAAGCCGACCGACACACAAGCGAACGGGAGCAAAGCGTGGCGATGTGGATCGAGCGTGGCGACTCTCACGCATTGCAAGGCCGGCAGCAAACCGCACGGCATTGTTTCGATGAAGCTCTGCGCATCGCCACCGCGCTTGCTGCTGAGCAACCGGCGAGCTTCGACCGCGCACGTGACGAAGCGTTTGCCCGCGCGCGGGTCGCCAACAGCCTGCGCAAGCTCGATCAGCCGGAAGAAGCGCTCGCCGCCTACGAAAAATGCCTCGCGGCCCTGCAGATCCTTCGCGCGCGCCAGCCGGACAACGCCGAACTGCGCCGCTACGAAAGCGCCTGTCACGGCGAGATGGGCGACGCGCTTGCCGATCTCGGCCGGATGGATGAGGCGCAACGGCGTTACGAGCAATGCGTTGTCGGCCTCAAGAAGCTGGTCGCCGACACTGGCGCAAAAAGCGCGTTCCGTGACCCGCTCGCGCTGGCGCGGCTGCGCCTTGGCGGCCACCTCATAGAGACCGGAAAATTTGGGGAAGCAAAGACTGCCTTCCTCGCGCTGCACACGCTGCTGGAAGACCTCGGCCGCGAGCGGCCCGACGACATCCCGCTCCGCGCGCTCTACGCCGCCGCGTTGGAGAAACTCGGCTACGTCCATTACCGCCTTGGCGACCTCCGCGCCGCGCGCGAGTGGTTTGAGAAGCATCACGATCTTGCGCGGACGATGCTTGCCACCGACACGAAGAACAAGGCATGGCGCCGCCAGGCCGCCGTCGCGGAATCGTGGATGGGCGAGCTCGCGCTGGCGGAAGGCAGCCGCATGTCCGCCCGCGAATCCTTCGAGGCCGCTCGCGAGCTTCTCGTCACCTTGGCCGAGGCCGAGCCGATGAATGGCGGGCTGCAAAACGACCTCGCCACGAACTACGAAAAGCTCGCCGACGTCGCGGAAGCGCCGGACGACGCCGTCGCTGCGCTCGAAAAGGCACTCACCATCCAGCAGCGCCTCACCAGCCGCTTCCCGCGATCGTCGGAGTATGCCGTCGGCGTTGTCATCTACCAGCGCCGGCTCGGAGATACCCAGCGTAGCGCCCACCACTGGGATGATGCCGCTGCGCGCTACGAGGCCGCGCGCCGCGAATGCCGCGCCGTGCTCGCTCGGCTGCCCTCTCTGATCCCCGCCCACCGCGAGCACGCGCACATCCTGCTCGGCCTCGGCGAAACCGCGCTTGCTCAGAACCGCGCGAGCGAAGCCCGCGCCGCGCTCCTCGAAGCGCGCCAGGAATTCGACGCCCTCGCCGCCGCAAACCGCCTCGACGCCACCGACGAGCGTTTCCGCGTCCGCCTCATCGAGCGGCTCGAAAACCTGCCAACCAGCGAAGAATCGAAGTGATGGCTGGAATACCCAATGAGGTCATTTGGACACCGCCTTTCGGCCGGGAGAAATAGCCGCTGGGCTTCCGCCAACCACACCGAGAAATACAGGCAGTATTCCAGCAACTCGCTGTCATGATCGACGAGAAGTCTGTCGGATGACAAGAATGCGACCGAATTCGACTCACGCAAAATGCCCCCGGTGTTCATACGCACCAGCGGGTTGAGATCAGGTAGCGAATAGACCAGAATACTCTCGTCTTTGCATGCCAATGCGATCTTGGATCCGTTTGGGGAAAGGCTCAAGGCATGCGCTTCAACGTCGAGCGACAGGCATTTTAGGTCCTTGCCGGTGCTTGAGCTCCATATTTGCAGCGTCCGATCGTCCGCAAGCATTGCCTGCACGAATGTTCGTGACGCACCGCGATGTCCATGGCCGTCTGATGGCCAGCAACGCTCTCACGGCTCCACGCTTCGCGGCCACTCCGAACATCCCACGCAACGATGCGCCCCGCCTTTGTCTGTAGAAAAACGAGTTCCCCGCCGCGCGATGGCAGCGCTCGGACGACCGAATCCACGGGAAGCGAGACCGCAGGTTGCCCTGCAAAAAGCAGTTGCGCCTTTCCATCTACAAGCGCCGACAAGACCGTTCCGTCATCGTCGATCAGGGTCATTGAGCGGCTGCCTTCACGAGACTGATGGCGGCCACGTCCGCCGCCGTAATCCGGGGTGCGAAAAATATCGAGCAAATGCGCGGAGAGGAACATCAGCGCAAAATGCGAGAGCGGCGATAAACCCTTCGTAGGTGAAAACGTTCGATCTGCAATGGACCATGGGCTTGAGAGATAGACGCCGGTTTTATTGTGAGTTTGAGCGCGGCCGTCTGGGTCGCTAACTTCGCACCATGGATCGGAGATTTCGCGTCTTCATCAGTTCCACAACCCATGATTTGCGCAGCTACCGCGATGCAGCGGCAAAGATCGTTCGCGAGGAGAAGAAGCTTGAAGGCATCGATGAGGGGACATTTGCGACCATGGAGTATCGTGCCGTGCGTCGCCATTTGTGGGAGCTGATTCAAATCAGCGACGCGGTGATCTTTTTGATCGGCTGGCAATTTGGGGGCGAACCGGCGGAGCGGCCGGCCAACGTGCCGCGTCGCTCATTCGCGCAGCTCGAATGGGATTTTGCTCGGGTGCTTGGCAAGCCGTGTCATGTGTTTTTCGCGTCGGAAAGCTGTCCCTTCGACCAGCCCGTCTGGATTGAACCAGACGAAGTGCGTTTGCTTCAACGCGAGCATCGCGATTCGATCGGAGGCGTGATGGCCGGTGGTCTTTGGCACCATTTCGGATCGTTGGAGGAGCTGGAGCGTCTGATCCGGGCCATCGATTTTCCTACGCTCGCGCCGCAACGACCGCGCAAAGTTTGCGCGCTCCCGTTCGCGGCGATGGGTGCGCTGTTCGTCGGACGCGAGGCGGATTTGACCGCACTGGACGGTCAGCTCGGCGTGCAGGGAGCGACCGCGGCGCTCGTGCCTGCGCAGACGATTCACGGGCTCGGAGGAATTGGTAAGACGCGGTTGGCGGTGGAATATGCGTGGGCATTTGCCGACCGCTATTCCACGTTGCTCTTCGTTTCAGCTGAAACACCGGAAGTGCTCGCGCTAAACCTGAGCCGGCTGGCGCGGCCCGAAGCGCTCGCGCTCTCTGAACCCGAAGAAGACAACGAGTCGAGGCAACTGGAACTCGTTCTTCATTGGCTCGAACGCGAAACGGGTTGGCTGCTTATCCTCGACAACGCTGATTCGCCAGATGCGGCTGCCGCCGTTCGCGAGGTGCTGCCCCGGTTGAGCGGCGGCCGGGTGATCATTACCAGCCGCCTTGCGAGTTGGAACGCGGGTGTGCAAAAGCTCGCCTTGGGCGTGCTCAGCGAGGTGGCGTCGGTGGCATATTTATTGGGCAAATGCCTGACACGACTTGAAACCGAGAACGACGGAGAGGCCGTGGCCGCGCTCGCGCGCGATCTCGGTGGGTTGGCGCTAGCGCTCGAGCAGGCGAGCGCTTTCATTAATCTCCACGGCCTGAGCTTTGCCGAATATCGCGAGCGCTGGGCGCGCGAGGATGCCGCGGTGCGCGCGTGGTTCGACGAAGATTTGATGCGTTATCCGCGCAGCGTGGCAACGACATGGGAGACCAGTTTCGCCGAGCTTGGCGATGACGCGCGCGCCTTGCTTCGGTTGCTTTGCTGGGTTTCCACCGATCCCGCGCCGCGCGGCCTTTTCCGCACTGAGGCAGCGGCCCGGGTGATCGCCGCGCGGCTGGCTAGCGCGCGGTCGAAACCGCTGCCCGCTTTGAAAGAGCTGGCGGACTATTCGCTGCTTCAGAGGGCCGGAAAAGACTCGGTGCAAATTCACCGTTTGGTGCAGGAAGTCACCCGGGCACGATTGCCCGAGCCTGCGGAGCGACACGCGTGGCTGTCGGATTGTATCCATCTCGTCGATGCCTACGCAACCGGTGATCCGCACGATCCACAGACTTGGGTGGTTTGGGATCCACTGCGCCCGCATGTGCTATCCGCAGTTTCGTGGGCGGAGAAAGCAAACCTGTTTGAACCTGCTGGCAGGCTGTTGAGCCAGCTCGGGGTGTTGCTGCTGCGCAAGGCGGTTCATGTGGAATCCGCGGACTGCATGCGGCGGGCCCTTCGACTACGCGCGCGTCATTTCGGCCCGCGTAGCGCGGAGGTCGCGGGTATCGAGGGGAACCTTGGAACCGTTTCGGAGCGGCTTGATCAACTAGCGGAAGCGGAATTGCACTACCAGAGGGCGCTAGCAATCTTCGAGGAGCGGCAGCTCGGCGAGAGCGCGGATGCGGCCAACGTGTTGAACAATCTTGCCGCGCTCTACGTGAGCATGAATCGCTTCGACGAAGCGGCCGCCATCTCGGATCGAGCCGTGACGCTTGATCGGAAGCTGCTGCCACCAGGGAGTCCAAAACTCGCTCCGGGCCTGAGCAATCGAGGCAGCCTGCTCTGGCGTCTCGGTCGCTTCGTGGAAGCAGAAGCGGCGTATCGCGAAGCGTTAGCGATCACCGAGCAGCAACATGGAAGCGCCTATCCCGAGGCATCCACGATTCGCAGCAACCTCGGTCTTTTGCTCCAAGACCTGGGCCGATTTCAAGAGGCCGAAGAGTCATTCCGTGAATCACTGGAAGCCGACACGGCCATCTTCGGCGCGGGTCATCCAGCGGTCGGCCGCGATTGCAACAATCTCGCGCTGCTTTTAAGATTGCGGGGAAAGCTAAGCGAGGCGGAGAACCTGTTGCGCGAGACGCTCGAAAAGGACCAGCGCACCTTCGGCGACAAGCACAGCGAAGTTGCCGACGGTTACAGCAATCTCGGACTCGTGCTTACCGACATGGGGCGTGACGAGGAAGCAGAGCAATGTTTCCGCCGTGCCCTCGCCATCGACGAGGAAGTGCATGGCGCCTCGCATTTACGCGTCGCCATCGTCTGCTTGAACCTTTCGTTTGTGCTGAGAAATCGAGGGGACTTGGCGGGCGCGATGACGCTTGGCCAGCGCGCGCTGGACATCCAGACCTCGAAACTGGGGGAAGATCATCCCGAAGTCGCTTCAACATGGAATAATTTAGGCCGGCTCGCGCAACTCGACGGCCGGCTTCCGCTCGCCCGGGCCGCTTTGCGTCATGCCATGTCCATCGATCGCAAAGCTTTTGGGCGCCGTCATTCGCGGCTTGGCACACGCCTAAACAATCTCGCGCACATTTACTGGCAGGAGGGGCGGCTCGATCGCGCCGAGCGCCTGTATCGCGCAGCCCTCATCGCGGATCGCGCGACGCACGGTCCCGCGCATCCTGAAATCGCGGTCGATTTGTATAACTACGCCGAGTTGCTGCGCGCTCGCGGTCGGGTCGACGAAGCTCGCGCTCGGCACGCGGAAGCCGTGGAAATCGCGCGGTTATTTCTAACGGGCGACGCGGAACGTACCGACCTGAGACTGCGCGGGATTGTGGATAAATGGGAGACTTCGACGACGCCATGAGCCTGCCTGTCCGCCGTTACCGCGCCTTCATTTCCTACCGGCACCTCGATAATCGCGAGGAGAACCGCCACTGGGCGCAATGGCTGCACGACCGGCTCGAAGGCTATCTCGTGCCGCACGACCTCGTGCGGATCAGGCGGCAAAGTGACCCGGATTTTCCCGATTCGCTCTACCCCATCTTTCGCGACGAGAAAGAGCTGCGGCCCGGCGGCAATCTGGCGGCGCTCATCGAAGACGCGCTGACGCGGAGCGATGCGCTGGTCGTGCTTTGCAGCCCGCGCAGCGCACAGAGCCCTTGGGTGAAGCGGGAAATCATCGAGTTCAAGAAGCGTGGGCTGGCGGAGCGCATCATCGTCGTGGTGATCGCGGGCGAACCGGGTGCGATAGCCGCGTGGGAGGATCGTCGCGAGGGCGATCCCAACCGGGAATGTCTGCCACTCGCCTTGCGGTTCGGCGTTCCGCTGGCGCGAGGCGCCGACGACCGTTGCGCGATCGACTGGAGGAAGCCATTTGAGGAATCGTTGCGGATCGACCTGCGCGCGCCCGGTCTAGGCGGCGAAGGTTTCACGAACGCCGCCGCTTATCGCCAGGCGCTCGAGCGAGCCGATCAGCGTCTTGCCGAAGAGAGGCGGCGGACGAAAAAACAACTGCGCGCGTCCGAGGAAAACTATCAACGCACCTTGCACGAAGCAGTGTTGAAGATTATCGCCGGTGTTCTCCGTGTCGATCTCGGCGAGCTGACCCGTCGTGATATCGCCGCGCGCAGCCAGCGTTTGCGCCGGGCGCTGTATCTTGCCGTAGCAGTGCTTGTGGCCGTGGGCCTCTTCGCCGCGGCGGCCGTCTATCAAAATTATCGCCGTCAGACTTTGTTGCGCGAGGCGAGCGGTGCCGATCATGTGCGAGCAGTGGAATTGCTCCGGGAGGAAAAGTGGTCCGATGCCCTCGCGTATCTTGCCCGGGCGTTGCGCTACTGGCCGGAAAATCCCGCCGCCTCGGGTCAACTTTGGCTTTGCCTGCGCTACGGGCGCGCGGCGTCCAGCCCGGTACCGGAGCCGCCATTGTTACTGCCCGGGCATGCCAACACCCTGAGCTGGAGCGCGACTGGAAACTAGCTACTCGCGACGGCCGATGGGCAAAATGCATGGCTCGTCAAGCGGATGCAACGAAGCGCCACCGGCCCGGTCGCCGGGAGGTGGCCGGCCGGTTTTGTTCCGCCGCTCGAAGGTCAGACGCACCTTTTTTCGCGCGACGAAAAGTTTCTCGTAATCACCTCATGGCATGGGCGCTGGCTGAGCTTCTCGTGTGATCCTTTTCAACTGCTCGACTACGCGGAAGGACGCGACGATACCGATCCTGCGTGGGCGATGCCTGTCCTCCGAGGCAGCGACGGCGTCATCCACCTGGTTCTCTCGGATCGCGAGAAGGGCACCCGTCTTCGCCCGATCGACGACGCAAATAAAGTCATTATTCTCTCGGACAAGGCCTATCCGCTCTCAGCGGCGGACTGGCATCCGAGTGAACCATTTCTGGCCGTGTCAACCGGGGCGCAGAGCTTTGCCCTCTTTCACGCAGACACCGGCGCGCGTCTCTGCGCGGACGTTTCAGTCGCGCACCCAATCAGCTCGCTTCGCTTTCACCCCGGCGGCGATTTTTTGTTGTGCGATCATGGCGATCAAGAGGGTGACGGTTGGGTGGTGCTCAAGGCGCGCGCTCCATTTTCTGTCGTGAGCGAAGGAGTGTCGAAAGGCCAGGCTATGTGGCTTCCGGGCAAAACCGACGGGCTCATTGAGGCGCGGATGCTAGGACTACGGCGCTTTTCCGCACCGGATTTCGCCACCCCGGAGCGGCTCGATTTCGATGCGATCAATGCCACTTTCTCCGGCGTCTCCACCGATCTTCCTCGAATTTTGCTCGAGCCGCTGACCGGGCGCTTCGAGGTCTTCGACTTGCGGCTTGGCTGGCGCCTGTCGCCAAACGACGCGTTGCCTGAGGGGCTCCAGTCCCCTGTCATTGACTCTACAGGCGGCTACGTGGCGGCCACTTTGACGCCTGCTCTCGATGCGAATGACGAACGAAATCCGCATCCCATCTCGCACCTCGGCATCTGGCAATTGCCGCTCGCGCTCCCGGCGGATCGTGGCGTGGTGCCGGATTTGCCGATTGGCGCGGATGGGCCTTCGCCGGACGGCGCGTGGAGCTTTCGCCGGCCGCGCGACAGCGCGCTGCTAATCCGCCGGCTCGGCGGAGGCGACATGGATTGGACGCTGGAACTGGAAGAGCGCGCCATCGACGCGGCTCAATGGCAGAGAGACGGCCGAACGCTCGCGGTTCGTTATCGCGCCAATTTCGTGCAACACCTGCCGTGGCCGCCTCCCGCAGAAAGCGATGAGGCAATTACCCGCTTCGCCGTGCTGCTTGGAGGCCGGGAGCTGAAACCCGACGGCTCGCTCGCTACGCTGTCGCTGGAAACGCAATCGACCTGGCGTGAGCATCTGCGCACCGCCCAACCGCGGCATCAGCGCTGGAAAGAATTGCGCGATTGGTGGCTGGCAGGCAGGCCCTCGACGCCGTAGCCGGCTCCGATCGAAAGGCAGGAGACTTTTAGACTAAAGCCGGCCCAAGCCGCGCAGGACGAGTTCGATGATTCGGCCTGGGTCCACCGTTTCAAACAATTCGACCTGTTCTGCGGGTGCGAGCAACGGATTGAGTCCTGCCATACCTTTGCCGCGGAGGAGCGCGACAATATCCGGGTAATCCAGCCACGGGAGGACAAAGTAAAGAAAACCGGACAGAAGTTCGACAGAGACCTCTGGAAATTTGTCCAGCTCGCGCCAAGTCTCGGCATCGAAGATCTCGAGGCGCCGGCGAAACGGCCGAGCACTCAGAAAGCCGGAAGAATAGGGCTCTAAGGAATCCGCGCGTGCAGCGCCTTCTAAAAACGCTATTGCAACACCGTGCGATGCAAGGAACTCAACGACCTCAATACCAACGTTGGCGGCGATTCGCGCTCGACTCTGGTGGAGTATTCGAAGGCCAGCGCTTTCAAGTTTGACCAGGTCCTGGCGAAGGGGCCGAGCTGCCGAACGGATTGTATTGGGCGCGTCGAGCCCGGAGCTTAGTGGTGTGATTTTGCTTCCATGGCTCAAAGTCTGCGAGCGATGGGAAGAACCTTGGAGAAATGCTATGTCCCACTGAAACCGGCTTGCCCGTTTCCCTGTCGGGCGTCAGGATTGAATCGTCATGAAGCGGCCCGTGCTGATTTTGCAGTCGGTATATTTCCATCAGTCCGATCGCGAAGAGGCGCTGCGGCTGGGGAGCGATCTCTATGGCAGGCTGACACGGCCTATCGACGATCCGTTGGCGCATGGACCGGGGATTTCGGTGTTGGTAGGCGTCGAGGCGGAATCTGTCGATGTCGCGGCGGCTGATACGGTGGTGCTCATTCCCGTACTGGGGAGCGCGACGCGCGGGCTAATGGTTAATGTGGTGCTGCGGACCCTGGCGGACTGGCACGCAGCGCTTGGGCCGGGGCATGTGTTGACGGTCCCGATTTCGGCAAACTGGCGGTCGGACGAAGGCAAGCTGCCGGGAAAACAGATGCTCTCAATGCTCTACGGCCGGGGTGACCCCCGTCGGGCGACGCTCGATGAGATCGTGCTCGCGGTGAGCCGCCTCTGGAACGCCGGGGGGCAGAGTCCGCAACTATTCATCTCCCATGCGAAGGCGGACCTTACGGCCACGGATGAAGCGGCGAAAAAGATCCACGCGTTCGCGGTGACCGACACGACCGGGAAGGCATTCTTCGATGCGACGGATTTGCGACCAGGCGAATCGCTCGAAGGCCAGCTCGACGACGCCGTGACACGCGGGGTTTTGATTTCCGTGCGGGGTGATGTTTACAGCTCGCGCGTTTGGTGCCAACGGGAGGTGCTCGTAGCGAAGCTGCACGGAATGCCCGTGCTAGCGGTCGAAATACTGCGCCGGGGCGAACTGCGCAGTTCGCCCTATGGCGGCAATAGCCCGAGCCTCGTCTGGGACGGCAATCCCTCGCCCATCGTTTCGCAAGCGATGGTGGAATGGCTGCGTTCGGAGTTTTTCCGCCGGGAAGCGCGCCGCATCATTACGGCGGCGAATCTACCTCAAGACGTCGCGGTCGTGGCGCGACCGCCGGAGTTGCTCGACCTCGCCCAAGGGCCGTTGCGCAGCGAGCGCGCTCAACTGGTGCTGCATCCCGATCCCGAGCTCTCCGTGATCGAGCGGCGGGTGCTAAAGGCCGCACGTCCGCGCCTGCACCTAGCCACTCCCTCCACGGCCTTTCGCCGACTGCTGAGCCGCGGGGAGGAGGCGGCCGACGTGGCTTCTCCTCTGGAAGGCATGCAAGTCGCGATGTCGCTTTCCGACAGCCCGGATGCAGGCGGTCCGGAGGGCTTCACCGCGGAGCACGCGAAGGATGCGACCGTGGCCATCGCTCGCACGCTCATCTCCGCTGGCGCGGCGATAGCGTATGGCGGCGATTTTCGCCCCGGAGGCTTCACTCCGCTGTTGGCGCAGTTGATCCAGAATTACAACCAGACGGCAACGAAGACCGCGCAGGATTTGCATAGCTATCTCGCGGCGATCATTTCCCCGGGCGACGCCCCAGAGAATATTCCGCTCAGCATTCATCATCTCGCGGCTTCTCCCGATATGGCCGCAGAGGCGATCCTCTCCCCTCCCACGAAGGAAGGCGAGCCGCCGAACGCATTGTATTTTTCGGACATGCGCCGAGTCATGGAAAAGCACATCGCGGCGCGCGTGATCCTCGGAGGAAATGCCGATGCTCGAACGGAGGCCGGGGGTGCGGGCTATGGCGGTCGCTATCCCGGCGTGGTCGAGGAGGCGTGGCGGTCGCTGGAAATCGGCAATCCGCTCTACGTGTCGGGCGGCTTCGGTGGCGCGGCGGCGATCGTGGCGGACCTTTTGGAAGGGAAGGCCGCGCCCGAAAAACTACAGGACGGCATCTGGATGCAGCACCCCTATTTCGCGAAGAACGCCGGCCAGCTCGACGCGCATCCGATGCGGAAAAAACTCGGGTTACCGGAGACGATGGCAGAGCTCGCGGCGGCGATAAAGAATCTCGCCGGCGCGCTGCTGAAAAATGACGAGGCTTCCCTGGCTTGGAATGGGCTGTCCGTGAAAGAAAACCAGCTGCTCTTCCGGACCCGCGATTCTGTAATGCTCTCGGCCCTGATTTCCAAAGGCCTGCTGGGTATCGCTCGCGCGCAAGCCGCGGGCATCCTCCAGATCGAGCTGGTCCATGACAGCCTGACTGCGGCGGAGAAGCTCGATGCGGTCGCCATCGCCACGCTCGACGGAGTGCCGCTCGGCGGCGCCGGCGCGGCCATCGACCAGCTCACCGGTGGCATCGCCTCGGAGGCGCGTTCCGCCGGCCGGACCTTGGTGAGTCTGCAAGACACGATCATCGACGCAGAATGGCTTTTCCTCGCATCGCTCGGCGCTTTGGGCGACTCAGCCGGAATCCTAGGCAGGATCGAGCAGGCGGCGGCGGAGACTTGCGAGGAGGCGACGCGGCACGGGTTCCAGCGAGTGGGAGTGGTGAGCTTTGGCGGGAATGTACTGGCGGATACGCAGGCGGTCGCAAGCGCGATGATACGCGGTTTTTCCAAAAGCCCGCGACGTCCGGTGCTCGTATGGCATGAGACCGATGACACGCGCTTCAATACTCTCTGCGACACGCTGGGTAGAGACTCGGAGCTAAAACTGACGACGCGCCAATCGCTGGCGAGAATCGCTGCCGAGCCCGGTCCTCGAGAACCGATGATCCTCCATGTCCGACTCGAAGACGATCACTTGGAGGCGACGTGTTTGCTGCCTTCCTCGGCTGCCGTGGTTCCCACCATCCGCACCAAATTGTCGCCGGCCGAGCTTTCCCGTCTCGCCGAAGGCAGCGGACCGCGCAAACGCAGCACGCCGAACTTGGAGACTCTCGAACAGCGAGGCGAAGAACTGGCTGAGCGGTTATTCGGGAAGCAGGCGTCGGCGATCCTCGCGGCGTGCCGGGACTCGCGGATGGTGGTGATGCACGATACCGCTGCGTCGAAGGTTCCTTTCGAGATGCTCCTAGCCCCGCCGGATTTGCGACCGGCGCTCGCTGGCGGCATCACGCGCCGGTTGTCCATTTCGGGCTTGGCGTTCGAACGCCAGTTCGCCCAGCCGCCAAAAAAAGCGAAACTCAAGATACTGCTCATCGCGAACCCAACTCGCGACCTCCCCGGCGCGGCCAGGGAGGCCGAGGCCGTGCGTAAAATTCTTCTCAGCCAAAGCGACCGCCTGGAACTTGAAGAGCTTTGGGAAAACGAGGCCACGGAAGCCAAAGTCGCCGACGCGCTCGCCAGGGCCGACATCCTGCACTACTGCGGCCATGCTTTTTTCGACGGTCCCGGGCCTGCGGAAAGCGGGCTGGTTTTGGCTGGGCCAACGCCCTTCACCGGCGAAGACCTGGGGAGCGTCGCCCGGCTACCGCGTATCGCATTTGTTAATGCCTGCGAAGCGGGGCGCGTCCGCGGCGAGCCCGCCACCAACGCCGCCGCGTTCGCGGAGCTGTTCCTTCAGAGCGGCATGGATGCCTATCTGGGCACCTTTTGGGAAGTGGGGGATTCTGCTGCGGAGCGATTTGCCGGCACGGTGTACACCAAGCTCGCCATCGGCGAAACGCTCGAACAGGCGGCCCTCGCGGGCCGCAACGCTTTGTTCGCCGCCCGCGAACCCGATTGGGCGAACTACATGCTTGTCGGGGGCGCCAATTTCCGCCTCATCTCGGGTAGATAGAATCACGGCAGCACGCGCTTCACTGATCCTGCAACTACGTTAACGAACGATCTCATCGACTCTAACCGTTCAGATCTCTGGCTATTTGTCCTGCTTGTTCTTTGCCCGAACGCGCTCGATCTTTTTGCCGTCCCCGAAGCTGAGCATCTCGGCTTCGTCATAAAGCCCGGCATGGAGAAAGAATTCGAAGAGTTCGGGCACCGTTTGCTTCGCACCGGGATAGACTGGTCGGGTTGCGCGATCAGCCAGATACCAGCGGCAGAATGTCAACTCCTCATCGTCGCCCTTCGCGTCCGCCCACTCTTGCCGCAGGCGATTGACCGTGTCGCTGGAGATAGGCTGTTCGCGATTCTCCACGACGGAAGCAACTGGCACCACATATCCATTCGTATCGGCATCCGCGCCAGTGATGGCCCGGACGAGCTGCGTGAGTCGCGTAATCGTGGGCAGAGTGTGCGGGAATCCGAGCTTGTAAGTGACCCGGTATTTCTGTTGGCCGGTATTCATGACAAACTGCAGCTTCCCCCGGGTCCACTGCAGCTCAGAAACATCAAAGAGCTGGTTTTTGTCCGCTTTCCAGCCTGCGCGAGGAGCCAGGAGATCGGAGAAAGGTGCGCGGCGTCGCCAGTCCCAAAGAAGAATGCGGCCCGCTTCATTGATCAAGCAGAGGGTCGAAGGATCATCGCCAAAGCACAGGCCCACGATACTGCCAAAAGAGGCGCTATCGTCTAGTTCGAGCGTTTTCGGTAGCTGCTTGACCGTTAGCAATTTCCCATTTCCCGTATCCCAAACCATCAGCGAAAAGCCTTCCTTGTCGTGAGCTGCCACCGCGACGTATTGGCCATCATTCGAAATTGCTCCCCGAGCATTCACGTTGCTAGAATCCTCAGACCACTCTAATTTAAAGTCAGGCTTGAGGGGAATCGCTTGTCTGGCGTCACGGCGTAGAGCGAGCTCAAAAGTGAAAGCATCTGGCAACTCTTTTGGATCGGATGGATCTCTTCCCAAGGTCGTCACGGTGGCCGATAGGATTATCGATGGATTGGTGGACCGTGCCAGTTCGGTGACTCCCTCGAGCAGACTCCCTCCATAGAAACGCGTGGGCGCCTCCTGCGGAACAACCTCTGGCAAGGCCATCCCTTGCTTCCCATCGAAGATACAGTATTCGGAATGTTCGATGTCTCTGCCTTTGACCGAAGTGTGTTCAGATACGAGCGCCCCGAGAAAGAAGTCGCGCGCGCCAGCCAAATACCAAGTCATGGGAGTAGTGATCGCCTTGATCCGAAGCTTGCCCGACGCCTCTTGGCGAAGTTTACCCAACAGGAGGCGATCTGTGCCACAAAACAGAAACAAATCTGTCCCCGGCCAAAATTGCCCTTCCGACCCGCGGCCAGCCGAGCGCTGGAGTGCCATGGGCCACTCCACATCCTGAAGCTGCTTGAGATTTGTGCCTTGAATCGCGTATGCCGGGAGAGAGGTCTTTTTGTCTCCAGAAGAGTGCGGAGGAGAGAAAGCCAGCACCGCGCCGCTCGCATCGATAGATAGGTCAGAGTACGATGGAATGGTGGCAAATTTTTCCTGCGTAGATTCCAGCGTCAGATTTTGTGTCTGGAGTTCACAAAGCCAGATGCCCTCACCCTTCACCGAGGGCATGTTGTATAGAAACGCGAGACGCCTTTCATCTGGAAAGGGCTGGATGTGGCGAACACTGGACGTTCCAATATTCAGCTTCTGCGTAACCAATTTCGGCTCTGGACCGGCAAACCTCCAGATGTAGACGTCGATCCCATCGGGATGTTTCGACACTTCACGCTCGTTACGGTTTTCGGGCCCACCGGCGGCGACGACCAACCCCAGAGAGGGAAGCAAGGCGATTGCCGAAACTTCCTTCGGCACCTTTTGCCGAAGTTCCTTGGACGTATTCAAATCCATGACGGCCAACCAATTTTGCTCTCCGAAGCCGTCAACCGCCCTGGTGGCAAACCATCTCCCGTCGCGGCTCATGGTTCCGCTGAAGAAAGGGTCCAATCCCGAATCCGGTTTGCTCAGGTCAGCCAATCCCATTTTGTGCTCCCCAGGCACAGAGCCTCGAAACTCATTCGGAATTCCGTTTAGTACAACGCGAAAGTTTCCATCATCCGAAACGCCGAAACCTGAAATGCGCGAAAAACTTTGATATGCGTCCGCCGAGGCCGGCCCCGCGACCGGGATCGCAAAGGTCCGCTGGGTTAAAAGGCCATAGAGCCGGTCGGCGACCAGACGGTTCTCCGGCCAGATCCGCAGCGCGTGGAGCAGCAGCGGAAGCGCCTCCATTTCCTCACTTTCATTGATCGCTCGCTGGGCCGCGATGTAACCCTCGTTGGAACGCTGGTGCTGTGCGTCGGCGAGCGCGTCATCTGCCTGTTTCCGCGCTTTATTCGCCTCTTGCCGCGCCGCCGCCTCGGCCGCGGCTATCTTCGTCTGCCGTAGGTAAAGTCCGAAGCTCGCCATTGCCAGCATGCTCACGGTGACGAAAGCGGTAGCGATGCCCACGCGCCGCAACGTATCAACTTGCCAGCGCCGGACATGATTGCGAAGTGTGGCGATCACTATTGTAGAAGGAACCGCCGGGTTCGGTTCCATGACGCTGCGTGGGTCGACAACTTGCTTTAGACTGCTCGAGGAATTCGCCCATCCTATCCCGCGATCCACCAGCATGATCCGCTTCTTCATCTGAACTGCGAGTCGGGCTTCGTTGAGCACAGAGGGCCTTTCTCCCGTGGCACTACCGGCTAGGATGACCACAAAGCGGCTTTCACGGAGACGCCCTGCGATGGCCTCGGAGAGGGTTTCATCTTGGTTAAGTCCTTTGATATCCAGAAAACATCTTAATCGAGGCTTCTCATTGGCGAGCTTGACGAAAAGCGCATTCGCATAGCGGCTCTCACGATCATCCTCGCGGGTGTAACAAATAAAGACATCGAACCCGTAGAAATGGTCCATACAGCGCCGCAGTAAACTTCGCCTGGCCGCCAGGGGTTCAAGCGGATCAGTCTTCATAATTACAGGCCGTGGCTGTGCACCATCCGCCGCGGGCATTGCATTTCAGCCCCGCGTTCGCTCTTTGGGCGCCACTTCGCCGTAACCGTCTCGTGACTTTGCCTCGAAATACCTGTCTTTGGCGATGAACAAATATCTCTGGCGAATAGTAACCGTGAATAGGAAGCACGGTTTGATCCCGTTCTTCTGCAAGAGGTGCAGTTGCAATCGGCGATCCAAAATATAGCAACCGAAGTGTGGCAAGTTTGTGTACTAGGATTTGTGCTAGTGGCCTGACCCCGGAAACGTGGACATGACATAAATGTAGTTCTGCCTTTAGAAAGGCAAAACGAAAATGAAGAAGAGTCGATTTAGTTACGAAGAGAAGATAGCGATTCTGAAGGAAGTGCGAGCCGGGGCCACGGTGGTGGCGGCCTGCGCCAAGCACAATCTTTGGGGTGCAAACATACCATGGGTGGAAGCGCAAATTGGGGGATGGAAGTGGACGAGGCGCGGCGCTTACGAGCGCTGGAGGAAGAGAACGGGCGTTTGAAGCGGGTGGTGGCGGATCTGACGGTGCAGGTGCAGATCTTAAAAGAGGTGAACGCAAAAAAATGGTAAGCCCGTAAAGCGGGCGCCGGGCGGTGAAGCTCACAGTGGAAGAAGGCTTGGGCAGCGCGGCCCAAGCCTGCCGAGCGATCGATTTGGCGCGCTCGAGTTATTATCGGCCGGCGCAGCTTAGTCGAAAGAGGCGCGGAGTGAATCGAGCCGTGATTAAACGAAGCGAGCAGCATCCCCGTTACGGTTATCGGCGCATCACAGCGCTCCTGCGACGCAGCGGTCTAAGGATCAAATCCGAAGTGCGTCCAGCGCTTGCGCCGGGTGGCGGGAATCCAGGTACGTCAAAGACAAAGACGGATGCGGCGGCTGGGACCGCAGGAGAGCACTCGAATGCGGGCGACTGTCCCAAGGCAGGTTTGGAGCTGGGATTTTGTGGAGGACCAAACGGAAAATGGAACGCGCTTCCGTATTTTGACGCTCCTTGATGAGCACACCCGAGAGTGCCTGGCGATGCACGCGGCCTGGTCCCTCCGGGTCGTGGACGCGATCACGATCATCGAAGCGACAATCGCGCATTACGGCACACCGCCACATCTGCGCAGCGACAACGGCCCGGAGTTTATCGCCTACGCCATCCAGGATTGGCTCAAAGAGCGGCAGATTAAAACCCTCTACATCAAGCCGGGCAGTCCGTGAGAAAACGGTCACATCGAGAGCTGGCGCGTGGAATATAACGAAAAGCGGCGCCACAGCTCGCTCGGCTACCAAACACCAGGAAAGTTCGCCCGAGGCGCGAACAAAATTGGGCTCCTCCCGGCCTCCTTCCGCCCAAACTTGCCAAGACTAACCAAACCGGATTTTATCAGATCAAACAACCAGCAGAACTACACTTGTAACCTGTCTAGCTTTTGGGGTCAGGCCACTAAAATGACCGCTTTTCTGCTCACCCATTCGTAGAATTGTGCAACGTCGTCGAAATCGATGCTTACCCCTCGTAAGAACATTTCCTTTTGAAACGAAAAGCGAAGCCTTGAAATCGATGATTTCGCAATCCTAAGTCTGGCGCGTCTGCCAATTTCCGCCAATGTCGCGAGCGCGCTCGCTTGGCCCGCCGGTCGCATCCTCGGCGGGGAAAGCGACCAATTGCTTCGGCACTGATGTCGGATGTTGCAAGGTTGCTTTTCATGGCCATAAATGCGTAACGATTCGTCCAATGAAACGTGCTACTCCAAATTTTGATCGCTGGCTCAAAATCGTTGCCCGGGAACTCGCACCGCGCGGCGTTAAAGCAGAGCTCGCAAGGCACCTTTCCGAGCAATACGGTCGACCGCCGCGGTCCTGGGAGACGAATCTGGCGCAAATTGTCCGACGGGATTTGTTGGCGAATGCAGAAGTTCTATTAGCGATTGATGCCTGGCTTGCCCCGCGGACGGGCCGGAAAAAAAGAGTCGGTGACACTTCATCATTCTTAACTAACGCATCGCGGCGTACGTGCTCGCCAAGGTGTTATTGATGTAGGCAGTTGTCCGACGGGACTTATTGCCGAACGCAGAGGTCTCTTTGGTGATTGATGCGTTGGCTCGCGCGACGGGCGGGCCGGCGAAAAAGATCGGGCGCAAGCTTACTTATTCATAACTAAACATCGCCGCGCGCGGCGTCGCCTGTCCGTGTCATTCGTTGGAGATATCCCCAGTTCGCAGAGCTGATTTCTGTTAAAAATAGCCGTGATAATGTCGCGTTATTCTGAAACATTTACCAACATGTCACGCAGGAAATGTAACACGCCCTCGTCATCTGATTCAGATCGACAAACGGCAGACCTTATCGAGGGTTCATCTAGCGGTCGGCGGCCAAAGGCGCGGGCAAACGGTCGTCGCCCATTATGGCGCTCGATTTTGGGCTGTTTATCGGGACGTAGAGTTGCTCGCGGTAACCGTCTACAAAAAGGGCGCGCTGGCTGTGCAGGCCGCACTCGTCGCCGCCGGATATTCGTCAGAATGACGGAAGGACCTGCTCGGCGGGGCCTGACGACTGGCGGATAATTCGTGGTTGTGCAGGCAGTATTTGGGCAATCGGTATTGCCCATATTGCCCCATTCTCTTTGTGTGCAGAATATAACATGCTCTGTTATAATCAGTTAAGATAATCGGGCCGCCGGGATTCGAACCCGGGACCTCTTGAACCCCATTCAAGCGCACTACCAAGCTGTGCTACGGCCCGATGACGCGGCCACTATCCACTGCCCCTCTTCGGTCTGCCAACCAAAGTTTTGCAGATCGCGAAAAGGATCGCATTGAGGCGGTGAAGCCAGGTGGATCGCGCGCTACGTCGCGCGATGGTGGTTTGCGCCGTTAGTTATCGAGCGTCGGAGCGCTCGCTCCACCCGGCGAGAAACGCATCGATCAGCTCCGGCAACTGATCGCTGTAGCCACCTTCGAGGATCGCGCCCGCAGGGATCTTCGTTTCGCGGATCCACCGGCCGAACGTCACGAAATCTTCGGTTTCTAGAGTCATTTCCGTGATCGGATCGCCTGTAAAAGCATCGAAGCCGGCGGAGACGAGCAGCAGGTCCGGCTTGAACGCAACCAATTGATCGAGTGCCCGGCGGACTTCGCCGACATGGTTCGCTCGCGGGCCGAGCGGCGGAACCGGGTAGTTGTGAATGTTGCCAAACGAGCGCGTTCCCGTTCCCGGATAACCGGGAAATTGATTAATTGAGGCGAACGCGATTCGTGGATTACCCGCCACGATATCTTCGGTTCCATTCCCGTGGTGCGCGTCGAAATCCCAGATGGCGACTCGCTCCGCGCCATTCGCCAGCGCTTCGTGAGCGGCAACGGCAATGTGGCTGAAATAGCAAAAGCCCATGGCGCGCTCACGCATGGCGTGGTGTCCCGGAGGCCGCATCAGGCTGAAAGCTGCGTTTCCGCCGAGCGCTTCGCGCGCGACGTCGACCGCGGCTCCCGTGGCTCGCGCCGCGTGCTCGAAAATGCCGGGATGCGCCGCTGTGTCGGCATCGAAGTCCGTGACCGCGCTTTTGACGCGGTCGATGTGGCCAGGAGAGTGAGCGCGGAGCAGCATTTCTTCCGTGGCCGCTTGGGGCACCCGCCATTCCCAGTCCGGATGGCGGGATTTCAGGAGCGGAACTGTTTTCCGAATCCGGTCAGGGCGCTCCGGATGTCCCGGCGCGGAGTATTCCACGCACCGAGGATCGTGGAAAATGATCACGGTTATCCCCAAGACCCGGCGGTCACAAACAGAAAAAATCGGCTCTTGGCTTGGTCGGCAAGACCGTCACTCGTCGTCCTCCTCTGGTGATGGCGAAGGGACTTCGCCCGGAGGATTCTTTTTTCCCTGCCGAAGACCGCCGGAATTATCGGGTTCCGAAGGTGATTGGCGAGGCTTCGCTGGGGGGCCTTTCTGTTGAGGAGCGAACTTGGCGGAAGGCGACTGGCGTGCCGAAGGCGATTCCTCCGGTTCCTGCTGTTGCCGCGGTGAGATCAGCGAATGAGGAGCGGTGCTCGATCTTGGGGACGCGGAAGGCGACGGCGACGAGCTTGGGGGCGGCGATACCGCTGGTTTCGGAGCTGCAGACGGGCTTGGCGACGCGGGCGGGGTCGTCACCTTTGGTGGCATCGACGGAATCACGGCTGGAGTTGGACTTGGCGCATTCCCCAACTTGGTGATCGATGTTTTTATCCACGAAAATGAACCCTTGGCCAGATCTTGTTCGATGGCCGCGGCGGTCAGCACTTCCCCCTGCGTGAAACCTCCAAGTGATTTTTTTGCCGGCAGCGTCGCCGTGGGTGGCTGACCAACGGGCGCCGGGTCGTAATTTTCCTCCACGACCGGTTTGATTTCCTTTCCGCTCAAATAAGTCGTTAGGTTGGCCATGGTCACATCCGCTCCGTTTGTCGCTTTCGTGGCGGTGACCCATTGCGACTTGGCGCCATCGATGCTGCGCAAGTTCTCCATAATCTGGGTTTCGTTCTGGCGTTCCTGTTTGTCGCCCAGGAGCGCGGTGGTGAAAACCGGCACGATGTAGGCGACCGGTAGAAGGACTATGGCGGCGATTATGAGCCCGATGCCCGAGCCCGTTCCGCCTCGGCTGATGGTGATGATTCCAAGAATGATCGCGGCAATGGCGACGGGCCAGACGAGGATCCACGCGCCGCAGCCCAGAATGGGTATGCAGGAAATGAGCAGCGTGGCTCCCAGCAAGATCCATCCGACCCGGGCCATCGTTTTGTAGCTGCGGCTCCCTGTCGCTACCGGTTGGGCAGGGTAAGCACTCGGCCGGCTCGGGACTGCGGCCGGGACTGGCGCTGGCGTGGGCGCCGGCATTGGTGCGGCGCCCGCCACTGGCACGGCCGGCGCCGTCGACTCGGCCGGGGGAAGAACAACCCCCGCTACGCTCGAGAGCGGCGCCCATCCCGCGGCGCCCTCATACCAGGCCAGGTCTGTTCCCAAGAAGGTTCGGTCCGCCAGCTTTCGATTGACTTCCTCGAGTGAAAAAGGCCCGAGCTGTTGGCCGTTCTTGCCGACGTAAAGTTGCATGTCAAATCTTCTGAAGGAAACCGCCGGCAAGATCAAGCCCGCTTCGGCTTGGCGCTTGTCTTTTCAAAAAGAACGGCCATCCATTTGGCCATGAAGTCTTTCGTCCGCCTGTTCGCCCCGATATTCGTGTGCTTTTGTCTCTCCCTGGCCGCCGCCGCGGAGGAGGTCGAATGGACTCCGGAAGCGAACATGGACCACCAGCTTTTCCCGTCGCTGCTGATCGCGACCGCCTCGGTCCGCCCCATTGAGCCGGGCGACGAAGAAGCGGAAGCGCCCGATCCCTATTTGCTCGGGGAACGCTTTGGTTTAGTCGGCGTTTCCGTGAAGGCCCCGGCGGAAAACGCCAAAGTCAAAGTGACCGTGAAGGAAAACGATCTCATGACGGCGACCTCCTGGAACGGAGAGCTGGCCGAGGCCGGCAAGGATTACTTCATCGCGCCGAAGGTGAATTACAAATTCGAACGGCTGCGCAAGGTCACCCAGCAGGTGCCGCTCAACGTCACCTTTGAAGTGGAAGTGGACGGCGAATCGTCCGGGGAAAAGCACGAGACGCTCCAGGTGCGCTCGATCAATGATTGCCCCTTTGGCGTCGCCAAGTCCGAGGAAACCCTCGACGATGAAAACTTCATCGCTGGATCCACCGAGCTCGGCTGGATGTTCGCCGCCTACGTCAACGAGAACCATCCGATGCTCGATAAGATTCTTCAGGAAGCGCTCGACACGAAAATCGTCAGCGCGTTCCGCGTCACCACGCACGAGCATGACGAAACGCTCCGGCAGGTTTTCGCTGTCTGGTCGGCCCTGCAAAAGCGCGGCCTGCAATACAGTTCCACCACCACGACGCCCGGCGGCTCCGAGACCGTCCAGAGCCAGTTCGTCCGCTTCATCGATCAATCGCTTACCAATACCCAGGCCAACTGCGTCGACGGCAGCGTCCTGTTCGCCTCCATCCTGCGCAAAATCTCGATCGAACCTTTCCTCGTGACTGTGCCCGGCCACATGTATGCCGGGTTTTATCTCGGCGCGGGCAAATCGCAGTTCATCGGTTTGGAAACCACCGTCCTGGGACTTCCCGATACCGCCGATGAAAAGAAACCGAACGATCCCGCCGCCCTGACCGCGTTACGCGACAAGCTCGACCCGGCCGTTCGGTCCCGCCGCGACTGGAAGACCTTCGCCAAGGCGGTTCAGGTCGGGACCGAAGATCTGCTCAAGAACAAAGAGAAAGTCGAGGCAGCCGATCCCAACTACCAATGGATCGACCTCGCCGAAGCGCGCGCCCAGGGGATCATGCCGATCCCTTATGCCGAGGGTAAGTAGCGAGCATCGCTCGCCGGCCAGGGGAGAGTTGAGAGTTAATAGTTGAGAGCCGCGCGAGAGGGCTCTTGCGACAAAGTGGCAACCGGAGCGGTCGCCCTGCAATTGCCCGGGCAGCGCTTCAGATCGCCGTCTGCGCCAACGGCGCAAAATCAACCTAACCTGGGGCAACGCCCCAGGACCGTGAATATCGAAATACCCGAGCGCTGAAGGCGCGCCTCAATTGGCTCGGGGGATCAGCACGGCCGGTCCTTCTTTTTTTTTGGAGCAGGCCGTATTCGCTGGTTAGACGCCAGCCTTTGGCTGAACCTCGACATTCCTGGCCAGCGTTTTGAAACACTCGCCGTTTTTCTGCTTAACCGTGATCGTGATGTGACCAGTCTTGCTGGTTTTGATATCGTGAACGGTCCCGGATTTTCCGGCGTGCGTGCCCCCAATGACTCGGCAAAACTCGCCCTCCTTCAGTTTGGTTTTCGATGACATGATGTGCCATTGTCGTTACGCTCCATCGTTTGGTCAGACGCTCGGGGCGACGGCGGACTTGGCTTGGAACAACAACCTGATATCAGGCTGGCGAAAACGATAGAAGAAGAAACCATTTAGGGTGGCTGCGACCAGCGTGATGGCCAGGACTGGCCATGTGACACTGTGCGGCCAAATGCACCATGCGACGAGCACGAGAGCGAACACGGCAAACGCCCAGCAACAGCAAACGAGCGCCACGACCCGCCACGCCGGACGCAACCGAAGGATGCCGAATCCGAGAGCGACACTGAAGGCGCCCCAGAGCAACTCAAACAGGAGCTGATCAGCGTGCTGAGCTGCCAGCCCGGCCACCACGATGGACGCAGCGCTCCACAAGGCCGACCCCGCGGAGAGAAACGAGAGAGCTGCATAGACCTTGATGGACATTGGGAGCTTCACGCGCGTGCTTTGCGTTTAACGAGAACAAGATGAGCGACGGCGGACCTCGGTTTTAGCTGACGCTCAGGTTCAAGGTTAGCCCGAGCGTATTGGCCAGTTCGATGAAACGGGCGGCGTCGAGTTCTTCGGGCCAGACGATTCCCGGTTTCGTTTTTCCTTCCAGCAGCTGTAAGGCGCCGGTCGCGGCGGCGTAGCCGACGGCGACGTTTGCGGTGCCGAATAGCTCCAGGGCTTTCGCGGCTTCGTCGAAGAAGACACTGGTGACGATCCGGAAGGTCTTCTCCTTACCGCCGGCCGTTCCTTTTATCAAAATATGGGCCTGGGTGGCGGCGATGAGCGGGACCAGGTCTTTCTGGACTTGCGGATCAAGCACCGCGATGTGCACCGGCCGCGGTAACAGCGCCATGAGGACGTCGACCGCTTTCACTTTGCCTCCTTCCACTTCGACGACGCGGTCGCCGGTGAACCCGGTGGAAAAGAGGGTCGCGATGGCTGGTTCGAACGGGAACTTGTAGCAGCAATACTGAATGCCTTTCCCGATCGTCAGCGGCAGGGTGTATTGCTCGTCGTGGGCGTGATGAGTGAGCTGGATTTCGCCGAGGTTGCCCCCGAAATTGTAGGTCTCCGGCTCGTGAAACACCGGCATGTGTTCGTGTCGGCCATCGTGGAAGAGGCAGGGCGGATCGCAGTAGTCGAAATATTGCTGCTCGGGAGACCAGGTGGGTGTCCAAGTCTTGACCATCTCTCTTTGTGCGGGAACATGGAACCCCGCCCTGATCTCGATCCGCTCAACGGTATCGAGTTCATCGCAAAATCGGCGGCAGATAATGTTCACCACGCCGGGGCTGGCTCCGCAGCTCAGCAGCGCGGTCCGTCCCGCCGCGACGAAACGGTCGGCCAGGTCGAGCGGTTCGCCCGCGATCAACTGGGCCAGATGCTCCGGGCAGGCGGCGGTGTTCACGTAGTGAGCGTCCAACGCCAGGGTGGCTTTCATCACGTCGACCGAAATGAATGATGGAGTGAGATCGATCACCACGTCCACGGTCCCCAGGGAATCGCGGATGGCGCGGACACTGGCGTCAGGCTGGCGCGCGTCGAATTCTGCCGCGGCGACTTTCTCGCTTCCGACCCGATCGCGCACAGACGCGGCATCGGCAAGGACGCGCGTGCCGAGGAGAATTCGGCCGACGGACTCCTGGCGAGCCAGGATGGAAACGCAGGGAGCGCCCTGGGCGCCGGCGCCCACGACGAGGATATTGGCCTTTTCGTCCCGGGGCATCGGCAAGGATTAACAGGATTCCCGCGATTCCGGAAAGGCAAAAAGCAGGCCGTTGCTTTCGCAAATCACGTGGAAAAGTGGATGGGCTGAAACACCGGAAGTGGCACGGTCTAACCGCGCCGCTCCCCTCGACTCGGTCGGAGGAGAGCGTCAGGATATTCGCATGAAAACGCTACCTACTTCACTATTCGTGAACCTGATTCGCAATGGCATTCTCGGCCTCGCTCTGATCTTCGCTTCGATGGCGTATGGCGCCATTCCGGCGCTGAACGTGACCGTGTTCGATGGCAACAGCAAAGTCGCTTTTAAGAGCGCCCTAAGTTCCAGCGGCGTGTTCTCGACCGGCAATCTGCCGGCGGGCGATTATGTGGTTCAGTTCAGTTCCCGAAGCGCGGAGCCAAAAAGCAACAGCTATCTGCTCGTTGTTTCCGCCGGGACAAAAAAGGTGATCGCTGACGCGGTGTCAGGCAGCGAGTTTAGCGGCGGTGGAGTGGCCATGAAGATCAGGGTAGGGGGATCATTGAAGATCACCGGACAAGTCGCGCCCGACCAGGTTACGACTACCGCTGGTCCCAAGATGCGGGTTATCGACGGGAAGACCTATGTCTGGGTAAATGGAGGGACCGGAAGTAATCTGGGCGATCATTGGGAACCCGCGGACCTGGCGAGAGCGCGAAACGTTGTCGGCCTCAGCCGGGATAAGATTCAAAAAATGCACGATCGCGCCTACGAAGGCAGCATGCTCAACAGCCACCAGCCGTACTACGAACGCCCCGGCCACGGCTACTAAGGGGGGAAGAGAGTTTATAGTTGAGAGTTGATTGTTGAGAGTTCAGCAAGGCTGCGTTTTCCAAATCGCCGTTGGGCCCGCGAATAACGCGAATGGGCGCGAATTAGAGGGTGGGGAACGGCGCTTCCAAATCGTTGCTTACGGTTGAGGGCCGGCCGGTGCATCGGCGATCGTGATGACGATCTTGCCTCGGGCGTGCCCGTCCTCGAGATAACGAAGAGCTTTCGCGGTCTCGCTCATCGGATATTGCCGATCGATCACGGGAATTAGCTTCCCTTCCTGCATCAGATCGCGAAGAACGGTCAGGTCTGCTTTGAGAGTCTTGGCGATATACATTTTGAACTTCTGGGAGATGAACGGCGAAACAAAGAAGGCCTTCAAGTTGCCTAACAGGCGCAGCCACTGTCCCTCGTGCTTCCCGGCGCTGCCCATTCCAGCCAGGACACAGATGCCGTCGGGAGTCAGGACACGCCGGCGGTCGCTGATGGTATGGTTGCCGACGTTGTCGAAGATGACGTCGTAACGTTGATCGCCCTGGGTGAAGTCTTCTTTGGTATAGTCGATCACGTGGTCCGCGCCGATTGATCGGGCCTGTTCCACGTTCCGCGAGCTGCAAACCGCGGTCACCTCCGCACCCAGCGCCTTGGCGATCTGGACGGCGAAAGTACCGACGCCTCCGGAAGCTCCGTTGATCAGGACCTTCTGCCTGGGCTTGATGTTCCCCTGGTCGCGCAGACCCTGCAAAGCAGTCAGTCCGGCGACGGCGACCGAGCCCGCTTGCTCGAACGTGATGTTGTCCGGCTTCGTGACCACGGTCCGCTCGTTGACACAGACATATTCGGCGATTGAACCGTTCGCCGCACCGAAAACTTCATCGCCTGGCTTCAACTGGGTAATGTTCTTACCCACGGCTTCGACCGTGCCCGCGCAATCGATCCCGAAGCGCGAATCCTTCGGTTTCCGCATTCCGGAAAAAGGGCGCATCAGGTAGGAGCCGCGCAGCAGGTGTCCGTCGGCCGCGTTGAGGGAAGAAGCGCGGACTTTGATGAGGAGCTGATTGTCGGTGGGAGCAGGCCTCTCAACGTCCCGCAGCGTCAGGGAACCGTACTCGCATTTACGAATAGCTTTCATGGGATTAGTAGGCGCAGCGGTGTTGCCTTCGCAGTCATTGGTTGACCGCCAGTAGGCGATAAAAAGGTAGAGTCCGCCTCCCAGCACTACGATGAGCATGGTGACGGCTGTCCATTTTAGAAATCGCCTAACGAGCTTCATTCGATCGTGATCGCGATCTTCCCCTGGACGTGGCCGGTCTCGAGGTATTTGTAGGCGGCGGCGGTCTCGGTAAGCGGATACGTTTTGGTGAGAGCGGGCGCGATCTTTCCGCTTTCCGTCATGTCGCGCAGAACCCCGAGGTCTTTCTTGCTGAAATCGACCCCAAATCTGAGGAACTTTTCCTTCGAAAAGCTCGAACGAAACGAGGCGGTGAGCCCGCCAATAAAGCGCGACAAGGTCTCCTCGTGAATGCCTGAGCCGCCGATCCCCGCCAGCACACAGATGCCACCCGGTTTGAGGACGCGGCGGCGTTCCGCAAACGAATGATTATTGATGAGATCGTAGATTACGTCATAACGCTGATCGCCTTTTGTGTAGTCTTCCTTGGTGTAGTCGATCACGTGGTCGGCCCCGAGCGATCGGACCAGGTCCAGGTTTTTCGTGCTGCAAACGCCGGTTACCTCCGCGCCGAAAGCCTTGGCGATCTGGACAGTAAACGTTCCAACGCCTCCGGACGCGCCATTGATCAACACCTTTTGTCCTGCTTTCACCCGGCCCGTATCGCGCAGGCCCTGTAAGGCAACGAGTGCGGTGGGGATCGACGCGGCCTGTTCGAAGGTACTGTTGGCCGGCTTCTTAACTATCGCTCCGCGGTCGGCCCTGACACAGATGTATTCCGCGAGACAACCGGCCCTGACGCCGAAGACTTCATCGCCGGGCTTGAACTCGGTCACGTTTCGGCCCACTGCTTCAACCGTCCCGGCGTAGTCGGATCCCGGGATGGTATTTTTCGGCTTACGAAGTCCCAAGAGGAGTCTGCCGGGGATACTGCCGCCGAGCATGCCGCCGTCGAAATATCTGAGGGACACGGCTCGCACGCGGACCAAAACCTGGTTGTCGTTCGGAACGGGCTTTTCGACCTGCTCGAGTTTCAGGACCTGATCGGCCGGGCCGTATTCGCAATACCGGATCGCCTTCATCCGCTCGGCGCTGGCAGGAATGGGGCGTCCACAGTCGTTGGTCGAAGTCCAGTAGGCGAACTGGAACCAGGCGAAGAGCAGAATGACCACTGCAAGGATGCTGCGTTTTAAGATTCGCCTCAATCGCATAGTTAGACCTCTTTGGCGTCGCGCGAGGAATCGCGCCAGGCCCCCTTCCACAGTGCGCGTCCTGAGAGGATGACAGAGAAGAGCGCGGTCACGCCGAGCGCAAGGAGTGTCCACACGAAGAACAGCCCGTTGCTGCGGACAGTCCCGAAGCCGACTCCCGGCCCTTTCATATGGAGGATGAGGACGACCATCATCAAAAGCGAGGCGACGAGAATGATGATGTACCCCGCTGGACGCTCGGCGAGCACGAGTGTTCCATACAGCCATACGACGCAGATGACGACCGCAACGAGGTTGGAAAGCCCTCCCCCCGACATCCCGCGGACGATATCGTCCGCCAAGTGAAACGTTGCTAAAAGGATCGAGAGGAGAGAGGCGATGGTTAGGGTTGTGTTCTGTTTCATTTGAATCTCCAGCGGTCGCCGCGCGTTTTGGCATAATTCGCCAGAACATAAGGCCAAGGAATAACCGCAATATCCACGAGAGCGCCTAGACCCATAACCCTTGTGAGTTCCTCCGAGCGGAAGGTCGACCACATCGGCAGTGCAACGGCCAGGATCCATATCGACTTGTAGAGAAACTGCAAAAGAAGCAGAGGCACCATCTTAAGCGGATACCGAAGTCCTAAAATACTTAGCGCCGACAACGCTGCCCAAAAACTGTAGGCAACGCCTTTCACTGGATCCCACGGTCCGGGGTGGCTAATGATTGTGGGCCAGACCTGGAGTCCGAGCATTGCGAAATTAAGGAGGTAAAGCAGCCGCATGAAATACAGGCGGAGCAGCGATGTGTCTTCAGACATGGTGCAATTTCTCTTTGGTTGTGCTGCGCAGTGCGTGATCAACGCGCCAGTTGGAAGAAGTTCCAAATTTCCAGTGCGGCATGAAAGTCGCGGTTGGAGTTGCCCAGCAACCGGAAGCCCCACATCCCGGGATGAGGCACGCTGTGGCCACCACCTCGAATAGTCACAAGTTCCACAGTAAGGTTGCCTGGGGCGCTCCATACTTCACGTTCGGCGGTACTCCCATCGGTCTTATCAGTGTCCGGGATTTGCGTCGTTTGAGACGGAGCTGTTGCGCCGTCAAGCGCGCGGAAGTAGTCGACGCTTGCCTGGGCGGAGAGAACGGGGCCGCGGTTGCCATACACCCCGTAAAGGACCACGTCGCCGCCGGTCCATGGATTCATAGGATCCGCCGTCCCCTCCATTAGAAGCATCGACACCGGCTTGCCTTTTGGGGTGATTGCCATGTTCTCTGGGGAAGGGACATTGGAGACAACGGCAGCATAGGCGCGTGCGAAATCGGGCGTTTCTAACGCGAGACGAATGGTCATCGCGCCCCCATTCGACACTCCGGTTATATAGACGTGACCGCGGTCGGCGTTGTGGTCCCTTACCAAACGATCGACCAGGGCCTTTAAGAAGCCTACATCATCGACGTTCTCAGCCTTCGCAGCAAATGGCCCCTTTTTTTTACAGTCATTCCAGTGGCCCTCGTAGCCCTGTGGATAGACCGCGATGAAACCATGTTCCTCGGCGAGCAGATCGAAGTCGAACCCAAAGGACTGCCGCGCACCTTTCGACGTGCCCATGGAGCTATGCAGTGTGATCACCAGGGGTGGCTGTGCTTGCGGCTTTGAGGGCACATACGCTATCCACGTTCGAATGCGATTGCCATATTCAAGCGATCCATGCTCAAGATTACCGGGTAGCTTCGGCTCGTCGGGGTAGGTGTGACGAAACGCAGCGAGAGCGAGCCCCGCGAACAGGATGAATGTTAGAACGAGGGCGACGAAGGCTTTTTTAAAGTATCGGTACATTATCGCTGGACGAGTCGCCCTCCTTAACCAGTGCCGGCGCGACATTACTTTTGCGGTGAGTTTTTCGTTTCATTGGTTCATGCCGCCATAACTCACGCCAGGGCGGAAGCGACGACCGCCTGCCGATTCGGTTGAGTTTTCGCGCCCCAGATCACCATCCAGAGAAACGCCAGTTCTCCGATTCCAAGGATCATCGCGAGATCGCCAATGCCTTGCGCTGACGCGGGCAGGAAAAGAGCGACCGAGGAATTGATCAGGTAGCCGATGCCCGCAGCGATCGCCGCGATCCCGACAAAGCGTGGGATAAAACCGGATCGCATCACGGCGATGCCGAAAGGAAAAAGCCAAAGACCCCAGAAGATTTGAGCGAGGATGATTCCCTGATTGTGGAGCCGGAGGAAGAAGAGGACGAAGGCGTCGAGCTGGGCTTTATCAAAGACAGCGGAGAGAAAAGCCGGGCCGCGAGCGAAGGTCAGCGCGGCGAGATCGTTCAGAACGTTGAGATACGAAATAGGAACCGAAATCACCAGGAGGATCATCATGGCGATCGCGTGTTTGTGACTGACCGCCTTGAACAGGCGGTAGAACGCGATCACAGCGAAAATGGCGACGGTCGCGGAGAAGAGTTCGACGGCCATGCCGAGCCGGAGCAGATACTCCGAGTCCCGGACATTCAGGGCGGTAGCCGCGGCGTTTCCGCGCACGATCAGGACGCTCGGGACGTAGAGGAGGGCGAAGGGAGCGGGCAGGCCGTTTATGAAATAGAGGAGGGCCGCCATTCTGGATTGTTTTCTGAGTGCGTTCAACGGCCGTTCTTCCAGGTGTTCAGAGTTCATTCCGCGCGCAGGGCTTCGATGGGGTTGATGCGGGCCGCCCTCCGAGCGGGTAACCAGGAAGCGACGAGGCCAACACCGATCAGCAACAGAGTGGTGGCGGCGAGAACAGGCGGGCTGTCCAAGCGCATGCCCGGATTGTCAGCAGCGAGGAAGCGGGCAACACCGAGCGCGCCGAAAAGGCCGATACCTGCGCCAATGAGTGCCAGCCTGACGCCAGTGCTGAGAACGAGCCGGGTGACGTCGCGGATGCGGGCGCCGAGCGCGAAGCGAATGGCGAATTCGCCCGCGCGTTGCGCCATGGTTCGGGCAATGACCCCATAGATGCCCAGCGAGGCGAGGCCAAGGCCAAGCAGGGCAAACGAAGTGAAGATATCGCGCAGGATCTTGCTTTGAGAATTGGCGCGTTCGATCGTGATATCCGCGGGCTGAAGTTGGCGGACCGGAAGGTCGCGATCGAGCTCCGCCATGATTGTGCGAACACTCTGGACAAGCGTGGCCGGCGCGACGCCGTTCGTGCGAATGGCGATTTCGTTGAATGGACGAGGCTCCTGCGCCATCGGCTGGTAAAGCTGGAGCGTTACGGGGCCCGGATCCGGCGTAATCGGTTTGATATCGGCCGCGACTCCGACGATCTCGCCCCATTGAATTGCGCCCAGGGCGGTTTGCCCAAGCCGGCGCCCAAGTGGATTTTCGTTTTCGAAGAGCGCCTTCGCCGTGGTTTGGCTGATGATGAAGACTTTGGTCGCGCTGAGATTGTCACGCTCGTTGAAGGCGCGCCCGCTTAGGATGCGCGTGCCAAAAGTGTCGAAGTAATCCGGACTGATGCCGTTGACGATTGCCGCAGGCTCCTTTCCGGGGGGTGGTAGCTCGCGGCCTTCGACGAGGTAGCGACGCACATCGCCCCAGTTAAAGAACGGGGTAAAGGATGAGATGCTGACGGACGCGGCGCCCGGCACGGCTCTCAGCCGGTCGAGGGCGAGGCGGTGAAAGGTGTTGATCTTCTCGGGATCGCCGGCCGTAGTGGCGGGTAACACGATCGTCCCGGTGAGCAGCCGATCGGATTGCCAGCCGGCGCGCGTGTTGTTGAGATCGTCCAGTCCTCGAATATAAAGAGCCGCGCCGGTGAGCAACACCATCGCGAGTGCAAACTGTCCGACGATAAGCGCGTGACGAAAACGCCGGTGCCCGCGGCCGCCGGTCGAGCCCCGCGCGCCGCTCTTCAAGGTTTCGGTGACGTTGAGCCGCAACGCGAAGAGGGCGGGCGCGAGGCCGAACGCGACGGCGGTGATGAGGGCCGCACCGAATGCCCAGGCGAAAACGTGCCAGTCGAGCGAGAAAAGGAGGCGCTCGCCATTCTCGGAGGTGGTCCGGACGGAGAGCCAGTCTGTGACCCATTGTGCCACGACCATCGCCGCCGCGCCGCCTCCAAGAGCGAGGAGAAGGGACTCGGCAATGAGGGGCCGGAGCAACTGCCACCGCGCCGCGCCCAACGCTGCGCGGACCGCGAATTCACGCGCGCGTGCCATCGTTCGCGCGAGAAGAAGATTGGCGAGGTTAGAGCACCCGATGAGCAAGACAAAACCGGAGAGCCCGATCAGCATCGCCAGCATCTGGCGGGCACTCTTCGGAAACGCGGTCGAGTTCAGCTCGACGGGGACCCACGTCGTCCCGCCATTCACCTCCGGGAAATCCGCGGCGAGGCGCCCGCCGAAGTTCCCGATCAACGCTTTTGATTCGGCAAAGGTGCGGCCCGGCCCGCGCCGGCCGAGGATACGCAGCATGGTCGTGCGCCGGTCAGCGGATTTCTGCTGATCGAGCGCGAGCGGGCGAAAGAAATCGAACCCACCGAGGTGCCGCCAATCGTTGAACCATGCCGGCAGGATGCCGATGATCTCGTGCGGCTCGCCGTCAACCCGGATGATGCGCCCGATGACGTCGCTGCGGCCACCGAAGCGGTTTTGCCAGACCCGCTGGTTGAGAATAACGACGCGATCGTTGCCCGGCACCTCTTCGCGCGGGAGGAAATCGCGTCCGAGCTGTGGCGGGACGCGCAATAGGGAAAACAGGTTCGCGGTGACGCGCATGGCGCGGACTACTTCTGCCGGTTGGCCTGGCTCGGAGAGGCTCGTGTCGCCGAGCGCGTAGGCGGCGACTTCGCCGTAGCTCGTTACGTCGCGCCGGAGATCAAGGAAGTCTGCTGGCGAAACGCGGCCTTGGGGGTTCTGAGGCGTAGCGCGATCGAGGCGCTCGAGCTGCTCGTTCTGCGGGTAGGGCAGGGGCTTGAGCATGATCGTGTTCAGAATGCTGAACATGGCGGTGTTGGCGCCGATGCCGAGACCAAGAGTAACAATTGCGAGAAACGTGAAGCCCGGACTGCGCAGGAGTGAGCGAATGGCGGAGCGGAGGATCGCGAACATGGGTCTGGTTGGTTCTACTGGATGCGGATTACCTGGCCGGCCGGTAGTCGCTGTAGGTGATCACGGTGTGGGCTTTGCCTTCCTGGCCCATTCCCGAGCCAGCCATGTCGGCGATGTGCTCGATCAAGATCGGTTTGCCCTCGGGCCCCATTTTGAAACGAGCCGTGGATTCATAGTGCTCCAGCTTCATGATCAGCTTAAGCCGCGTCGGTTTGACCGTGAGACGCACCTGCTCCGCGAACGCTGTCCCGTTCGTGTCGCTCACCGTTACGTCGGCGCTCGTGTTCGATGACACATCGGAATCCATGACGAGCGCGGTGTCCTTGGGCAGGGTTCCAAAGTGAAAAACGGTCCGGCCGCGGGAATCGGTCGAAGTCGTGGCGGTCGTCGCGAAATACCGGGCGAGCCGGTAGTAACCGGGGACGCGCCGCTTTGGGGTCTCCTTCTTATACTTGTCGAGCACGTCCCCAGGCGGCGTTGTCCCATCCACCGAAACCAGGGTCCAACGTGCGTCGCCGGATTTTGACGGATCGTACCTGTCGATAAGGGTGCGTGTCTCCGTCTTACCGTTCGAGGTTTGTTCGGTGCGGGAAGTGCGGGTGAAGGCATAATCGTCCGGGCCGACACTTTGGGCCTGGGCGAGGATGCGCTGCTTTAGTGCGTCCGTCTTATCTTCGGCGTGGCCGCTGGAGGGATGAGGCAGGATGACCGCGGCTGCCAGAATTGTTACCTTGGCCAGGGCGATAATTATTTGTTTGTTCATGTTTGTTAGGTTGGCCCGCGGTAACGGCGCAGCCGCACCGCGGCGAAGAGGCAGATTGCGAAAAAGAGCAGTCCCAGCCAAAGCGCAGGCAGGCTCAGGAAATGGCCCGGAGTCATTTGGGTCACCGGATCGAGAGCCAGGCTTTCATGGCCTTTGAAGGCGAACGCTTCCGCGAACCAGCCGCCGACGCGATACTTCAGGAACGCCATGAAATGGGTGGTTTCGAACGCCATTCGCTCGATCGCGGCGATGGCGAGCAGCGGCATCACGGCCCAGAGGAAAGTCGCGCGCCGGGCCCAGCCGGAAACCAGGAGCGCCCACCCGTAAATGGGCGCATGCCAGAGTGCGATGACGATTACGCTGTAAAGCTGGAGCAACGGCGAGGGGAAGAATTTCAACTGCGGGACGAACGACGCCGTCCCCATCCCATTCACCAGCAGGACTACGGCAGTGATCAGCGCCATGAAAACCTGGGTGATGATGATGGCCGCGCACGCGACCAAAGGTAGAGCCACCAGCGCGACAATCGTTTTGGAGAGCACGGTGGTGAGATCCGAAACCGGCAGCGACTTCCAGAAGAGAATGCTCCGATCGCGCCGCTCGCCGGAAAGCGCGTCGAGACAGTAGAACACGCCGACAAAGAATGCCGTCACGATGATGGCAAACGCCGCCATGCCGTAGAGCGGAGTGATCGCCATCCGCTGGTGCGCTTCGTCGAGCAACAAGACGGCGCGTCGCCGCCCCGGCAGACCTCGCGTGCTCATCAGGAAGCCAAAGAGCAGGACTGCCATGGTGATCAGCGGCGCCAGGTAGATGGACCGGTTTTCCCATAATTCTCGCCGCACCGACCAGAGGAGCGGCCGGGTTGGGGAAGGGGGCGCGGGACTAATTGGTTCTGATTCCATTGAATTTGCCTGGGCGATGTTCATTGAATTCCTCCGGCGTTTGCCTGCGAGTTGCCCATCACGGCGACGAACAAGTCGGCAATGCTCGGGCGGCGGACTTCGCCGAGGGCAGTGAGTTGCTGCCGCTCAGCCTGGTCGAACAGGAGCACGCTGCGCCCAAACATTTGCCGCTCGTAAATCGGCTTCAGCGCCCGGGCGGCGTCGATCCGGTCGGGATTGACCATCACTTCGAAATAGCGCGCCTCGAATTCCTCCATCGTACAATTGAGGACGATGCGGCCGCCATTGATGAACATGAGGTCGGTCAGGACGTCCTGGACCTCTTCCACCTGATGGGTCGTCACCACGATGGTGCGGCTCCCGTCGAAATAATCGTTCAGGAGCGAGTCGTAAAATTGTTTTCGATAAAGGATGTCCAACCCGAGCGTCGGCTCGTCGAGCACGAGCAACTTCGCGTCGATCGCCATGACCAGCGCGAGGTGGAGCTGGGCGACCATCCCTTTCGACAATTCTCGCACCTTGCTCGTGCGCTTAATGGAGGTTTTCGCCAGGAACGCTTCCGCCTTGGTGCGGTCGAATCGCGGATGGACGCCGGCGACGTAGTCAAGGATTTGCGTTACCCGAATCCAGCGCGGCACCACCGCGACGTCGGCGACGAAGGAGACGTCGCGCATGAGCGCATCACGCGAAGTCCAGGGATCGCGCCCCAAAACGCTTAGTTCCCCTTCGTAGGAAGTGAGGCCAAGAATCGCGTTCAGTGCGGTCGTTTTCCCGGCGCCGTTGGGACCGATAAGTCCGAGGATGCGTCCCTCTTCGACGCGCAGATCTACATTATCCAGCGCAACCGTCGTCCCGAATACTTTTCGCAGACCTTTTGCTTCAATGCAGGCCATGAGGTTAGCGGTTCTCCTTTCCGATTGATGCTCCATCTTTAGCGGCGGCGTCCAATTCCTTGGAGGTTAAGCCGAGCCGCTCGATCGTCGCCGCCACTCGCGGCCATTCGTCCTTGAGAAACTTCTCGCGTTCACCCTTCAGCAGGAGATCGCGCGCGCCTGGTTTGACGAACATCCCCAGGCCTCGCTTCGTCTCGACCAAGTCCTCGTCGACGAGCTGCTGATACGCCTTGAGGACGGTGAGGGGATTGACCCGATAGTCGGCCGCGACGTTGCGCACCGACGGAAGCGGATCGCCTTCCTTGAGGACGCCATCGAGAATCATATGGACGGCGCCATCGCGAAGCTGGCGATAAATCGGCTGGGCATTGTTCCATTCACGATTCATCGCGGGCCTCCCGGAGCGATGGCTGTTTGTCCTTCATTAGTGATGTAGCTAACTATATCACTAATTCACGCGCAAGCTTTTTCTTTTCTTTTTTTTCGCCGCCAAAACTCGGATTCTGGACATGCGAGCGAGCCGGGGTGCGGCGATCCCGCTTGAAGACACTGAGCCCTTCAGAATAAAGGGCTCGGCGCGACGCTCAACGAATTCGCGTCCCGGCGCCGAATCAACCGCCGGAGGAGCGGGCGGGGACGCTACGGCATCGGCTGAAGCTGGTAGGTGACGCCGTTAATGACCGCAGGCACGCCCGGGAAAAATGTGTAGATAAATCGCTTCTGGCTTGTCCCGCCATTCTTGGGGCTGGAGGGAATACCAAAAAACTTCGCGCACGCGATGGACGCCTCGCCCAGCTTCGCCTTGGGTCCGAAATCCATGACTCCCGCCGCGTTGAGGACTTTGCCGGTCTTGGTGTCTTTCACGGTGGCTTTGCAGCCCAGCACAACGCCCACGGCCAGAATCCGCCAATGCGATGGCAGAACAATATAGGGGACGCCCGCCGCGTCCACGTAGGCCAGCGGATCGATGCGCGAAAGTTGAGGCCAACGGTAGCTTGTCGCGCTTACATAGGCGCCCGGAGCGGGACCATCGTCATCCTGCTCCACCGGATTTCCGTTCGGTTTGCCTGTGTCCGTGACGACGCCAAACCAATTTCCGGGCTTGCCGGCATTCTCGATGAAATCCAGGCACGCGGGCGTGTAACCTTTAGGGGCATAAACCGGAACGCCTCCGGTTTGGCCATTAGCGCCATCACCGTCGATTTCCATCGCGGCGGGTGGTGTTGTGTAACTGCCGTCATCGTTCCGGGGAGGTAGTGGGACTAGTGGCATAAGCAGGGTGGGTTGGTTAGAGGTCGGAGCGAAGGCGAGGGTGCGTCGATTGAAACTTGGGCTCCTCAGGCGTGTCGAGAACTTTCTTGGGAATGCGGACTCAAGCCGGGCGCTGTCCGATTGCACGGGTCGCATCCAGGGAGGATAAGCATTGGCACCGCTGCCTGCCGTTTCCTAAGAACTCAATTACACCGCGATCGTCCGGGGCGCGGGCGGGAGCAGCGGAGTGGCGGTGGTGGAGGCGTACCGGCTTCCGTAGGACCGCCAGTCGGTTACTCCACGCTGACCACTACTTTCCCTCGGGCGTGGCCTTCTTCGACATACCGGACGGCCGTGGGCACTTCGCTTAACTTGTAGGTCCGGTCGATTACGGATTTCATTTTCCCGCTCTTCATCAGTTCGGCCAGGGCGGTCAGGTCCTTGTTGTTCATGTCTGCGATCATCATGGTCAATTTCTGGCTGATGAACGGCGAGAGCAGCAGCGCTTTGATCGGGCGAGCCAGCGGTCCAATCCAATTTCCCTCATGCGGCCCACCGCCACCGATCATGACGCAGATCCCGTTGGGCTTCAGGACTTGCCTGAATCCGGACAACGGCTGGGTTCCGACATTATCGAGAATGACGTCATAACGTTCCGCGCTCTTGGTGAAATCCTCTTTCGTGTAATCGATCACGTGGTCTGCGCCGAGCGATTGGACCAGTTCGACATTCCTTCCACTGCACACCGCGGTCACCTCCGCGCCGAGGCTTTTGGCGATCTGCACGGCGAACGTCCCCACACCGCCCGACGAGCCGTTGATCAAAACCTTCTGTCTCGGCTGCACCTTTCCTCTGTCCCGAAGAGCCTGAAGCGCGGTGATGGCCGCCACCGGGAGAGAAGCAGCCTGCTCAAAGCTGATCTCGGCTGGTTTCAGGGCCAATCTCGACTTTCCGAGGCAGTACTCTCCCCAGGCGCCGTTGCAGATCCCGAAGACGTCATCGCCTGGCTTGTATTGCGTGACGTTTTTGCCTACCGCCTCGACCGTTCCCGCAACGTCACTGCCAATCCGGAGGACCTTCGGTTTTCGAAGTCCGGCGTCGAGGCGGAAGATGTACGGGATCCCCCTGATGAAATGCCAGTCGTAAGGATTGATCGAAGCCGCGCGGACTTTGATCAGGACTTGATCGTCATTCGGGACCGGCTTTTCGATCTGCTCGAGTTTCAGGACGTCCGGTGCGCCGTAGTCGCAATAGACAATCGCTTTGATTGGATTAGCCGGAGCCGCGGTCTTGCCGCAGTCATTTGTCGACCTCCAGTAGCCAATAAACAGGCCGAGAACGATGAGAAGGAAGAGAACGACGATGACCCGGAACGTCCACTTCACGATGCGCTTTAGTTTCATAAGCTTAAGGAGCGGATTGTTCGGTTGAAGGTTGCTCCCGAGCACCCCGGAACAAAAGCCAAATCATGGTTGGAAGTCCGCCCAGCGCGCCCAACGCCATCGCCAGCGTGGTGAAGGTCGCGGGATAAAATTGGGGAGCTAGAAACTTGGTCAGAGTATTGATGGCGTAGCCTGCGCTCATCATGATCAGGAGAAAGCCAAGGATTTTCGGGAGGTATCTCGATTTGATGACGAGCAATCCGAAGGCAAAGAAGTACGGCGTCCAGAATAACTCGACGAGGGCCTGGCCAGAACTGTTGTTCAGCCGGAGAAAGACCATCGCCAGGGCATTACGCTGTTCGGGGGTGAACGCCTTTAGATAATCGGTGGGACCCAGGAGCGCCATGGCGGCAAAGAGGTTGAGCGTGTTAACGACCGCGATGCCGACAGTAATCAGGATCGAGGTCAGCAGCACGAGGGCACTGCACCGATCGACCGCCTTGAACAAGCGATACAAAGCCAGACCGAAGAAGAGCAGGAAGACTTGCGAAAGAAGGATCCCGACGATCGCCGCGCGGAATAGATTCTCAGAAGCAACCAGATGAGTTGCGGTCGCGGCAGCGTCGCCCGGAACAAGAATGTTCGAGCGGATGTACGACATGCCCCAGCCGCCGGTAGCCGTGCACAACAGCCAAAGAAGGCCGGCGAGGTGTCCTTGTTTCTTAATTGAGTTCATAGAACTTGATGGCAAAGCGCTAATCTGCGCGGAGAGCGTCAATCGGGTTGATCCGCGCGGCTCGGCGGGCTGGAAGCCAGCAGGCGACCAGAGCCACGGTGATGAGAACGAGCGTGGTCCCGATCATTACGGAAGGGCGGTTGAGATGCATCCCGGGATGGCCGGCGGCAAGAAACCGGCCCACGGCGATTGCTCCCAGCATGCCGAGCGCAGATCCGATGATCGCCAGTTTTATTCCCGATGCGAGAACGATGCGCGTGATGTCTCGCAGGCACGCTCCTAACGCGAGCCGAATGGCGAATTCGCCGGTGCGTTGCGCCATCGTGCGGGCGATGATGCCGTAAACTCCGAGCGACGCCAGGCCAAGTCCGAGCAAGGCAAATGAGGTAAGAATGTCGCGCAGGACAGCAGTTTGATAGTTGGCGCGCTCGACGGTTGCGTCCGCGGGTTGGAGCTGACGCACGGGCAAGTCCGGGTCGAGCTCGGCCATGAGATTTCGAATGGAATCGACGAGGCTGGCGGGCGCGGCACCCGAGGTGCGGATGGCAATTTCGTTGTTGGGCCCGGGCTCTTGCGCCATGGGTTGGTAGAGTTGAAAAGTGACCGGCCCGGGGTCTGGCATGACCGATTTCACGTCGGTCGCCACGCCCACGATTTCGCCCCATTGCGGATTTGTCCCGGCCTGCGCGAGACGCCGGCCGATGGGATTCTCGTTGCCAAACAGCCCCCGGGCCATCGCCTGATTGATGATGAAGACTCTTGGCGATGTCGCAGTGTCTTTTTCGCTGAAGGAGCGGCCGGAGAGCATGCGTGTCTCGACGGTTTCGAAATAGCGGGCCGTGACGCTGTTTACGACCGCAGCCGGTTCGTGACCGCGCTGGGGAAGCTCATGACCTTCGATCAGATATTTGCGCGTGTCCGGCCAATTGAAGAACGGCGTGAAGGCAGAAATGCTGGCCGAGGCGACGTCGGGTTGCGACTCCAGTCGTTCCAGGACAAGCCGATGGAACGCGGTAATTTTGTCCGGATTGGAATAGCGGGTCGCGGGGAGCACGACGGTTCCGGTGAGGAGACGATCGGATTGCCAGCCGGCGCGACGGTGGTTCAATTCGTCGAGCCCGCAGATGAAAAGGGCGGCGCCGGAAAGCAGCACCATCGCGAGAGCGAACTGCCCGACAATGAGCGCCTGACGAAAGCGGCGATGGCCGCGACCGCCGGTCATGCCGCGCGCGCCGCTCTTGAGCGTGTCGTTTACATTGAGCCGCAAAGCGAAAAGCGCCGGCGCCAGTCCAAAGGCGAGAGCGGTGACGAGCGAGGCCGCAAAGGCCCAACCGAACACCCGCCAGTCAAACTCGAGGATAACCTGCTCGCCGTTATCGCCCGTGGATCGAGCGGCGAGCCAATCGACGCCCCATTGCGCAACGAGAAGAGCGCAGACGGCGCCGGCCAGCGCGAGCAAAAGCGACTCAGCGATCAAGGGGCGGAGCAATTGCAGGCGCGATGCGCCGAGAGCAGAGCGCACTGCGAACTCCCGGGCGCGCGACATGGTGCGCGCGAGAAGAAGGTTCGCCAGATTCGAGCAGGCGATGAGGAGGACAAACCCTGAAAGCCCGATGAGCATCCACATCATCCGGGAAGAGGTCTTTCCCTGCACCGTGTTTTCCAAGGGGATGGTGCGCCAGGTACTGCCCGCGTTGACCTCGGGAAAGTCCTTTGCCAGCCGCGCCCCGAAGGAGGCGATGAAACCGTTCGCCTCCGCACGAGAGAGGTTGTCGGCGCGCCGGCCGATGAGCCGGAGAAAGGTGCTTTGGCGATCAGCAGATTTCTGCTGGTCGAGAGCGAGCGGCCGGAAAAGGTCGACCCACCCCATGTGGCGCCAGTCGTTAAACGAAGCCGGCAGGACGCCGATGATTTCGTGTGGCTCGCCGTCAATCCGGATGGAGCGGCCGATAATGTCAGCGCTGCCGCCGAAGCGATTCTGCCACAAGCGGGGACTGATAATCACCACGCGGTCGTTGCCGGGCCGGTCTTCTCCAGGCCGGAAGTCACGGCCGAGCTGAGGTTGAACGCCGAGGATGGAAAAGAAATTGGCCGTGGTGCGGAGGGCATCGGCCATGTCGGCCGGTTGTCCGCGCTCGGCAAGAGTCGCGTCTCCGGGCGCGTAGGCGGCGATTTCGCCATAGCCATTCATCTCCTTTTGAAGGGCGAGGAAATCAGCGGGCGAAACGCGGCCCTCCGGATTCTGCGGTGTCACCCGGTCGATTCGATCGAGCCGCTCGCTGTCGGGGTAGGGCAGCGGTTTGACCACCAGGCCATTGAAGGCGCTGAACATCATTGTGTTTCCGCCGATGCCGAAGCCCAGTGTGATAATGGCCAGCACTGTGAAGCCGGGACTTCGGGCCAGGGAGCGAAATGCAAAGCGCAGGCTGCGCCACAGGTCCGCCAGTTGGGGAGGGCGCCAGGTGTCGCGGACTTCCTCGCGGTAGGCGGCGGCGGCGGCTCCGAACTCGCGTTGTGCTGCGAGACGCGCATCTCTCTCCGACATGCCTTCGGCGCGATATTCGGCCGTCAGTTGGTCGAGGTGGAACTGCATCTCGGCCTCGAGCGCCGCTTCCTGTTTGCGGCGGCGAAAAAGCCGGCTGCATTTTGTGCGGAGCCAGCGAAAACGTTCAGGCATCATTTGTTTACTCCATGTTCAGGACGCTGGTCATCGCCGAGGCGAACGAGAGCCAATGCTCTTTCTCGACCTCGAGCTCCTTCCGGCCGGCCTTGGTTAGGCGATAGAACTTGGCGCTCCGCCCGGCTTCGGAGACACCCCATTCAGCCTCGATCCAACCGCGTCCCTCGAGGCGGTGGAGAGCCGGGTAGAGCGAGCCTTGCTTGAGCGACAGCCGATCTTTGGAGACGACCGCGATGCGTTTTGAGATGTCCCAGCCGTGCAGGGAAGCGGCTGAGAGAGCCTTCAAGATCAGGAGATCGAGCGTTCCCTGGAGCAATTCGTTGCGTACTTTGTCCATGTTGGAGCGGACCTTAGTGTCGTGCTTCTACACGAGTCAAGCACTATTTGTCGAAGGTCGACAACAAAGGATGATCCGGCTCAATCTCGACGGAACGCGGTTGGTGCGTTCGCCTGGGCTATTTAGAAATCGACGAGCCGGATATCGGCTTCGACTTTCCTCCGAGCGCCCTTACCACCGCGGATCGCACCTCTTCATATTCTGGGCGCGTCTTAAAAAAGGCGAACGTTCTGTGTCCAGTGTCGGTGTATTCGTCGAGGTGATACAATCGCTCGTCCTCTTTGAGCTCACCCAGCTCGCGGGCGATAGCCGTCGTATCGTCGTAACTCCCCAGAGAGAGGTAATAATCAACCTCGCCCTTCTTATTCAGTATGCAGAATCGGAGATATTGCGGTCGCGGCCCGGGCGGGGCGAAATACTCGAAAACGAAAACGCTCCGGTTGGCAATCACACCCTGCTCGCGGCAAAATCGCTCAGCAGTGTTGACCTTTGGATCGGACGAATTGTTGCGGAATTCATAAAGCGACTTGATTTCGTCATCCCGCGCTTTGACGTCGCCAAGCGCTTGATAAGCCTGAACGAGCTTTGCCCTTGCGGCCCAGTCGTCTGGCTCAATCCGGCGGTAGCTTTGCCAGGTCTCGACGGCCTTTGAGTGTTCTCCGGTTGCGGCAAATGCCAGACCGAGATTCCACAGGACCGAACCGTCATCGGGAAGTTCCCGTTGGACCCGGGAGAGGTACGGAATCGCGCGCTTGAATTCTCCTTTGCCCATCAATTCAGTCGCAGTCTTGAACGCCGCCTCACTGGAGAGTTTATCTGGACTGCTCTCCGCAAAGGCGAAGCTGTTGAGGATCAGAGATATTGCTACGACCGCCGATATTGGCGCCGTTCGAAGCGCGATAAAGACTGGAGGCACGAAGGACGGTTCGTCGAAACAGATGAATCGGCAAGGGGAGCTTGCCGCGAATTGAAAACCGTTGGCGAACCCACCAAACTGCATGGGAGACCTCTTTTGCAACAAACGCAGGCTTGACGCCGCGGGCCACTTTTAATTAATCGATCTCGCCGCAACCCGCGCCGAAAGCATTCATGCCGATCCCGTCCTCATCCGGAAAATAGAGAATCGATGAAGCTTTCACGTGTGGAACCTCGCCTTTCGCCTGACGGCTCCCGTCCTCGTGTCCTTTGCGTCGACGACAACGACCTTATTCTCGGCACGCTCAAGGCTGCGTTTAAGGCCGATGGGTTTGAGGTCGAGACCGCCTACAACGGCTTCAATGCCCTCGGGAAACTCACCAAAAACCCTCACGCTCTCCAGGCGCTCATAACGGACCTTCGCATGCCCGGGGTCGATGGGTTCGGCCTGATCGAAAAGAGCCGGGCGGCCGGTTATGCCGGGCCCATTGTGGTTTATGCCGCTTCCATCACCGGGGATGCCCGGCAGCGGCTGGTAGAGCTCGGGATAAAACACGTCATCGAAAAGCCAGCCCGCAGCAGCGAGCTGATCGCCGCCGTCCGCGAATCGCTGAGCGGCGCTTAAACGCGCGGAGGATCGCGAAACTGTTTTCTCACGTCGCTCCATCTTTTCAGCAAATCCCATTGCCGGAGTTAATCGTCCATGGGCGGGACCCGAATTTCTTTCGTGAAGCGCTCATGCTGCCGCAAACCCGAAATAAAGCGCCGGGCCATCGATTGTCATCAGACTCAGCTCCTGCTTTCCCGCCGCCGCTTTCTCAGCTAAGCCGCTTCCCCGAATGTTGCGGACCGTCTGACGCAAAAGAGCAGACATTTTACCGAAACATGCTCCGAAGCATGATGCTGATCCCGTATTCGGCGACGAGGTAGTCTGCCCTTTCGCGTTCGCACTATTGGCGCTGGTCGCAAGAATCTTGACAAGAACGTCACGCTTTTCCTATCAAGTGGTCTCGGTCTTATCCTCGTGAACGGTTCCCTCTGTCACTGCCCTATCTGTGGTGACAGACTGAAATGCAACCATTGCGCTAACCATTACATCGAGAGCCAATCGAATCCGAAACAAGGCAGATGCTGTTTGGAACTGAGCCGTTAGAATTTCCGCTGGGCGATCGGGTTAAGGTGCCGCGACGCTTGGAATGGCCTCGTGTAAGCGCGGATGAGCTTATCTGGCGCGTTCTCCATAATGGAGAGAATGTTCTGTTGCACGGTCACAATGGTGTCGGCAAGACCTCATTACTAAATGAAATTGCTTTTCGCGCTAGATCCGAGCGTGCTGGTCTCGTCACCTTAGGTCGGGAAAGCCTGGCACAGGTAGCAATTGGTCCTAAGGACAAACAGTGGGATGATCTGCTTTTCGCGTTAAATGCGGGCTCTCGCTACCAACTGGGCTTTTCCGGCATTTTCCCAGCGTCAGTTCGCGTGGACGAATTATTCCGGGTTATCGAGACGGTTGCAAACCAGCAGCGGCTCACTTTCCTCTTAATCCTCGACGATTGCGAAAAGTTGCCAGCCAGGGCCAAAGAGCATTTATTCCAGACCCTGTATCGGTGGCAGCATCAGCCGCCAGCGCGAGTTCTGCTCGCATGCGCAGGCGATTTTCTCGACGAGGAATTGCAGAACAAGCCGATCTTGCACGGTGCCCTGGGTGCGTTTGACGAGTTGGAAATGAATGCGCTTTTCGCGCAAGCGGAGGAACGGTTGAGGGTTCGACTAGATTTAGGTGCGCGCGAAAAAATCCAAAGCTGGACCCAGGGAGTGCCTTCCTTCGTCCAGGGGCTATTAGAAAGAATCGAGAGATCGGCCCAGCCACCCAACTATACCATCACCCAAAACGATATTGAGAGCTTGCAAGATGAATTTCTGCACAACGCCCATTTCATGTACCACTTTGCGGGTTCCGGTAAACTCCTGTCATTGCGCGGTGACTTGCTTGACCAGACGGAGAACGTTATCGGCGTATTCAAAGAAAGCGGCACTCTCCCGGATGATCTAATCAGAAGCCCAGCCTTGTTAAAGCTTCGCCGAATGGGGCTCCTAAAATATTCCCGGGACAAATTGAGTTGGATAAATCCGATGGTTGCGCACTGGTTTACCCGGGGCAGCTCTTGGAGAGAGTATATGAATTTCGGAGCAGGTCCACGTCCTCACAAGACGATAGCGCGCAAAAAGATACCGCACAGAAAAAAGCAACGTCGACGCGCGGGGCCACCAAGTCATTCCGCTCAGCAACCAAGAGAGGACAGAGCGCAGCCGGTCGAACGCTATGTGAATCTCTGGTTTGTTTCAGATCGCTTCAAGGAAAATCATTTCGCCAAAGGACAGCCACTGCGGATTGGGCAGACCGTGTTTCTCCGAGTAAATATCGCCCCATTTGATGAGCGCACGATCTTGGAGGAAGCACAGCCGTTCCCAAGCGAGCGGGAAATAGGACATGCTTTTCCCGAAACCAAGAACAAGCCGGTACCATTGGAAATAACAATTTTCAGTAATGATTTTGAAACTCAGCCAGACGACCGTACGCAGCGATTGAATTTGGTACCGGGCATGCCGACCGAGACCCGAGATTTTTCGCTTAAGGCTCTCAAACTAGGGCGGGCGTTTCTAAGATTATGTATTTTTTACCGGAATCATTTGCTGCAAGCACTCCGTGTTTCCACCGATGTAGTGGCTGGCCAAGAGAATGCAAGGGAACCGCAGCGTGCGATCATAGAGCTTACATTTAGTGCGGACTTTGCGCGGGTGGAGGACCTGCCGCCGCGCGGTTTGTGGCTGGGACTTAATCAAGGGACGGATGAGACGCATACCTTAAATGTTAAGGGTGACGATGTCGCGCTGAGTCGCGATTTGGGCCGGAAAATTGAAAACGCGTTGGATCAGGCGCGAACGGTAATGCTGGAAATCTCCTTTGATCCAAAAAAGGACGATAATGGCGAGGTCCGGATCAATGCAGAAACCGGTCTTCCGGAGAAGCAGTACCGATTCAAGAGCGATCATACCCCGAGTTCCGCTGACGCTAGGAAAAGGTTCAAAGAGGACTTGACGAAGCTCGCCCGAGTAGGGAGCAATTTCTATCAAGCTCTCCTCGGCACCGGCGCGGTCCCAACCGCGGAGGAGCGTGAGTCAGCGGAAAAGCTTGTCCAACACCTCAAACAAGCATTGCGCGACGAGCAGGTCATTCAGATTTCGCGCCTAAAAAACTTGGGAGATATCTGGCCCTGGGCTTTGGTCTATGATCTACCTTTGGATCCGGACCGCGTGCAGACAGCTTGTGAAGCGTTTCGTGCCGAGGACGGAACGGCTTTACCGTACGCGGAAGGGGTTAAACGATGTACGCATCGTGATCCGGTCACCGGCCGGTTCAACGACGACGTCGTTTGTCCATACGGTTTTTGGGGATTCAAACACATTGTCGAGCAACCAACCCAGCCGGGCGGCGCCAAAGCATTCGCGGATCTCGTTCGCGAGGTTCGAGCAGGGAACGCACCGATTTTGAAAATGCCACTGGCTACGGAATTGTTAAGCGGGGAGTCTGATCACATCGATAAGATGAGGGCCCTGCATTTTTCGACTCTCGAATCGTGGAAGGAGCTCAAAGCGGCCCTCGATCCCTTGTTGAGTCCCCCTGAGCCGCACGTCATGTATTTTTTTTGTCACGGCAAATACGATTCGTCCAAAAACCCTTATCTTCAGATCGGCAAGAACGACTCGCTTCGCCCTGCAGCCTTGGACGACCTGGATTTCAAGTGGCTCAATACGCACGGTTTGGTTTTTATTAATGGCTGCCATACCGCCGATCTCCAACCAAAGGATTTGTCGATTATTATGGCGCCCTTCATTAAGGCATATGCATCGGGAATTATAGGAACCGAAATCACCGTCCACACGTTTTTGGCTCGTTATTTCGCCCAAAAGTTTTTCGAACGCTTGCTGCCGAACGGCAGTGGGGGTCAATGCGTGGGTCAAATCATAAGAGATCTGCGGCTGGAGCTGTTACTGAAATACAATCCTCTGGGCCTTGTCTATACAGCCTACTGCTCGGCGGATTTGCATCTGACAAAATGAACATATCGACTGGTGGCTAATCAAATCACCTCCGGTCGTTTTATTGAAAGCAAGCAAAATGGAAAAATTCATCTTCTTAACTGTCATGGCAGGCGCGCTCGCCTTCGGCAGTGTAATCGGTTGGACAACATATTTTATTTTACGGCGGGCCAAGCCAACGGCTCTCAGCGACCTCACTACTATCATTGGCACACTAGGCGGCGCGACGATTCTCGGGTTGTTCGATGCCAAGGGCCCAATGTTCGGCGCTTACTCGATTGGCTTGGCCATCGGTTTCTTTGGGTACTACCTCAAGTATTCAAAGATCGTGGGCACGACAGCCATTCGGGAAAGCTTGATCAAGAAGCAGGGCGAAGACGGGACTGTTTTGGAGTGAACGTCAAGAGACAGCTTCGGCCGAGTCAGTAATTCGCGATGCAGGCGCGGTGCGACTTCCTGCAGGAGGGCAGCGCGTCAAAATGATACGGGCTCCGCGATCGGGCAAGATTCCGAAATCGTGCGCGATGCAGGGTTCGAACCCCCGCCCGCATCGCTACGCGAAGCGTTGCGGGCGCGGTGCGACTATTCGTTCAAACGCCGCTTCAGGTACGCGCGTCCAAATCCCAGTTTTCAGCTGTTTTTCCCTCTTGCGGGCCCCCATTTCAGATTGGCACGCCTCGTAATATTCCGAACACACGGGCAGGCGGTACGCAGTTGCAGCCACTTGACCGCCCCTGTGTTGGGCGAAACGGGTTTTCAGATCGCCCGTCGAGCCGACGTAGAGCTCCCCGTCACTACATCTGAGCATGTAGGTGTAGAACATCAGGGCGATGAGATGGTGCGCGATGCAGGGTTCGAACCTGCGACTTCTTGCGTGTGAAGCAAGCGCTCTACCACTGAGCTAATCGCGCGGGGTGGCGGGCAGCATAAAACGCGACCGTTCGCTTTCCAGAAGAATTTGGCGGACGCGCTCTGCTCGACGCAACCGCTTTTTGATCAAATCGGCCTCGCGCATGTCGGATGGAGGATGACGAGCGCTCTCCCCTGGCAATTCCAATACGGGACCGACCGGAAAGAGACCGCACCGCGGAAATCTTGTCTCCGATTGAAGGATTGTTCCGGCCGGTTGCTACGAAGAGTACGAGAACGCCCCTCAGGGCACTGACAATGAAATCATAACCTCAAACAATGCCTTCCTCCGTCACCGCCTTTCCCAGCGTCATTTCTGAAGGAGCGGCGAAGACTGCCGCGGCGCCAGTTCCTATGAAGCCATGGCCGGGCCCCGCGCCGAAAGATTCGAAGCTGGCCGAAATCGAGCGGCTGGGAGAGCGATGCCGGGCTGGGGACGCCAGCGCGTGGACGGCGCTTTTCCCCATCGTTTGGCCGGTGCTCGTGACGTTCGTTCACCGGCTTTACCATTCTCTCGATGAACAGGACGCCGAGGATGTCGCGCAGACATCGCTCGAGGCGGCCATTAGAGGCATCCACACCTATTCGGGCGATGGACTCTTTCGAGCGTGGCTCTTTGGCATTGCGTCCCAGCAGGCGCGCGGGCTTTTCCGCCGAAAATTCGCGGCCAAGCGAGGCTTGAAGGTTCTCGCTCCGATAAGCCACTCGACCGACCGCACCGACGACACCGCCAAATCGCCGTCGGATGCGACCGCGGAGAGCGATCGGGCGACCATCTTGCACCGCGCCCTGGAACAGTTGCCAGAAGAAGACCGCGATTTGGTTCACCTGCATTTTTTTGGAGAACTAACTTTCAAGGAAATCGGGGCGGTGCGGAAGATGAACCCGAAAACCGTTTACACCCGGGTTTCGCGCTCCAAGGCGAAGCTCCTGGACCTCCTGATCCGTTCCAACCTGACGAGGGCCGATGGATAGACAGATTGACGGCCTGGCGGGCGCGATGCGCCAGATCGCTGAACAGCGCGACAGCCAATTGTGCGAAGCGGAAGCAATATCCCCTGATCGGCTCGAGCAATTGCAGGCATTTTTGGCAGCGGCGCTGCCGGTCGAAACGGCCCTGCTCGCCGCGGCGCGACGACGCGATGCCTCACTGGGTCTGACTCAGCCGAGTCTTCCAGCGGCGGTGCACCTCGCCCTTGTCGAACAGGCAGTTCGCGTCTCAGGGCACCCTGCCGGTATTTTTTGGTCATTGGTCGCTTGGTTTCAGAGGTCAGACCTCGCCGCTCTATCCCGAACCGCGGCGGCTGCGGCGCTCGCTGTTGCCCTTGCCTGGACGGGACTGCATTTCTCCAGCTCGCGCCATTCAGCGGCTCAAATTTCGCAGGAGTCGGCTGGCGCTTCCAACGTCAACCCATGGCCGGCGGCCTTTTCGAACCGCGATGCCTTCAAGCGTTCCGCCAATGATCTCACGCTGGGTGTGAGCCGGATCGATTTGGCCTCCCTGGACCCCTCGCTTCTGACAAACGGCCGCGCGTTCCCCGACCTCGCCCTGCCGGACCGCGGGCTGCTGCTCGACCTTCCGATCAGGCAAATTCGTCTCGATGTCGAGGCGATGAGAACGCCGTAACCGGCAGACCAGCTCCTCCACACCTTATGATCAATGATTATTCTCCTGTCAGGCGTTTGATGCTCTCCGTCACCTTGTTGTCTTCCGTCGCGCTGGCCCACGTTGCGCGAGCGGAACTGAGCGTCGGCACGGTCGACGTAAACCGAGTCTTCAAGGAGTATCGCAATACCAGGGAGTCTGAAAAAAAGGTCAATGCCGCCAAGGACGCCGCCACGAAGGAGTTAGACGAGCGCGCGGATGCTTATAAGAAGGAACTGGAAGCGATCAACAAGCTGAACGCCCAACTTGATACGCCGATTCTGGCGGCGGCGGCAAAAGCGCAAAAAGTAAAAGAGCGCGACGAAAAGATTGAGACGATCAAAAGCATGGAACGGGAGATGACCGACTTTCGCCAAACGCGCGAGCGGCAGCTCCAGCAATTGGTGCGGAATCTCCAGGAAAATCTCATCAAGGAAATCACAGCGGTCGTGCTCGAGCAGGCGAAGAGGAAGAACTTCGACCTGGTGTTCGACACCTCGGGCGCCAGCCTCAACCAGTTCCCTCCCGTTCTGTTTTCGAGGGAGCGTGCTGACTTCACCGCGGATGTTGTGGCCGCGTTAAACAAACCGCCTGCTCCAACGGCCACGCCGACACCCACGCCTTCGTCCTCGTCGAAGCCCTGACCATCTCCGCCTTGTCAGGCAGAGGCGGGCATGTATTTAGAAGGCATGTCCGAACACAAAGTTACGCTCAACTGGCAACGCGGCGATAAGCCGTTCGAGTATCAGAAGTATTCGCGCGATCACACCTGGAAATTCGACGGCGGGCACGAGATGATGGCCTCGGCGGCGCCGGCTTATCTTGGGAATCCGGCGAACACCGATCCGGAAGAAGCGTTCGTGGCGTCGCTCTCCAGTTGCCACATGCTCACGTTTCTCGCCGTGGCCTGCAAAAAGAAGTTCGTCCTCGACGAATACACGGACGCTGCCGTTGGCCACATGGAAAAGAATGAGAACGGCAAGATGGCGATTACGCGGGTGGAGCTGCATCCGAAGATCAAGTTTTCCGGCGAGAAACAGCCGACCGAGCAGGAGCTCGATGAGATGCATCACTTCGCGCACACCGAGTGTTTCATCGCGAACTCGGTGAAGACCAAAGTGACGGTCGAGAAATAATTAACCGCGGATGACGCGGATTACTCGGATGTTTTTGAACTGGAGATTTGCCCTCTTTTCATCCGTGGCATCCGCGTAATCCGCGGTAGCCATTTTTTCATCATGAGCGACAAGCCAGACGCCCAGCGCATGGAGAAGATCGTCAGCCTATGCAAGCGGCGGGGATTCATTTTCCAATCGAGCGAAGTCTACGGCGGATTGAACGGCTGCTGGGATTACGGCCCGCTCGGCGTCGAACTGAAGCGGAACGTGAAAGATTACTGGTGGCGCGTCATGGTGCGCGGGCGGGACGATGTCGTGGGGATGGACGGCGCGATCCTGATGAGCCGCGCGGTCTGGAAAGCCAGCGGCCACGAGGCCACATTCACCGACCCGATGGTGGATTGCCGGACCTGCAAAGCTCGGCTGCGGGCGGACCAGCTCCCCGAGAAAAACGGGGTCAAACAATGCCCGAACTGCGGTGGAAAGGACCTCACCGAGCCGCGCGCGTTCAACCTGATGTTCAAAACCTTCGTCGGCGCGACGGAAGACGAAGACGCCGTGACCTATCTTCGACCCGAAACGGCGCAGTCGATTTTTGTTCAATTCAAGAACGTGCTCGATACGGCGAGGAAGAAACTGCCGTTCGGGATCGCGCAGATCGGGAAAGCGTTCCGGAACGAGATCAATCCGCGCAATTACATCTTTCGTTCCCGTGAGTTCGAGCAGATGGAGTTGGAGTATTTCTGCCGGCCGGAGCAGGGGATGGAACTGCTCGAATACTGGAAGGAAGAGCGCCTGAAGTTCTACGAGAACATTGGGTTGGCGCGCGAAAAACTCCACGTACTCACGGTTCCTGATGCCGACCGCGCCTTTTATTCGAAGGGCACCTACGACATCGAATACGATTTCCCCTTCGGCCGCCAGGAGTTGGAAGGTGTCGCCTATCGCACGGATTACGATTTGAAGCAGCACCAGGAAGCGAGCGGAAAACCGCTCGACTATTTCGATGAGGAAACGAAACAGCGTTTCATTCCGCACGTTGTCGAGCCGAGCGCCGGGGTGGACCGGACCGTTCTCGCGCTTCTCTGCAATGCCTATGACGAGGAGACCGTGACGGACGAGAAAGGGAAGAGCGAGACGCGAATCGTGATGCGTTTTCATCCGCGGATCGCGCCAGTGAAAGTGGGGGTGTTTCCGCTCTTGAAGAATAACGAGCAACTCGTGAGTAAGGCACGAGAGATCGTGGCGTTGCTTCGTGCCCACATGAACGTCTTTTACGACGAAACGGGCGCGATCGGCCGGCGGTACCGGCGCCAGGATGAAGCCGGAACGCCGTTTGGCGTCACGGTCGATTTCGAAACCCTGGAGGAAAAAGATCCGGCTTTGCGCGACACCGTTACCTTGCGTGAACGCGACTCGATGAAGCAGGAGCGCGTGAAAATCGGCGATTTGTTACAACTTCTGACCGCCCGAGTTACGTAATTACCTTTGGGATTTCCCGGAGGTAATTATGGCTATAGATCAAGAGGAACGGGCGGGGGCAAATTTGTCATTTTGGGAGGCGACGGATGCCGAGCCGGCGCTGCACCCGCTTCGCGAAAACAGTTCGGCGGACGTTTGCATCGTCGGCGCGGGGATCGCGGGGCTCTCGATTGCGTATGAGCTCAGTCACGCCGGCAAGAAAGTGATCGTCCTGGATGACGGCTCCATCGGCCGTGGGATGACGGCGCGAACGACGGCGCACCTGGTGAACGCGCTGGACGATCGCTATTACGACCTCGAGAAATATCATGGCGAAGATGGCGCGCGGATGGCGGCGCAAAGCCATAGCGCGGCGATCGATCGGGTGGAGAGAATTGTCGAGACGGAGAACATCGACTGCGATTTTGAGCGGCTGGATGGCTATCTCTTCGAGCCGCCGAACGAGTCGCTGAAGAATTTGGAAAAAGAGTTCGAGGCGTGTCAGCGGGCTGGGATCGCGGTGACATGGGTCAAGAACGCGCCGATCGAAGGATTCGAAACCCATCGAGCGATTCGTTTTCCGAACCAGGCCCAAATCCATCCTTTGAAATATCTGCAAGGGCTGGCGGCGGCGGTCACCCGGCGCGGCGGGCAGATCTTTACCGGGACGAAGGTCGAGGAAGCCGTCGGCGGAGAGAATGCGCGGGTGACGACGACCAACAAATTGAATGTGACGGCCAAGGCGGTGGTGGTCGCAACCAATTCACCGATCAACGACCGCTACGTCATTCACACCAAGCAGGCGCCATACACGACCTATGTCATCGGGTTGCAGGTGCGTTCGGGAGATGTCACGCGAGCTCTCTTTTGGGACACGGCCGAACGCGCCGGAATGGAGACCGGTCTCGGGGCGGTGCCGTACCATTACGTCCGGACCGCAAGAGGCGATGACGCGGATAACGAGGTCTTGATTGTGGGCGGAGAAGATCACAAGACCGGCCAGGCCGATGATTTCGAGCAGCGGTTTCAGCGTCTGGAGGATTGGGCGCGCGCCCGCTGGCCGAAAGCCGGCGACATTCTTTTCCAGTGGTCGGGCCAGGTCATGGAGCCGGTGGACGGCCTTGGTTACATCGGGCGCAACCCTGCAGACGAAGCGAATGTTTACATTGCCACCGGCGATTCCGGGAACGGGATGACGCACGGGGTGATCGCGGGAATGCTCATTTCTGAGCTGATCCGGCGGGGCGATCACGCCTGGGCGAAGCTCTACGAGCCGTCGCGCGTTACCCTGAGGGCGAGCGCGGATTTCGCGAAGGAGAACATCAACGTGGCCGCGCAATTCGCCGATTATTTCACTGGCGGCGATGCTGGTTCCCCGGAGGATTTGAAACCGGGCGAAGGCGCCGTGATTCGGAGAGGCGTGAAGAAAATCGCAGTGTATCGTGACGAGGCGGGCGCGCTGCACGAGATGACGGCGGTCTGCCCCCACTTGAAATGCATCGTGCACTGGAACCGGACGGAAACGACCTGGGATTGTCCCTGCCACGGCTCCCGCTTCGACGCGCTCGGGAAAGTCCTGAATGGTCCGTCGGTCGCCGACCTGGCGCCAGTCGAGGGGAACGGCACGTAATTTTTTCGTTCACTGTCCGGCGATTGAAATGGCTCGCGCGAATTCCGGGAGCGCCGCATTTCTTCGACACAATGCTGCTAGGGGCGACGGGAGTGTTTCACCCCAGACGGCTCCGCGCGATAAGCACTATTGAAGCGATGGTGCGCAGCTGGCCCGGCATGGGGGTCGGCGTCCATCGCCTGGGAGGCATCGGCTTCTTCTTTCGCGGCAGGGAGTGCAGCCACATCCACGGGAATGGACTGCTGGATTGCTTTGTTGGCCGGGAGAAGCGCGATCAACTGGTGGCCAACGGGCAGGCCTTGCCGCATCATGTTTTTCCCAATTCCGGCTGGATTAGTTTCTGGGTTGAAAACGAAACCGATATTGAGGCAGCGCTCGGGTTGATCCGGATTGCCGCGGCCGAATGAACGCCGAGAGCTTCCGCGCTTATTGTCTGGCCAAGCAGGCGGCGACGGAAGGGATGCCGTTCGGTCCCGATAACATCGTCTTCAAGGTGAAGGGCAAAATGTTTGCCCTTCTCGCGCTCGACGAAATTCCGCCGCAGGTGAATCTAAAGTGCGATCCGGACCTTGCGTTGGAATTGCGAGACCGCTACGAGCAGGTCGAGCCGGGTTACCACATGAACAAGAAACATTGGAACACGGTGGTGCTCGATGGGGTGATTCCGGACGGCGAAGTGCGAGGAATGATCGACCATTCCTACGAACTGGTCGCGCAGAGCCTGCCGAAGAAAAAGCGTTAGGTGGAACGGGCGCTACGCGCGCGATATCGACGAGTTGAACTTGAACAGACGTATCGCGCGACGGAGCGCGCGATCCACCCGCATCTCATCACAACGTGCGCAGTTCCACTTCCCCCACGTCCAGCTGCAATGCTTCGCGGGCGACCCGGAGGAACGCGTCTGGCGGATCGGTTAGCGCGACTCGAAGCACACCGCAATCGCTCTCCGGGCCGCCGAGATTCTCGCGTTCCAGAAGATCGCGGACAGCGAGGGCACAGTTCTGCGCGGAATCGACCAGAGCGACTTTGTCCCCCACCAGGCGCGCGATGGCGTTTCGCAAAAGCGGATAATGGGTGCAACCGAGCACCAGCGTATCAACGCCATCATTCATCAGGGGCGCGAGATATTGCAGAATGATCTCGTCGGTGATGGGACTCTCCAGCCAACCTTCCTCAATGAGCGGCACCAGCAGCGGACAAGCCCGGGCGGTCACTTGGATTTCCTCATTGAGCGATCGCAGCGCTCGTTCGTAGGCGCCGCTCGCGATCGTCGCCCTCGTGCCAATCACGCCAATATGCCCGCTGCGAGTTTGCGCAATGGCCGCGCGCGCCCCAGGAAGAATGACGCCGGTCACGGCGACCGGCAGCGTTTCCTCCAAACGTGGCAGGGCCAGAGCGGAAGCGGTATTGCAGGCGACTACGACGGTCTTTGCTCTTTCCTGGAGCAACATCTCCGCGATTTCGAGACTGTAGCGTTGAACGGTTGCGGCACTTTTCCCGCCGTAGGGAACGCGAGCGGTGTCGCCGAGATAAAAGATCGATTCGTTAGGCAAGAGCGCCCGTAATGCGCTCACTACCGTCAATCCGCCGATCCCGGAGTCGAAGACGCCAATCGGCTGGGCGGCCCTGTCCGATCCCGGGTTTGCTCTGTCGCTATTCACCGGCGCTAATCGAAATGGACGGCGGGTGATGTTGCTGTTCGGGGGGCATGTCCGCGCCGAGGGGTTCGCTGATCGGCCGGCCATGAGGCGGCAGCGTCACTTTCGCCACCGCGAAGTTCGCGCCCTGCGTCCGATAATTTACCGCCGCGTTGTAATTCTGAATGCCCTGCGCAATCGCCACGGCAAGCTGTTGCCGGTAATAACTCGTCGCAATGCGTTCCCCCTCGGCGACGCTGCTGATGAAACCGCCTTCCACCAGCACGGCCGGAATCTTCACATCGCGCAGGACATGAAACCGGGCATGCCGCACGCCGCGGTCGAACGCCGCGAGCTTCGACAAGACGTTTGCGTGGATAGACGCGGTCAACGCGATATTTCGTTCGTCCTGAACATTTCCGGCATGCCGGGCCACATCGGCCGCCGAGACATGGTGCTCGCTGGACATATTAGAGGTCACTCCTTCTGGGGCCAGCGCGTAAGTTTCCACGCCGGTGGCGTCCCCGGCCGACGAGTTGAAATGAATGCTGACGAAAACCGCGCGCGGAAACCGATTCGCGAAATTTACTCGATCCTCCAGGGAGACAGCGGTATCGGTCGCACGCGTCATTTCAACGCGGTAGCCGGCCCGGATCAATTCCCGGCGAGCGGCCAGGGCGACGTCGAGGGTAAAGAATTTTTCGCTGCCCCAACTGCTCGAGGCCCCGTTGTCGCTGCCGCCGTGTCCGGGATCGAGCACGACGGTGTCCACCTTCTCCGATCTCGCAATCCGGCTCGGCCTTAGGACCGGCTCAATGATCTTGCTCACATCCATGACTGAGATCAGATCTTCCCCGTTGTTGTTGAGGAGCGGAAAATGGGTGAAGAACCGGACGCCGTTGATGGAAAGTTCGCTCGTTCCGGCCTGGGCGCGGATCGTGCGCCGCTCGCTGCGAAGCGAGACGGTGCGGCTAACCCGGGTGTATTCGGGGAATTGATAGAATTGCGCGACGTTCCCGAAGGTCACGTAAGGCCGGTTGTTCGGCCGCAGGACCGTCCAATCGTCGGCGAATATGGTGCAGACAAAAAGGCCTACGGTTACGAGCGGCCAAAGGAATTTTTTTGCGGACGACACAGTCAGGAAGCGGTTTAACGCGCGAACGGAAGAGAATGGCGCGAAAGACGAGGTTGGTCGAATTGGAAGATCGTCCGATCCAGAAAAAGCATTCCCCTGCGTTTACGGACCGGCCGCCGCGAAATTGGAGCAACCTTCGCGGTTCAGTCAGTAGTCAGTCCGAGGATTTGCTGGCCACTCTTAATTTTCGCTGGGGATTTTCCGGCCGGCAATTCGGTCAGCCCGCGCTGGGCGTCGATCTTAAAAATTGCAATCTGGCGTGCCAGCGAGGCAACTGCGTACAAAAACCGGCCGTCCTTCGAGAGCACCATATCTTTTGTATCGGGATCTCCCGCTCCCCGCCGATCGACCGAACCCAAAAGAACGAGCTTGCCGTCGTCCCGCACGTTGAACCCGCTGATCGTATTGCTGGCGAAATTGGCGGTGTAAAGGGTCTTGCCGTCAGCGGAAAGAGCGGTCCAGCAAGCAGCCGATCCGTCGGTCGGGTGGGCGGCCCCGTTTTGCGTCAAGCTGCCAGTCTTCGGGTCCACGTCGAAAACGATGATCGAGCTCCGGCGAAAGTTAGAAACGTAAACGCGGTTCCCCGCTGCATTCCAGGAGAAGCCGACCGGGCCGGACGCACCTGCGGGACGGACGGGAGAGCCAGGGGATTTCTTCAGCGTCGAGTCCGGTTGAACTTTGAAGCTGTGCACCCGGCTCGTTTCTGCGTCCTGGAAGCCGGAGGTCACTACCACAATTTTTCCGCTGGGATTGAACGCAATCTGAGCCGGGCCATGATCCTTTGGGAAGGCGATCTTCGACTTGGCGATCGGTTGCAGTTTTCCGTTCCGGTCGATGCGAAAGCCAGTGACATTTGGGGCGGTCTTGGGGTTGGCAAACGGAGGCGCCTGATTGGCGACGTAGACCAGACCCTTATGCGCGGCGATACTTAGCGGCGCAGGGCCCCCGGAGGCAAAGGGGGAGCCGGCCACTGGCGTCAGCTTGCCGCCGTCGCCCTTTCGCAGGACTGCAACGCTATCGCTTCCCGGGTTAACGGCGATCACGAAATTACCATGGACGCAAATTGCGCCTTGTTGATCGATGTCTCCACCACTCAAACCCTTGCCACCGGTGCGGAAGGGCGAGCCGGGGACCTCCGTCAGGGTTCCGTCGGCTTTGCGCTTCAGAACCACGACGGCGTTCTCGTTCGTGTCGTTGTTGATGGTGTAGAGAAAGCCAGCTGCTTTTCGTTGGGTTGGGAGAGGGGGCGTCGTTGGCATAATATCCTTCTTTCTTGGCGGGATCTTCCGTCGAGGGGTAGCCACCCCGCGAGGAGCACGCAAATCGATTTTTAGGGCAATGCTGCAAATCAGTCAACGCTATACCACAACTAGGCGGCCCCGGTGGGGCGTCCGCTTGGTTTTCGTTGCATTCGCCTATCGTGCCCGCATCATTCCTCCCGATGCCTGAGCTGCCGAAAACCTACGATCCCAACGCCGTCGAACCGAAATGGTACGCGCGCTGGGAGGAAGCCGGATACTTCCGGGCCGACGTGCATTCAGCGAAGCCGCCGTACTCCATCGTCATTCCGCCGCCAAACGTCACGGGCATCCTGACGCTGGGCCACGTTCTTAACAACACGATCCAGGACATTCTCGCGCGCCGCGCCCGCATGCAGGGTTTCGAAGTTCTCTGGCTGCCCGGGACCGATCACGCGGGCGTTGGGACGCAAACGGCGGTCGAGAAATATTTGCGGCAGACGGAAAAGAAGACGCGGCACGACCTGGGCCGGGAGGAATTTCTGCGGCGCGTGGTAGACTGGACCGAAAAACACGGTGGGATAATTATCACACAACTGAAGCGGCTGGGCGCCTCGTGCGATTGGTCGCGCCAGCGTTACACGTTTGACGACGGTTACGTTCGCGCGGTCGAGAACGTTTTCATCGATCTTTATCGCAAGGGCTACGTCTACCGCGGCCGGCGAATGATCAATTGGGATCCGGCGGCCCAGACCGCGCTTTCCGACGAGGAAGTGATCGCAAGGCCGCAGAAAGGAAAGCTCTATTACGTCCGCTACGAGATGGTGGACGAGCCGGGTCGCTATCTCGAAGTCGCGACGACGCGTCCGGAAACGATCATGGCCGATACGGGCGTCGCCGTTCATCCCGACGATCCGCGTTACCGCGAGTTGATTGGCAAACAAGTCTGGCGTCCGCTCGCCCGCGAGAAATTGCCGATCGTGGGCGACGCCGAGATCGACCCGAAATTCGGGACGGGCGTCCTAAAGGTTACGCCGGCCCACGACACGCTCGATTTCGAGATCGGCGTCCGGCACTCGCTGCCGGTCGTCGATGTTCTGCATCCGGATGGCCGTATTAATTGCCCCGCGGTCCCGGAGCTGGACGGCTTGGATCGATTTAAGGCGCGGACCAAGGCTGCTGAAATGCTGGCCGAGGCGAACCTCCTCGGGAAAGAAGAACCACACGAGAACAATGTCGGGTTCAGTCAGCGGAGTGAAGTGCCGATTGAGCCGCGGTTGAGCGAGCAATGGTTTCTGCGCTATCCGAAAACGAAGGAAGCGCTCGAGGTGGTGCGCGATCATCTCATCCGGTTCTTCCCGAGGCATTGGGAGAAAGTTTACGCGCAATGGCTGGAGAACATTCGGGACTGGTGCATCAGCCGCCAGATTTGGTGGGGGCACCGGATTCCGGCCTGGTACAAGGTGGGGCGAGTTTCCAACTTGCCTTCTCGAGACACCCCGCAAATTGCAGACTTTCGCGGGTTCGATGAGTTCGCGGAAGTCGAAGTCACACGCCGCCGCCTGCCCCATTGGAAACAGGAGGGTGTTACGTACTTCGTTACATTTCGCCTGGCCGACTCAATTCCGGCGGACAAGCTCGCGTATCTTGAGGAGGAACGCGACCGATGGCTCGCGTCGCACCCCGAACCTTGGACGGAAAATCAAAAGCGCGATTACTATACTCTCTTCTGTGTTCCGATTGAACGATGGCTTGATGCGGGCTACGGGTCGTGCGTTTTGGCGCGACCGGAGGCCGGCCAGATCGTCGCAAACGCGTTGAAATACTTTGATGGCGACCGCTACGAGCTCGGTGAATGGGTGGTGATGCCAAACCACGTCCACGCGATTGTCCGGCCAAAGGCGGAACATTCATTGGGCGATATTCTGCACTCTTGGAAGCGTTTTACCGCGAAGGAGATTAATCAGTTACTTGGTCGAGAAGGACAATTGTGGCAGCACGAATCCTACGATCACATCGTTCGCGACCAAGCCGCGCTGGCACGGATCAAGGCGTACATCGCGCGCAATCCCGAGGGGATCAATGTGGCGCAAGTTTCCAACTTGCGCGGGCAAGCTGGAGAAGTTGAAAACTTGCGGGGGCAAGCCGGCGGGCAAGTTGAAAACTTGCCCCACACTGAGATTCGGGTTCAACTCGAATCGCCGGGGCCTGATTGGCAGCAGGATCCAGATACGCTCGATACCTGGTTTTCGTCCTGGCTCTGGGCCTACGAGACGATGGACGAAGAGACCCGGCGAAAATTTTATCCGACGTCCGCGCTGGTGACGGGACCCGACATAATCTTTTTCTGGGTCGCGCGCATGATCATCGCGGGTTTGGAATTCAAACCTGGCAAATCGGAGCGGGTCGAGGACAACATTCCGTTCCGGGATGTTTTCCTCACCGGGCTGATTCGGGACAAGCAGGGGAGGAAGATGTCGAAATCGTTGGGAAACTCGCCCGACCCGCTCGATTTGATCGCGAAATACGGTGCCGATGGATTGCGCTTCGGCCTGATGCGGATCGCGCCGAGCGGCCAGGACATCGCCTTCGACGAAAAACAGATCGAGGAAGGACGGAACTTCGCCACGAAACTCTGGAACGCCGCGCGGTTCCGCCAGATGCAAAATGTGGCGCAAGTTTTCAACTTGCGATCCGAGTCGGACGGCAAGTTGGAAACTTGCCCCACAGATTTGTCGATCTACTCGATCGAACTCCTGGCGCGATTCAACGAGTTGCTGGTCGCGGTCGAGGACGCGTATCGCGAATACAAGTTCAACGAAGTAGCACAGCGCCTCTACGATTTCTTCTGGGGCGATTACTGCGATTGGTTCGTCGAAGCGGCCAAGACCGACATTTTCGCGGAGGACGAAGGGCGAAAGAAATCGGTGCTCGCGGTCATGGATTTTGTGCTCTCCGGGTTTCTCCGGCTCCTGCACCCATTCATGCCGCATATCACGGAGGAGCTTTGGTCGCTGCTCGGGTTCGGTAAGGACACAATCCAGTTCGCGCCATTGCCGGGGCCGGCGTTGGAGGGAGTACCGGATCAGACCGTTTCGCAATCGAGGCAAACGGTCGCCGGGATTTACGAGACAATCCAAACGGGCCGGAACCTGCGCGCCGTCTCGCGCGTTCCTTCGAACAAGAAAGCGAATTTCGTTCTTCGGCTGGCGGCTGCGATCGACGACCAGGTTGTCCCCACCATCTCGCGCCTTCTTAACGCGGATGAACTGAAGCTCGACTCGAATTTTCAGGCCGAAGCCGGCGTTCCGATGGCAGCCACACCACTGGGCGAATTGTTCCTGATTATTGCGACCGCCGACAAGGGCGCGGAACGCGATCGCCTCGACAAGGAGATAGCGCGACTCGAAGGAGAGCTGCGGACTGTGGAGGCGAAGCTTTCAAACAGCTCGTTCGTCGACCGCGCTCCGGCAGCCGTCGTGGAGGAACACCGGAAGCGGAAGACGGATTTTACCGAACAGTTGTCGCAGTTGCAGCAGGCGCGGGCAGCAATGGATTGAAGTGGATCCGCTGAGTATGGATTTCCGCTCCTCGGGCTTCGAAATATTCCTTTAATTCCGGCGTGTAAAGCGAGTCGTCGTACTCGCGGTTGAGCTCGAGACAGATTTGCCCCCCGGGCTCCAGTTGGTGCTCTGCCAGGTCGTTGAGGAAAAATTCCCACTCTGCGCTGGTCCAAAGCTTGTCGCTCTTGTGGCCGTTGAAGCAAATCATATGCGCCGTGATGACATCGAATTTGCGGCCGAGGTCAGGCAGCGGTTCGAACGCTTCGATCCGGTAGATCACCCGTTTTACGCCCAGCAGTTCCACCATTTCGGTGAAACCGGGTTCCACATCCAGATCCATCCCCAGAACGTCGTGCCCGAGGTATTGGCAGATGTAGAGAAAATATCCGGTGCCGCAGCCGATATCGAGGACGCGCTTACGACCTCCGAGATCGAGACCGAGATCGCGGACGCGTTTCAGGTTGATTTCCATCCAGGTTTGCAGGTCCAGATATTTCGGCCAGTGATCGCCCGGGTCTTCCACGCCATAGCGCTCACAAATCGCGCGAAACTTCTCGGGATCGACGGTCTTGGTAATCTTGGCCGCGTCAAAACGGAGCGGCGCTCGGCCGAGCACCCATTGCTTCACGTGCCGGCGCGCGCTCGTCACCGCGTCCCCAGTGAGGACTTTTCGAAGTTTGTAGGATAACTGCATGCTTACCTGTTCCTGTTGTCAGCGAGCCATGGTTTCGCCTAAAATCTCATCAGCGCGCATGGGATTCAATCGATGAATATCTGGAAAAAGCTGCTCTGGATTGCGGTCAGCGCCCTGGGTTTGGTGGCTCTGGTCGTGCTCGCACTCTCGAGGGGCGAACAAATCAGCGCTCTCTGGATCGTGACCGCCGGGCTTTGCACCTTCGCGGTCAGCTATCGTTTCTACAGCAAGTGGCTGGCGGCGAAGGTATTGGTCTTGAACAATGAACGCGCCACCCCGGCGATTGCAAACGAAGACGGCAAAGATTTCGTTCCGACGAACCGCTGGATGGTTTTCGGTCATCATTTCGCGGCCATCGCCGGGCCGGGACCGCTGGTCGGGCCGGTGCTGGCCGCGCAGTTCGGCTTTTTGCCGGGAACTCTTTGGATCCTGATAGGGGCGACTTTGGGTGGCGCTGTTCACGACATGATCGTGCTGTTCAGCTCCGTCCGCCGGCGCGGCAAAACGCTCGGACAAATGGTGAAAGAGGAGATCGGCCGCGGAGTGGGGGCCCTGGCTCTCGTCAGTGTGCTCCTCATCATGATCATGATCATGGCGGTCCTCGCGCTCGTCGTGGTCCAGGCGCTGGCGAAAAGCCCCTGGGGCGTTTTCACCATGGCGACGACAATTCCGGTCGCGATCATCATGGGCCTCGGTTTGAGAGTGGGAAAAATCAGCGTGGGCTGGGTCACCGCTTTCGGGATCGCCGGCCTCGCCTTCGCGGTTTGGGGCGGACAATTCCTCTCGAGTTATCCCTCAATCGAAAGCTGGTTCCGCCATGATGAAAAATGGCTCGCCTGGGCGGTGATGATTTATGGCCTGGCCGCCTCGATTCTGCCCGTCTGGCTGTTGCTCACGCCGCGTGATTACCTCAGCACATTCCTGAAGCTCGGGACGGTCGCGGCCCTGGCGGTAGCGGTGGTCCTTTTGCGGCCCATGCTTCTGATGCCCTCGATCACCAAGTTCATCGATGGCAGCGGGCCGATCTTTGCCGGGCCGGTTTTCCCCTTTGTCTGCATCACGATCGCCTGTGGGGCGGTTTCAGGATTTCATTCGCTGATCGCCTCGGGAACGACCTCGAAAATGGTCGCGCGCGAGTCCCGCATTCGTGACATCGGCTACGGCGCGATGGTTACGGAAATGATGGTCGCGCTCATGGCGATGATCGCAGCCTGCGTCCTTCAGCCCGGCGAATATTTTGCCATCAACACCAAGGGAGCGCCGGCTGAAGTGGTCGCAAAGATCAGCACGGCTGGCTTCCCTGTCACGGAACCGGCGATGCAGAAGCTCGCGACTGATTTGGGAGAGACGACGATGTTCGGCCGGGCTGGGGGGGCGCCAACGTTTGCGGTCGGGATGGCCCACATGTTCTCACGGGTCTCATCGAACCCGACGGCGCTGGCTCTCTGGTATCACTTCGCGATCATGTTCGAAGCGCTTTTCATTTTGACCACGCTCGACGCCGGGACACGGGTCGGACGATTCTTGCTCCAGGATTTCCTGGGAAATTTGTGGAAGCCGCTGGGCAATACCGGTTCCCTCGCGGCCAATCTTTTCTCGAGCGTTCTGCTGGTCGGCGCCTGGGGATGGTTCCTGTATCAAGGCGTGATTGATCCGCTTGGCGGAATTAACAGTCTCTGGCCACTCTTCGGCATTGCGAACCAGCTGCTCTCGATTATCGCCCTCTGTCTCGGCACCACCATCCTGATCAAAATGGGAAAGGTGAGATACGTTTTTGTCACGCTGATTCCTCTTTGTTTCATGTGCGCGGTGACCTTTAGCGCGGCCTACCTGAAGATTTTTTCCGCCGACCCCCGGCTGGGATTCCTGAGCGGCGCCGAGTCATTGACTCGAACCGCGAGCACGATCACCGACGCGGCGAAGGCCGCCGAGTTGACCCGGCAGGCCGCGATCTGGCGGTTCGACGCGCTGGTCGCGTTCGGTTTTGTGACCCTGGTCATCCTGATTGCCGCTGGGAGTGCGTGGGAATGGTGGAAACTTCTCCGCGGCTCAAAACGAATCGTTTTGCAGGAGAGCGAGTTTGTGCCGCTCTCGCGGGTTGAATCACCGGGCGTTTGATCCCGGGCAGGGCGTGGTCCCCCCTTACTTGCGCCGGAGCGGGACTATGATTTCCTGGTCGCGCCGCGCCAGGATTACCCGGCCGTCTTCGATGGCTTTGACCGTGAGCTGGTAAGTCTGGTTGCCCAGCTGTAGGCCAAACTGCTGCCCTTCCTGCATCACTTTTCCGTTGATGATGGCGTAGCGCGCGCCCTGATCCAGCGTGATGGAGCTGACCAGGAAGGCTGACGGAGAAATATCCGGGCCGGTGTGTTCGCTGGTCTGGGCCCGGGCCACCGGTTTCCAGCCAATCGGCCAAAAGGGATTCCGGCCGCTTGCATCCATCGTAAAGGAAGACTTGTTTTTCAATTCAATGACGGGGGCGTTTTCTTCCGCGCTGGCGGCCCGAACCAGGGCAAGCGAGGCCAGGATCAGGATCGTGGAGGTGAGTTTCATCGTTTCAAAAGCGCTGTGCTCACGTTGAGGTTCACCTGCTGGAACTGCGGATCTTCCGGAGTCGCGCGAATGGTGATGCGCATCACGGAGAGAAGCGGCTCACCGTTTTCCAGGGCCGCGACGGCCTTGCCCAGCGTTGAGAAATCAGTTTGAGGCAAGTCGATGGCCCAGTTGTAACGCATCCAGCCGGAGAGATCGGCCTCCTTGTAGGCAACGCTGTTCTCGAGGCGGGCAGTGGCCTTGTCGATCTCCTGGTTTGCGAAGAATGCTTTCATCCGCGGCGGAAACCAGGCGATGGGAGCGCCTTCCGGGCTCAGGGCTTTCAGTGCGGCAAAGCGAGTCGTGGCGTTGGTCGCCTGCCTTTCAAGATTGGTCGTCTTGGCCATTTCGTTCTTGGAGTTGGCGATCTTGTTCTGAACATCATCAATCGTCGCAAGCATCGTATCGCGGCTGGTGTTCAGGGGCCCGAGGAAGAAACTGAAATAAACATAGAGGAGCACGAAAAAGCCGATCGTGCTGAGCGCCAGTTTCTGGATCTGGTCCTTGGTAAGTTTTACCTTTTTCATGGCCTTGGTGCGCGGGCTCGCGGGGGTGGCGCCGGCTTGGTCGTGCCGGTGGTGAAAGTTACGCTCAACCCGAAATGGGCCATGCCCAGATTAGACCCTCCGATGTTCACAATGGTGTCGAGGTCCTCCAGCGTTTTGAATTCCACTTTCGTCTCGTTGTAGCCCTGGCCGAGCTGTTCCAGGAGGAGCTGGCGAAGTTCTTCCGCGGCCGCCCGCGGTTCCCGTCCGGCGGCGAGTCCTTCAATGGTAACGCTGACCTTGTTGTCTTCGAGAACAGTGCCGTCGATGTTTGTTAATTGGGCGTTGAGCGCGACGCAGCGCGAAAGTTTTTCCAGGAACGGACCCCAGTAAAAGCGGCCGTCGATAATTCCATCGAGCACCTTGGTCGTGCTGATGATGCTGTTCAATTCCGCCGAACGTTTCTGGGCGGCGGTGACTTTAGGCTCCACTTTGGCCCAATCGCGCTGGGCTTGCCCGAGCCGGTTTCGGATTTCCAGCGTCTTGTAGGCGTTCCACATGTAATACACGAGCATGAGCGCGCCGAGGGCTCCGAGCACCATCATCCCGATCTTGAGCGGGTCGCGCTGGCGCTGCCGTTGTTCGAGGATTTCCTCGTGGAGGAGGTTGAGGTGAAGTGCCATGCGCGCGCCTTAGTTTCTCAGGTATTCGAACGCGGCCCCGCAGGCGACATTGAGAGAGACAAATTCATCCGGCAGGGCCTGTCGCTTCTCCGGTGGCAACGCCACTTCGCAGGTCTCGAGCGGGTCCCAGATTTCACAGGGCAATCCCAGCTCATCGCTCAGGGTTTGCAGGATCGTTTCGGTGCGGGCGAGGCCGCCGGAAACAAAAATGCGATGGATGTTCTGCTCGTGCTGCCCTTCAAAGAAGCCGATTGAATTACGGACTTCAGTGGCCAGGCGGGCGAGCGACGCGCGGCAAATATCCGCCATTCCGGCGTCGCCTTCCTGCATCATGAGCCGCGCGGCATTGGCGTCGAGCGCGCCGTCTGCCGTCAAAGCCTGAATTAATGCCTTGCCGCCATAATCGATGCTGCGAACCAGAACGAGTTCCTTCTTGCTGCCGATCAGGACCGTGCTTTGGAGATGGCCCATGTCGAGGAGGAGGAAGGCGTCTTTCGCGAAAGTCTCGGGATAGGCAAACTCGAAGGCATTGAACGAGCAGACCGGCGCCAGTTGAAGGATATCGGCTGCGACCCGCGTCTTGCTGCACGCCTCGGAAATTTGTTTCACGGTCGGGCGCAACATTCCGCCGACCAGATATTTCGTCTTTTCGACCCCGTTAGCGCTGGCAATCGCGTCGGTCGCAACATGGCCATTTGTTCCGTTACCGTTTGGCCCTTCTGCCACGACTGGGGCGCAATCGAGGACGAAATCCTTGCATTCCTGGTTCAGGACCGCGAGGCCATTGAGGCGGAGGGCGTTCCGGAGCAGGTCAATGGGCGTATTCGGCTGCTCGATAATGCGAAGCAGGGATCCGGGATCGGAGACGGCGATGGCGCATCCTTTGGCGCTCCCGCCGAGATCCTTTAACAAGAGCTTCAGCTGCTGGGCGAGTTGTTCCGGGGTGTTGAGTTCTTCCGGGACCTCCCGGGAAGCGTAGCTCGTCAGGACAAATCGTTCGTCACCTTTTCGCTGGAGCAAGACTCCTTTGAAAATGTGCTTTCCGAGATCGATGCCAAAGACAGAGTTTCCGCGCCGCGCCATGGTGGTATTCCTGTCTAAAGCGGGAACCGTGCCGACAAACGCCCTTTTCTACCGCGAAAATACCGCTTCGGGGGAGTGGCCAAAGCAGGAAATTATGGCGCTAATTAGCTGAAAAAGCGCGATATCCGAAGAATTGCCGTTCTTTGATGATTTTCGTTACCTCCGGCGGCACCATCCGTTCCCAGGCTGGGTCGCCGGACTGCAATTTGACGAGCGCGTCCGGCGGATAAATGCGCAGAAACTCCGGGTTATAATCGGTGATTTCCTCGATGAATTCGTTGTCGATCAGGTAGCGATAGAGCGATCGCAGATTGGGCGCGACCTCGAGTTTCCGGGCCGTCACCGGCGCGCCGGTGGTCTCGTCGATCATCGGATAAACATAAAGCTTTAGCCCGCTCTTAAACATGCGGCCGAGCGCTTCCAGGATCCCGCCTTCGAGGTTGAGATAATATTTTTCGTCAAAAATTTCCATCAGGCTCGGCAAACCCATGACGAGGCCAATCACCCGGTTCGTGTAACGCGCCAGGTACGAGGCCAGCCGGAAATATTCGCCGAATTTTGAGATCATGACGGTTCGGCCGAGCGCTCCCAGGATATCCACCCGGGCGAGGAAGTCGGCGTGGTTGAGCTGGCCTTCGGACAGCAGATTTTCGAGGGTCATTTCCATTAGGACAACCAGATCGCTTTCCGAGCAGGCAGAATGTTTGAGAAAGGCGCTCCGCGCGCCGTTCAGCATGTCATTCGTCGCACAGGTGACTGGCCGAAAACTGCCGCGCTCCACCAGGATCGCCTTCTTGTGGAGGATGTCCGCCGCCTGAACCATCTCGCCATTCGCGGTGAAAATAACTGCGTCGGTCAATCCCTGGCTGACGAGCTGAAGGCTCATCAAACGGTTGTCGACTGCGGCATAGGCGGGCCCGGAGAATTTGATCAGGTCGATCTGCATTCGATTGGGCGCCAGGTTTTCCTGGAGCGAGGCAATCAGCTTCTCCGGCTGCGGATGATAGAAGGCGCCAAAGAGAAGATTGACGCCGATGATCCCGAGCGCTTCCTGCTGATCGACGTTCGATTCATCCAGCATCCGGACGTGGATGATAATCTGGCTCGGTTCCCCGCGAGGCTCTTGCTGAAACCGGACCCCGAGCCAGCCGTGGGACTCGTTGTGCTGTTTGAAACTGCGCGCGGCCACGGTGTCCGCGAAAACGAAAAAGGTGCGGAAACCGCCGAGCTTTTCGTTGAGACGCTCGATCAACAAATCGTACTCGTGATCCAGCATGGTCTGGAGGCGATTCCGGCTCACGTAACGGTCGGCCGTGCCGTAAATGGCATCGCTGAAAGTCATGTCGTAGGCGGACATCGTCTTGGCGACCGTTCCCGCCGCGCCGCCCACATGGAAGAATCGGCGGGCGACTTCCTGGCCGGCCCCGATTTCCGCGAACGTGCCGTATTTCTTCGCGTCGAGATTTATCTGGAACGCCTTCTTGTCCGTTCCGATGTCCATTTCCGCCTTCATCGCTTCTCAAGATGCGGACATTCGGCTGCTTGTCATCCGGAGCGAAGCTCGGATTGACGTTAGAGGCGGACCCGCTCGGCGCTCTTGGCGGGAATCCAGCCCCGCAGATCATTCGGCAACGCAGCGTAAATCCAATCGCCGCGTTCGCTCAAGATCTTGATCTCGCTGCCGGGCGGCAACGCCAGGACACTGCTGGCGCTGTCGGCGGTCGCCAGGCGCGCTTCGATATTTTTTCCAGTCACAATCGCGAAGGCGTTTCCTCTCGGTCCGGTCTCCATCCTGTAGAGGGCAAAGCATGCGCCGCTCGAGACCAGAATCGACAAGGCCAGCAAGGCCACCTTGCCGGCAGAGCGCCGGCCCGAAAGAGACAAACGCGTCGCGAAGAAAAGGGCGAACCAAAGCCCAAGAGACGCGGCGATCGAGTATTGCGTCGTCGTTCCTGGCTCGAGATATCGATCGATCCAATTCTTTTTCAATTCCAGCGCGCGCGCTTCTTCGCGCGCCAGAAGCAGGTTCGCTTCCGCTTCCGGATGGTGCGCATCCAGTGCCAGGGCCCGTTCGTAGTTCAGAATTGCCTGGCCGAAATTTCCGGCTCGGAACCAGGCGTTGCCCAAATCGTAAAACAGGTTCGCGCTCCAGCGGCCGGATCGGACGACATTCTGATAGCCGTCGACGGCTTCCTGGAAACGGCCTTCCGCAAAGGCCTGGTTGGCCTTGGTAAAGGTCGGATCTGCTTCGCCCCGTGTTCCAGTTGCCCCCAGGCAGAACACCGCCAAAGCCCCCAGGCTAATCCATGAACCGATTCGCTTCTTCATGCGCGCAAATTCTCGATCAATTCGAGGACTTCTTGCCGGGTCTCCGGCGGGAGCAGACGAATGCCGTTTTGTCCGCCGCTGTAGCGGGCTTCATCGCTTTTTTCGAACAAACGTTGGAGCCGCCGCCGCGTGTCTTCATCCGCGCGGAATGCGGCTGCAGCCGTCTCGGCATCGACCAAATTCGGGTCGACCCCTCGCGCCAGGGCCGTCTTCAACTGCACTGCCCGTGATGCTCTCGAGAAATATTCCTGCGGCGGCACATCTTCTCCGCGCAAACTTCGCTGGAGCGCAGTGGCCTCGGATTGCAAAGCCTCCCGGCGCTGAGCGTCGCGATTACCCAAATGCGCCTGGCGCATTTTCCAGCCGACAAATCCGAGCAGGAAAAGCAACGGGACCAATTGCGCCAGCCAGAACGATCGGCGCGCGAAAAGGGGAGTAAACGATTGCGGCTCCGCCGGAAGCTCGGTGATTTGATTGAGGATCCCCTGTGGTTTTGGACTCGGCGCCGGTGCGGTGGCCGTGGCCGGAGTTGAGGCAGGCGCCTGGTTGGCGGGGCTGGACGGCGCCGGGGCTGGAGCGGCTCCCCCTTCCACCCGAACCGGGATCGCTTCTCCCCGCAGGGTGACGTACTGCTCCTTCACCGGATCGAAATAACTGAAAAGCTGAGCCGGGATTTTGTCTTTTCGCTCGTTCGCGCTAAGGACCGTCTCAAAGGTTTTTATCCCGCTGATCCCAATGTCGTCATCCTGCTTGAATTCGGACGAGGGCGGATATTTGTGCCAGCCCTTCTCGTCTTCGAAGCTCGGGCCCGTCACCCGGTCGAAATTCCCCCGGCCAGTGATCTTGGCCGTGATCGTGAAAGGATCGCCCACCTGGGCGGCCTTCGGCTTGGCGTCCGTCGTCATGGTAAAATTACCGACCGCTCCTCCAAAATCCGGCGGAGCCCCGGGCGGCAATGCTTTCACCTCCAGGGTGACGGCTTCGCTTTTCAGTTTTATTTCCGTGGGCGTGCTCGGCGTGAACATGGGATCGCGAAAAAAATTGTCCATGAACGGGTCGTTCAAATCGAAGAGATCGCGCGGCATGTTTGGATTGCGTGCGGGCGTCCGGGGAATTCGCACAACCGGATTAAGCTGCACCGGACCGATCTCAATCTTCCCGCTTCGTGCCGGGGAGAGCGCGGTCTTGAAGGTGAACGTCTGATACGTTTTTCCACCAATCGTTTCGATGGTTTGCCTGGGCTCGCGCATTTTTTGGGCGGTGAATCCCTGGCCCGTGATTTCGACCCCATTGCCGAGCGATTCCACCGGGGTGCGGACGTTGAATCCCAGCCGTACTACCGCCGGAATCATCTCGCCAACATAAGCGGTCGTCTTGCTCAGGGTGAGCTCCACAAACGCGATCTTGCTTGGATCAATCGACCCGCCAGAGCGATTCGACCGGGGAGACTGCGCGGAGGCGTCCGCCACCTGCAAGGAAAGCTCCGGAGTGCGAAAAGATTCTCCGCCGGCCTGGACGGTGAGCGGCGGAATCTTGAACGTGCCCGCCTTCGTCGGCATGACCGTGTAATTGTAGATGTAACTGTAAGTGAACTGAAAATTGCGGCCCTCGAGCAGCTGCGACTGTCCGCTAAAACGAATGTCGAGCCCGTCCACCGATATTTCGCCAGGCGGTCTCGCGCTGGCCGAGCCACTGACTTTGATTTGAAGCTGCACCGGCTGGCCTACAACCGTCTCCGAATTGGTCAGGACCGCCGTGACGCTCGCGGACGCCGCCAGAAGATGGGCCAGCGGAAGAAACGCCAGGAGCGCCACAAGCGCCAGCCGTGTCGCAGCGGGAAGGGGAATCCATCGGGCGTCTCTCATTTCCGGTACCTTACCAGTCCTTATAGACACGGCGCGCAGCCTTGCGTTCATCGAGCTGGACCCGTTGCTCTTCGTCTTTCATCGATTGCAATAAGAGCTGCGCTTGTTTCTCGCTCATCTGGCCTTCTTTCTCCGGCTCGGCGGGCGCGGCCTCGGCGGTCTGGGGCGGTTGATTTGGCTTTTCTTCGCCTGCTCCCTTTACATCGCCGGATAGTTTCTTTTGCGGCGAGGCGCTGGCGCTCGCGGAAGGCGAAGCGTTCGGTTGGGTTTCATCTCCGGCGCCCGGCGACGGAGAGGGTGATCCCGACTCGTTGGGGGAAGGGGAAGCCGACTCCGAGGGCGACGGAGAGGCGTTCTGGTCATCGCCCGAAGGTGATTTCTGGTCTTTCTCTTGACCTTCGCCTTTGCCCTGGCCGGCTGAGGGGGACGGGCTGGCTTGATTCTGCTCCTGTTGTTGCTGCTGCCGATCGCCACCCGGTGACGGCGAAGGCGTCTCGCCCGCTTTGGGTTCTTCTTTCTTGTTTTTGTCTTCGCTCTTTTCGGATTTCTGCTGGTCCTGTTGGTTCTGTTGATCCTGCTTCTTTTGCTCGTCTTTCTGTTGCTGATCCTTTTGTTGCTGATCTTTCTGCTGTTGGTCCTTCGGTTGATCTTTCTGCTGCTTGTCTTTCTGGGATTGGGGAGGAGGCGACGGTTTTTTCGGAGGCTCTTGTTTCAGGCGCTCAATCTTCTTTTTTACTTCCTCCAGATTGGCCTTCGCCCGTTCATCCTTCGGATCAATTTTGAGCGCCTCCTCGTAATGCGACTGCGCATTCTGCAAGTCCCCCAGAGCCTTCTCATTCGATTGCGCGCGATCCGCACGCTCTTCCAAAGTCCGGCCGATGTTATAATGGCTTTTCTCCTGGAGCGTTTTGTCTTTGGAAAGCAACGAGCGACTGAACCACTCCAGGGCTTTGTTGAAGTCCCCCATTTTGTAGGCGGCCGCCCCGGCATCGAACTCAATTTTGTCGGCCGCGTGGGTGTTCGGATGTTCTTTTAGCGTCTTCTCAAATTCCTGGTAGGCCTCGGTGTATTTGTCGTTACGGTATGCGTCCAGGCCCGGCGACGCGGCCAGGGATGTCCCAGCGAGGATCAGCAAGAGCGCCGCTGCCGCTAGCGCTCGCTTGGGCTCCACTCGGGAAACCGACGGCGCCCGCACTCGTTTTCGTTCTCGCACCAGGTAAGAAAGCGTTAGAGCAATGAGCGCGGCGGCAAGCGGCCATTGATATCGCTCGATCGGTCGCCGCGACATCCGGTCGTCAATCTCGCCCGTCTGCATCTTCGCTAATCCCTCGCTGAAGAGCGTCTTCATCGTTCGCGGCCCATCTTCCAGGTGAATATAGAAGCCGCCCGTGGCCTCCGCGATTTCCTTGAGGCGGCTTTCGTCCAGTCTGGATTTGACGACCTGTCCGTTGCTGTCTTTGACGAACGCGTTCCCTCCGCCCTCGCCGTTAATCGGAATGAGCGAGCCTTCCGGCGTGCCCACTCCGACCGTGAAGATCCGCACTCCCGCATCGGCGGCGCTCCTGGCCGTCTTGACCGCGTCGCCGCTCAATTCTTCGCCGTCAGTGAAAATAATCATCGCGCGATTGCCGATCGCACTTTTCCCGAACGTTCCCACCGCCAGGTCGATCGCGGCCGAAATGTTTGTTCCGCCTTCCGGAATTGTATTCGTATCGAGATCGTTGATCGCCTCGACCGCGGCGCTGTAATCAATTGTCAGCGGCGCCTGGAGAAAGCTGCGTCCCGCGAAGGCCACCAGGCCGACGCGATCGCCCTGGAGTTCGTTGAGCAGATCCTGCATCGCCAGTTTCACCCGCTGGAGACGGCTCGGAGGCACGTCGTTCGAAAGCATGCTGCGCGACGTGTCGGCGGCGAAGATCAGGTCCAGGCCCTTGCGCTTAACATCCTCGTAAATGTAACCCCAGCGCGGTTCCGCCAGCGCCGTGACCAGGAAAGCAACCCCCAGCAGGACGAGAGCAAAGCGAAGCTTGCGGCGCCGCCGGTCCACCGTGCGGGCGAGATCGGGCAGCAGCCGCTCCGACACGAACTCGCGGAGCCGGACCACGGCCCGCCGTTCGCCGCGAGCGAAAATGATCGCTAAAAATGGGACGACGAGCAGAGCCCAGAACCATTGTGGCGCGCCGAAGCTCATACGGTCCACCCGCTCCCTCCGGCCTGAGGGCAGGCCGGCTCCATCGGTTGGTCGGATAAAATTCTCACGGCAATTTCTTCCAAATCGTCTGGGACAACACCAGTTGCGCGATCAGCAGGCCAAGCCCGGCCATGATGAAGGCCGGAAACAGGTCGTTGTATTGCTGGTATTTCTTCACGGAGACCGTCGTCTTCTCCAACTTGTCGATATCGCCAAAAATCTGTTCCAGCGATTTCGTGTCCGTCGCCCGGAAGAATTGGCCATCGGCGATCCTGCTCACCTCCTTCAAACCGGCTTCGTTGAAATGGACCCGCTGATTCTGATAAACAACGTTGCCGAACATGTCGGTCATCGGTTTGCCATTTTGAGGGTTGAACACCGGCGTCGGCGCCACTCCGTTAATGCCGGCGCCGATTGCGTAGAAGTGAATCTTCAGCGCCTTGATGGCCTCGGCCGCGGTATTGGGCGGAATCTTCCCGGTATTATTTTCGCCGTCGGTCAGAAGCACGATCACCCGGCTCTTCGACCGTTTGTCGTTCAGTCGATTGGCCGCGGCCGCCATTCCCGAACCGATGGCCGTTCCATCCTCCACCAGGCCAATCTTGATCCGCTCGAGATTCTTCAGCAGCCAATCGTGGTCCAGCGTCATCGGGCTGACCACATAAGGCCGGCCCGCGAAGGCAATAATGCCAATGCGGTCGTTAGGCCGGCCCTCGACGAACTTGCGCGTGACTTCCCGGATCGCGTCGATCCGCGTGGCCGAGTCGCCGCCAATCGTAAAATCCTTGGTCAGCATCGACCCGGAGACGTCGAGGACCACCATGATGTCGATCCCGCTTGCTTCGACCTGAGTAAGGCTTTTCCCCAGCTGCGGGCGAGCCATCGCAATCGCGAAGAGCGCGAGGCTGAGCAGCAAAAGGGCGCGCAGAAATTGTCCCGCGCGGGCCGCGCTGGTTTTTCCGAGCGAACGAAGTGCCGCGGTTGACGAAAAGGTCAACGCCGCGGCGGGTCCGCTCTTGCCTCGCCAATAAGCCAGCAGGGGAATCGCTGCCAGGAGCAGGAGCAGCCACGGCTGGGCAAACGTGAGGGCGGAGTTGGCCGGGAACCAATCAGGCAGGCTCAAGTTTTCCTCCTTGGACAAACCGGGTTGCCTCTTCCAAAAGCAGTCTCCCGTCTTCGAGCGTGGCGTCGTAGCGAGCGAACTTGATCAAGTCGCAGCGGTTGAGAAAATCCTCCAGCAATGACTTTTCATCCTCGGAAAACGGCGAGGCTTTTGCGATCGCGGTAAGGAACTCGACCGAGGTCTGGCGAGTCACCGGCAAAGCGTATTGTTCCGTTACGTAGCTCCGCAAAATGTCCGAGACGCGGATACTGAATTGGTACGGCGTCATTGATTCCATTTCGCGGCCGATGCGGTCGAGGTTTTGGAGGGCGCGGTCGCGCGCTGACGGTTGGGGCTTGGGACGCAATAAACGTTTTCGGATCCACCAGCCCATCAGGCCGAGAAGAACAAGACCGAGAATGATGCCGCCGAAGACGACCCAGGGCGGCACCAGTGAGTAATCAACCGGTGGCGCAATCTCGTGAATGTCAGCGGCAGCGAAAAACATCCCTTATCTAACCGCCAGCCGGCGCTCTCGTTGTTTGAAAAATGACCGCAGGGCCGGCAGATAATTCTCTCCCGTCCGGAGTGAGATCGCGTCGATATGATTGCGCCGGAGAAGATGATTGAGATCGGCGCGGCGGGTCTCGGCCATCGCATTGAAGCGCGCGCGCGTGGCGCGATCCGCGGTATTGATCTCGATTTGTTCGCCGGTTTCGGCGTCCTCAAGGGTAATTATTCCCACGTTGGGCAGCTGCTCTTCCCGCTGATCCTGGATATGGACGGCGATGAAATCATGCCGTCGCCCGCTCACGGCGAGTTCGCGCGAAAAATCGCCCGCTTGAAAATCGGAGACAAAGAAAACCACGGCGCGCCGGGTCACGACCTTGTTCAGATAATCCAGCGCCAGGGAAGGGGCGGTTCCGCGTCCCTTCGGTTGGAAGAACAGGATTTCGCGGATGATGCGCAGAGTGTGCGACCGCCCTTTTTTCGGCGGGATAAAGAGCTCCACCCGATCGCTGAAAAGGAGAAGACCGACCTTGTCGTTGTTTCGAATCGCGCTGAAGGCGAGCAGGCAGGCGACCTCCGCGGCCAGCTCGCGTTTTGACTGGGAGACGCTGCCGAAATTTCCAGACGCACTCACGTCCACCACCAGGACGACTGTCAGCTCGCGTTCTTCCGTGAACTTTTTCACGAACGCGGTCCCGAGGCGCGCCGTCACGTTCCAATCGATCGCGCGAATTTCGTCCCCCGGTTGATATTCCCGGACGTCCTCGAAGTTCATTCCGCGACCTTTGAAGACGCTGTGGTAATCGCCCGCGAAGATGGTCTGGACGAGGCCCTTGGTCTTGATTTCGAGCGCTCGGATTTTCTTTAGAATCTCCGCCGGCGTCTTTTTGTCGTCATCGCGAGCGGATCCCGCTTTGGCGGGAGCAGTCGAGGGACCCATGTTCACGCCCCTGCTCACGGCACCGGCAATCCCGCGAAAATGCGATCGACGATCGTCTCGCTCGTAATCGTCTCGGCTTCGGCTTCGTAACTGACGATAATGCGATGCCGCAGGACATCGGTGCCGATGCTCTTCACGTCCTGCGGGGTGACGTAGCCGCGGCCGTTCAGGAAGGCGTGCGCGCGGGCCGCCAGCGCCAGGTAAATGGTGGCGCGCGGTGAGGCCCCGTAACGAATCAGCCCTTCCAATTTCAAGTTGTAGGAAGCCGGGTCTCGCGTCGCCCAGACAACGTCCACGATGTAGTCCTTCACCCGGTCGTCGATGTAGATTTCGTTCACCACCGAACGCGCGGCGATAATCTGTTGCGGATCGACTACCGGTGTGACGTTCAGGTTCGGTGCGGACGTCGCCATCAAATCCAGAATCAGGCGTTCCTCGGTCTTGTGCGGATATCCGATGTGCAATTTCAGCATGAAGCGGTCGAGTTGCGCTTCCGGGAGTTGATAGGTTCCCTCCTGTTCGAGCGGATTCTGCGTCGCGAGGACCAGAAAGGGATCGGAAAGTGGATACGTCGTTTCTCCGATGGTCACCTGACGCTCCTGCATTGCCTCCAGCAGCGCGCTTTGGACTTTGGCCGGCGCGCGGTTGATTTCGTCGGCCAGGATCAGGTTCGAAAAGAGCGGTCCGAGCTTGGTCGTAAACTCGCCGGTGCGCGGATTGTAAATGAGGGTGCCGATCAAATCCGCGGGCAACAGGTCGGGAGTAAATTGGAGACGCTGGAAACCGGTTTGAATGCAGGCGGCCATCGTCTTGACGGTGAGGGTCTTGGCCAGGCCGGGAACGCCTTCGAGCAGGATATGGCCGTTGGCGAGCAAACCGAGCAAAAGCCGGTCAACCAGGTATTTCTGGCCGATCACGACGTGACCGATTTGCTCGCGCAGCGGTGAAATCCATTGGCCTAATTCCTGAACCTGCTGCGTGATTTCCTGCGTCGATTTCATAAGAAGAGTGAGACAGGTACGGCGGGAAGATCGTTCGATCAAACTCAGCCTGACGGGACGTGCTCCCTTGCGCCCCTGATTTCTGCCGGCTTGGCATGGGCGGCGCAGCGATTAGTCAATTGGAACCTGACGAGAAAGCTTGAATTTCGACGAGGCGATTAGGCAGAATCGCGCTCGCAGTATGACTCCTCAGAAACGCGCCTCGCGCCAAGCGCATTCTCCTCAAGCGCAGCCGGGCTCGATCACGGCGCGCTGGGACGCGGCAATCATCCTGTATGCGCTGATTGCGCTGGTTAGCTTCGCGTGCGGCGTAGCTCTGCTCGGGCTCATGGTATGGAAAGCGGACCGGTTAGTTTCTCTCGGGCTTACTGGGAATCTCTATTACATCGTTTTGCTGCCGCTCGGCCTCAGCGCTGCCGCATTTCTGTTCGGAGTTCTGAAGTCGTACGCTCGGTTTCGCGGGCGGTACTTCAACGGCGTTCTCGAACTTGGCGGTCCGGTGGTCGGCTTCGCGCTTGTGGTCATCGGCGGCTTTGTTCTCGTGAAGAGTCCGGACACATTTCCTCTCACCGTCTTTGTGCACGGAGATGCTGGCCGACAGGATGTGGCACTGCGAAACTCCGGACACGTCGTCCTGGACCTGGGACCTGACCGGCGGCGCGAACCAATCGGCGAGAATGGACAGGCCTATTTTCCTGCCGTTCCCGCAGCGTTTCGCGGACAGCCAGTACTTGCGTCGGTTGAGTCTGATTCGTACGAGCCAGTCAAACCGGGCGAGATGCAGCGACTTGATAGCTCGCGCATCTACCTCCCCGTTCGCAAGAAATCAGCTGTGATCTCGGGACGTGTGCAAGACCGAGACGGTAACCCGATCCCAGGCGCGAGCCTGTCAATCGCTGGTATCTCAGCGACCAGCGACGCCGCAGGACGATTCGAGTTTGCGCTTCCAGGTCCGCGCGTGAAGCCGGAGCTAGAGTTGTACACCACTGCCAGTGGCTATAAGCCCACCAGTCACATAGTCACTGCGGGGAAAAATGAAATTACGGTCGTTCTCACAGCTGCGCCATGAAGACGGTGTACCGCCGTTTGTACCTCGGATTTCTTTTGCTCACGGCGGCTACGGCGGAAGGCGCTGTGCTTAAAGGCATCGTCATCGAGAATGAGCTTGGCGGCCCGCCTCTGGAGAATGTTGAAATCAGCGCTGCCAGTGGAGGTAACCCGACCGTGTCGCATAGCAACGGCGCCTTCGCTCTGGAATTCCCGAGTTTTCATCCAGGGGACAGGGTTCGCGTCGTCGTTAAGAAAAGTGGGCACGTCGTCGTCAACGACGTCCAATTGGAACAGGCGCTTCCCGCAAATCCTGACGCTACTCCGTTGACCATTCTCCTCTGCAAAGAAGGGGTTCGTGAAGAGATGGCAAGCCGCTTCTATCGCTTGAAGTCCCTCGAAGCGATCCGCCAACGGTATGAAGAGGAGCTGGCGAAGCTGCAGGAACAGCAGCACGAGAACGTTGAAGCGCTTTCACGGCTCGCCCAAGAGCGTCATCGAGCGATTGCCGCAGCCCAGACCACGGCTGAGCAACTCGCTAAGGTTAACCCGGAAGAAAGCTCGCAGCTTTATCGCGAAGCGATGCGGCTCTTCCTCGAAGGAAAGATCGACCGAGCGCTCAACGTCCTCGATGAGGAGAAGCTGCGCCGTGCGACGACCGCTGTCGCTAAGAAAAGAGAAGAAGCCGACAAGCAGCTCGCCGAGCTGGTCCAAGCATGGCTACTCAAAGCGCAACTTCTCACTACGCAGTTCCGTTTCAAAGAGGCTGAGGACACGCATGCCAGTGCGCTTTCTGCCGCCCCGGAAAGCTTTGAGGCGAATTTCGCGTTTGCTCTGTTTAACCACGAGCTAAACCGCTTCGACAAAGCGAATGAAGCCTACGCGCGCGCCCTTGGTATTGCGCAGCGACAGGAGACTGTCTCGAAGGTGGCGATGACGCTGAACAATCTCGGCGTTCTGCACCGCGCCCAGAATCGGATGGAGGAGGCGCGCAAGGCCCACGAAGAATCGCTTAAGATTCGCCGTGCGCTGGCGGAGAAGAACCCCGATACCTATCTCCCGGACGTGGCGAAGACGCTGAACAATCTCGGCGTCCTACACCGCGAGCAGAATCGGATGGAGGAGGCGCGCAAGGCCTACGAAGAATCGCTCAAGATTCGCCGCGCACTGGCGGAGAAGAACCCCGATACCTATCTCCCGGATGTAGCGAACACGCTGAACAATCTCGGCGTTCTGCACAGCGACCAGAATCGGATGGAGGAGGCGCGCAAGGCCTATGAAGAAGCGCTCAAGAGCTACCGCGCACTGGCGGAGAAGAACTCCGATACCTATCTCCCGGATGTAGCGATGACGCTGAACAATCTCGGCGTTCTGCACCGCGCCCAGAATCGGATGGAGGAGGCGCGCAATGCCTACGAAGAATCGCTCAGGAGCTACCGCGCACTGGCGGAGAAGAACCCCGATGCCTATCTGCCGGATGTGGCGATGACGCTGAACAATCTCGGCAACCTGCACAGCGACCAGAATCGGATGGAGGAGGCGCGCAAGACCTACGAAGAATCGCTCAAGATTGGCCGCGCGCTGGCGAAGAAGAACCCCGATACGTATCTGCCGGATGTGGCGAAGACGCTGAACAATCTCGGCGTCCTGCACCGTGACCAGAATCGGATGGAGGAGGCGCGCAAAGCCTACGAAGAATCGCTCAAGATTCGCCGCGCACTGGCGGAGAAGAACCCCGATACCTATCTGCCGTATGTGGCGAACACGCTGAACAATCTCGGCGTTCTGCACCGCGCCCAGAACCGGATGGAGGAGGCGCGCAAGGCCTACGAAGAATCGCTCAGGAGCTACCGCGCACTGGCGGAGAAGAACCCCGATACCTATCTGCCGGATGTGGCGATGACGCTGAACAATCTCGGCGTTCTGGACCGCGACCAGAATCGGATGGAGGAGGCGCGCAAGGCCTACGAAGAAGCGCTCAAGAGCTATCGCGCGCTAGCGGAGAAGAACCCCGACACTTATCTGCCGGATGTGGCGATGACGCTGAACAATCTTGGCAATCTGCGCCGCGATCAGAATCGAAAGGAGGAGGCACGCAAGGCTTTCATTGAGGCCTTGGACATCTACACGAGATTTGCGAAAAGGGACCCCGACCAGTACTCAAGTCGCGCCGCGCTGGTGAAAAACAACCTGGAGGCGCTTGGGCATTGACCAAGGTCCGTATTCGAGCATCTACCCGCGCTTGGAACCTGGACGCGCGGAAGAGCTTCCCTCCGAGGACGCAAGATTGGCGCGCCGAAGTCCTAGCGGCCTGAGGGCAGGCCGCTTCCAGATTCGCTCCTTGCGCGACAGCTCAGAAGAAGGGGCAATCCTGGGTAGGGTTCGGCGGCGCGGATCCGGCGCTCGAGATAGCGCGCGTAGGTATCGCTGAGAAGGCCCGGTTGATTTACGAACAGAACAAACTTAAGCGCCTCGAGCGTCGCGTCATCTTCGCCCCGGGCCTGGGCGGCATAAAACAGTTTCAAGCGCCGGGTCCCGATCATCGGCGGTGGATTTTCTTCGAAAGCCGCGCGCAACAGCCGGTTCAGGACGCCCGTTCCGATGCGCTTGCCGGCAGCGCGCCGAACCCGCGTGATAAGGCGAAAAAGTTGATCGACGTTTTCGCCGGTCAAGGCGGAGGCCACCAGCACCGGGGCATACTCGAGAAAGAAAAGATCTTCGCGGGACCCCGCGACGATTTGATCGATCGCTGCTTTCGCGCCCCGTGGCGGTTTCACCTGGTCCCATTTGTTGAGGACAATCAAACAGGGCTTTTCCGCCTTCTGAATCAGACCGGCGATCTTCTTGTCCTGGCCGGTCACGCCGCTGGTCAGATCGATCACGAGCACGCAGAGGTCCGCGCGCCGGATTGTGCGTTCGGCGCGCATCACACTGAAGACCTCGACGGAAGTCGAGTGCTTGCTCCGGGGACGCATCCCGGCGGTGTCGATGAGGAGAAACTTCTCACCCTCGCGTTCGTAAAAAACGTCGACGGCGTCGCGGGTGGTCCCGGGCAAATTGCTGACGATCGTGCGTTCGTCGCGCAGGATGGAATTGATCAGCGACGACTTGCCGGCGTTCGGCCGACCGACAATCGCGAGAGCGATCGGATTTTCGATTTTCGAATTTCGATTTTCGATTGGAGAGGCAGGCGACGCGGGAAGGAGCGAGTCGATTGTTTCCAGAAGGCCAGAGATGCCGCGGCCGTGGGCGGCGCTGATGGGAATGGTCGTGTCAAAACCCAGGCGAAGGAAATCCGTTTCCAGGTTCTCGTGCTTTTCGTGATCGATCTTATTGACGACGAGAACGACCGGTCTTTTCGATTTCCGAAGGAGCCGCGCCAGTTCCTGGTCGATCGGGGTGAGTCCGTCCTGCGCGTCCACGACAAAGAGAATCACGTCGCTCTCCCGCATCGCGGTGTCGGCTGCGGCGCGCACCGGCGCCGTCAATTCGGTTTCCCCCGCGCCGCCAATTCCGCCCGTATCCCACACCGTAAACGGCCTGTGGCCCTTCCGGCAGGGCGCGGCCAGGCGATCGCGGGTAATGCCCGGCTGATCGTGAACGATGGCGATGTTGCGGCCGGCGAGGCGGTTGAAGAGCGCCGACTTGCCGACGTTGGGCCTTCCCACGATGGCGACGGTGCCCACGCTGTCCGTGGCAGATTTGGAGTCCATGGCTTTGCTGGCTGCGGTCGCGCGTCAACTCAACTTCGCGTTGGCGTGGCCCTGGGCCGATAACTGTCGCACGCCATCGCGAACGTAAATCATGCCAGAAACCAGGGTGAAAACGCCTGCCGCCACCACCACATAAAGCAGCGGCGGAACGCGCAGCTGCAACATCACCCAGGCGATCGCCGCCATTTGGAGGACCGTCGCCACTTTTCCGGTCCAGCTCGGCCGGACCCGCACCGTTCCGTTCAAAATGTGGAGCACCGCGCTTCCCACGAGAATCACCACGTCGCGCGTGATCACGAGCACGGGAAACCAGACGGGAAACTTCCCGTAATGCGGATCGATCTGGCTCCAGTTGCTGATGCTAAGGGTGATAATTCCGCTGAGGAGGAGGCCCTTGTCGGCGATCGGATCGAGGATCATGCCGAGGGAGCTGCGCTGATTGTAGCGGCGCGCGACATAACCATCGAGGCCGTCGCTGATGGCGGCCAGCAAAAACACCGCGATGGCGGTGAATCGCATCCAATCCTGTGGGTTACCTTCCTGGATGCTTCCCCCGTAATAGATCGCGAGCGTGACGAACACCGGGATCATCAGGATCCGGATCACGGTAATTTTGTTGGCGGTCGTCATGGGCAGATCTCGCGATCATCGAAAACTTGGAGGACGCGCCGCCTGCGATGCAAGGCAATTTGCCCGCTACGTTTCCAGCTGAGTCGCGGCCGGAGATTTCGCGGCGTGGCGCCCTTCGCAAAACTCTTCGATCATCTTTTCGTTGAAGGCAGGAATGTCGTCCGGCTTTCGGCTGGTGACGAGTCCATTATCCACGACCACTTCATTATCGACCCAGTTGCCACCGGCATTTCGAACGTCGGTTTTGATCGCCGGCCACGAAGTAAGGGTCCGTCCGCGCGCGACCCCGGCATCGATCAACACCCAGGGCCCATGGCAAATCGCGGCGACCGGTTTGCCCTCGCGAAAGAAATGGCGAACGAACTCCAGCGCTTCCTCGGTCGAACGCAACGTGTCCGGATTCATCAAGCCGCCGGGAATCATGAGCGCGTCGAAATCCTCCGGCTTCGCCTCCGCCAACGTCAAATCAACCGGAACAGTCTCGCCTTTATCGGCGTGGTTCATTCCCTGGATCTTGCCCGACTTGATCGAAACCACGCTGGTCTTCGCGCCCGCCTCTTCCAGCGCTTTCTTCGGCTTCGTCAGCTCGACTTCTTCAAAACCGTCCGCCGCCAGGATCGCGATTTTCTTTCCCGTTACTTTTCCCATGGTGTTTACCGGTACAACGAGGGAAGGAGTTCGATCGGATGCAACGAAACGATACAACCGGCTCTGACCACAGCCCTTTCGTAGAGCGCTGCTCTAGGTGTGGTCGAACGGATTGACCGGCGCGAGCGTCGAACCGGTTGGGCCAGCCGGCGTGGAAGTCGTTTTGGGACCGCCCGATTCTTTGCGCATGAAGCCCTCGATAAAATCGGCCCCGGCGTAGCCTGCCGTGATCAGAATCATCACCGTTTGCTTGTTGAAGACCGGGTTATCCCACATTGCGATCGAAGCGAGACCGCCGGCGACCGCGCCAAGGATCAAACTTACCATCAGCTGTTTTCCATCGAAACAGGCTGAGAACGGGATGTTTTTGGCCTGGGCTTCGTCAGAAGTTTTTTTCAAGCCAATCACCATTCGGGCGACCTGTCCGATCGCACCGAGAAGCAGACTTAGAGCAACATAACTGAGGGCGTTATTTGAATTCACGAGTATTCCTTTCGTCGTTCTAGAATCCGCTGGTGAGCTGCGGCTTATCGGACGTTCCGAATCGTAGCCCGCTGACTACAAATAGTTGTTCGCCTGTCGGCGAGTCGCCGAAGTCCTGGCCGAGAGCAAGAGTCAGCCACAGGTTCTCGGCAATTTTCCGTTCGATGTTACCGCCGAGCCGATAGGCGCTGTCTCTGCCGTGCGCGTCGGACCATGTCCGGAAATAGGCGCCTTCGAACGACGCGTTAAAGTCCGGCGAACCAAAACGGAGCCGGGCTCCGACGGTGAAGGTGTCCTGGCGAAAGAATACTTTTGCGTCCGAGGGCTCGGCGACATTCTCGAAGTTTCGATAGCGCGCGTTGACGATGAGCTGCGCCTTATTCTCCAACGCTTGCATTCCTTCGAACCCGTATGCGAACGAACTCCAGACGGTCGCTCCGTCCCACTTAAGTTCATTGGCATCGCCCGTGGCGGTGATCCAGGTCGGAGCAGCGGCGACGATCCAACTGCTTTTCGCCCAGGACTTCTTTCGAATCTCTGCCACCCGGGCCTGGAGATCCTTTTCGTAAGCGTTGAGGGATTTCGTATATGCGTCCATCTGATCTTGAACTTGGCCAAACGGATTGAGCGGTGGCGGGCGATGATCGACAAAATTCTTAGTGTAAAGATTCGCGATGTCCTCGTTGAGTCTGGGGTCGCCGTTATCCCAGAGGGTAATATTAACTCCGGCGGCCAGTCGCAACGCCTTGTCATCGGTCGTGGCCTTGGCGGTTCCGATCGAAAGCTGGGTGTTATAAAGAATGCGCGTCAGCGGATGATTCTTGTATTCCGGCAAGGTCGTCTCCTGGCCCGCGAGGATTTGGTAAGGAGCAACGTCGATGGCCACACCGGATTGCAGTTTCCCATCTTTATCTACGCCGTTGAGCAAAGCAGTTCCGAATTCTCGCACCGACGCGGGACGAGTCACGGTTTCCGGACTGATGCCCAAAGCCGTGAATGCCGGCGATTCGGGAATTGATCGGTCAAGGTTCCAGTCCTTCAGCTTTGTTTGAAGTTCGACCTGTTTCTGATCCGCCGCCGGTGGAGGGGAAGAAACAGCGGTTATTTGGTCTGTCGGGGTCTCCGCCTTTTGGACTCCGTTCGCATTCACGGTCGCCAGGGTGGTAGTGCGCTCCAGGATCGGTTTTGAAAAATTTGCCTTAACCTTTTCGGTCCGATTTTCGATCGGTGTCGAAACTGGCGTGACCGCCGCTACCTTCGCTTGCGACGCCGCGAAGACATCGAAATGCCCGGAGCGCGGCGCAATCAGGGATTCCTTGGGAAACGTCCAGACGGCGGTCTCGCCGTCCACCGTCATCGAATATTGACCGGTTCCGACGGGATGCCGGTTGAGCGGAATTTTAATCTGGATCTGACCGCTTGAGTTTGAACTGACGTGAACTTGGTCGCCCGCGGCGTCGTAATCAATCGAACCGATCGAGTCCGCGGCCCGGATAAGACAAAGCGGCAGGAGACCGGCTGCGAGAGCAAACAGAATCCGTCGGTACGAGGCACTCATCCTATTGTGAAGGTGCAGATGATGACGACGTATTCGAACGGTCCGCTGAACTGCCCCGCGGCCTTCGGCTCCACGTCATAGGTCGTGACCAGCTGGTTGTTCTGGTAGAACCCGCATTTTACCGAGAACGGCCCTTTCGATGCGGGATCGAACGGACGAACAACTCCCTGCCAGACGAGCCGCCGCGTCACCAACTCAGCCGGAGAATGTCGAAGCGAGAATCGATTAGTCTGCTGTGTCCCGTCGTTCGAGCCGATAATTTCGTAATGCGTCGGCGAATCCCACAGGTAGATATCGTAACCGCCCCAGTTGGCGTTTCCGAAAATGGTGAGAATGTCCGGACTTCCGCCGTTCGCTGACAGGGTAATCTGGCTTTGGGCTAACATAGGTAGGGGTGGGGGGTTAGACGTTTTTGTCCACCCACGCCGCGATTGTGGGCTGCGAATGCTTCGCTCCGAAGAGTTTGTCCGGGCAGCTTGTTCCTCCAGGCAAATTGTAGCCCGGCGTGAAATCGTGTCCGAACACCCTCGCCCGGGGAATGTCGTACTGTTGGAGCAGCCAGCGAATAAGCGCCGCGGAAGCAGCCGCCTGCTCCTCGGTCAGGACATCGGTCTCTTTCCCCACGTGCTCAATGCCGATCGAGCTCTCGTTCGCGCCGCGGCAATGATTGGCCCGCTCGCTGTCTTCCACCATTTGGTAGATGTCGCCGTTCCGATCGATCACGTAATGGGCCGAAACCTGGCGCCCGACCGCGTTCTGGAATTCCGCCAGGGTGCTATTCAACGATGCTTCGGTGCAATGGAGGACCACCTTGTCGATCCGCGCTCCGTTACGCGATGAATGGTTGGGGCTCGCGATGAATTGCTTGATCGGCGGCTTTGCGTGTTCGTTGCTGCTGCCGTGACCGGGACGCTCAGATGGGGAGTTTGCCATTGGAGGGGTGATTTGGTTGCAAGAAACTACGGAAGGGTTGGGAAGAAGTTCTTAAATAATTCTGGCCGAACGGCGACGCCCGGGCAATTTCGCTTGGCCTGGCGTGAGACTCTCCTTAGCGTAGGGCGCAGCCGCCGATGTGGCGAAATGGCAGACGCAACGGACTTAAAATCCGTTGGGCTTAAACGGCCCGTGCCGGTTCGAGTCCGGCCATCGGCATGACCAGCGCAGGCCTGACTTGAAAAATGAAACAATCACCATGCTAGACTTCCTTCGACGGAACCGGTTTGTCCGCAAGATGATGGCCCTTGGCGTTTCCCTGACGGGAGGCCTTTTGCTCGTTTCCGCGGTTTTGGCCAGGCCCGTCGAACCAGGTCCGGAGGCAGATGGCATGTACACTTGCCGGAGAATCGTGATTATCCTAAAGCCCAAAGTCGCGGTCGATATGACCGATTTGGGCACTTTGGAATTGCATGGCAAAACCTACCGGACCGCGAGCAAGGGCGACCCGATTGACTCCCGCGAGTTTATCTCATTTACGTCGGACGCGAACGGTCACCTCACCTGGAGCAACTCGTTTGTCTGGGTCAGCGCCATGGGGGCCATCCACCAAAGCGTCTATTTCCTCAAGCATGGCAAAGTTCCGACGATTGACATTCGATATAGCGACGACCACGAGGAAAGGCAGATGATTTGTAGCAAAAGCAACTGATCTGATGGAGCTGAGAACATGACCGACAAACCACTCTATATTCCCATCATTCTCGGGACCGCCCGGCAGGGCCGGCAGAGCGAGCACGTCGCGAATTTTCTTCTCAGTGAGATGAAGAAACGGCCGGAGATCGAAACCGAGGTGATCGATGTCCGGCAGCTCAAGATGACGCTCGATGACGCGGGCGAAGAGATGAAAGACCCGGAGTACGCGAAGAAGATGACGCGGGCGGACGGGCTGGCGATCGTGGCGCCGGAATACAATCACGGATACCCCGGACTTTTGAAGCACGCGCTCGACATGTGCCTCGAGGAATACATCCATAAGGTGGTTGGCTTGGTCGGCGTTTCGGCGGGGCCCTTCGGCGGGTCCCGCGTGATCGAGCAATTGGTGCCGGTGGTTCGCGAGCTGGGGTTGGCCGTTACCTTCACGGACGTGAATTTCAGCCGGGTCCGCGACGCCTTCGATGAACAGGGAAAGTTGAAAGACGAAAAGTATGTCGGACGCGTGGCGAAGTTTTTGAACGAGCTGGTCTGGATGGCGCGCGTTTTCCGGCACGGCCGGGAGAATATTCCCCCGCTGTAGAATCGGAGCTATTTAGCCCGCGAATGAACGCGAATTGACGCGAATGGATTCGGCACTGCAGTTATTCGCGCTTATTCGCGTTCATTCGCGGGCCCACAAAGGCAATGCCACTCCGCGAGGCTGATCTGGAGGAAACCTTCGCCCGTTCGGGCGGACCGGGCGGGCAAAACGTCAACAAAGTCTCGACGGCGGTGACGCTTCGCCATCGGCCCACTGGCCTCAGCGTGACCGTCCAGGATTCGCGGTCGCAAGCCCAGAACCGCAAACTCGCTCGTGAGCGTTTGGCGGAAATGGTGGAGCGTCGTGACCAGGCGCGGCGCGCCGCGGAAGTCTCGCGCCGGGAAAAGATCCGCCGCCAGCGTTCGCCCCGGCCACGGGCCCTGAAAGAGCGCATCCTGGAATCGAAACGGCGTCGTTCGAAAACGAAAAAATTGCGTTCCCGCTTCGAAGATTAAGGCGGGGAAATCAAAAAAATCTTCGCTCGAAATACATCTGGCCGAAGAACCTGCGCCGAATCGTCCTTGAAGGAACAACACTCCAACTTATGAAAAAGCTTATCATTCTTACTCCGTTAGTTTTGGTCGCTTCGGTGCTTCTGACTTCGTGCACCACCGTCGTGGAAAAACCAGCGCCAACTACCACCACTACCACTACGCAGTCGACCACGACGAAGAGGACTCCTGCAACCACCACGGACAGCAGCACGACGGTTCGGTCGACCAATTACTAGATCGCTTCCAGCGACAACCAAATCGGGAAGGGGACGCGCGAAGGCGTGTCCCTTTTCTTTTGGTAGGGACGGCGCGCTGCGCCGTCCGGACCCCGCTCTTGTGGTAGTGATTTGAGTTTGGCTAATCGGGAATGACTGTCCTAAATTGAGAGCGTTATGGGTGCGCCCAGCCGCAAGGAATTCCCTCATGAAAAGCTACAAAGCCCCGTGGAGTATTTCCCTCATCGTCCTTTCCTCAATCGCCACTCTTGTCTGTATCGGTGTCGCGGTGGGGGTTCTATCGACCGGCCGGGAGCGTCCCATCTGGGCCGCAATGCTTCCGCTTGCCATTATTGCCGGCAGCGCGCTCTTTACGATTCGCGGATACACCGTCACGGGAGACGCCGTTTTGATTCATCGGCTCTTTTGGACAACCCGCTTGCCGCTGGCCGGGTTGCAGTCGGCGCAGTTTGAGCCGGATGCCATGGCTCGCAGCCTCCGCACGTTCGGCAACGGCGGTCTGTTCTCGTTTACCGGCTTCTACTGGAACAAGATGTTAGGCGCCTACCGGGCGTTCGTGACGGACCCGCATCGGACCGTGGTCCTGCGATTTGCGGCCCGAAAGGTGGTCGTTTCGCCTTCCGCCCCCGACGATTTTGTCCAACAGATTGCGGCTGCGAGTTGATCTCGCTTGAGAAACTATTTTTCGGACGGCGCCGCTTCGGTTTGAGCGTCTTCTTCCACCTGGCTCACCACCGGCGCAATCGCCTGGAGCTTTTCGGCTCCGCGCAAATCCATCAGCTTCACGCCCATCGTATTGCGGCCCACCGCCCGGATTTCCTTCACCCGTGTCCGCACCATCTGGCCCTTGGTCGTGATAAGCATTAGTTCGTCGCTTTCGGTGACGCTGAGCGCGCCGACCACGTTACCGGTCTTTTCCCCGGTCTTCATCGTGATGATCCCTTTGCCGCCACGGGACTGGCGCCGGTAATCGTCGAACGGCGTCCGTTTCCCGATTCCATTTTCGCCGGCGACCAGCAGCATCGCGTTCGGATTGACGATCGCGTTGGCCACGACCCAGTCGCCTTTCTCCGGCCGAATCCCCCAGACGCCTACCGTGTTTCGGCCCTGATCGCGCAGTTGCTCTTCGTGGAAACGAAGACTCATTCCTTCCTTGGTGATCAGCACGATTTCGTTGTCGCCCGTCGTCAACTTCGCGTCGATCAATCGGTCGCCCTCTTCGATCTGGATCGCGATGATGCCGCCTTTCCGGACGTTGCTGTAATCCGACAGGTTGGATTTCTTGACGATGCCCGAGCGGGTCGCGAAAACGACGTGAAGTTTCTCGTCCCACGTCTCATCGGTCTGGGCGGCGCCGGTGCCTGATTTCTTGGATTGAATCCGGATCGTGGCCGCGATTTTCTCGTCGGACCGAAGATCGAGGAGGTTGGCGATCGAACGGCCCTTCGCGGCCCGCCCCATTTCCGGAATCTCGTAAACCTTCTCGACGTAGGCGCGGCCCGATTCGGTGAAGAACATCAGGTAATCGTGCGTAGTCGCGGTGAAGAGATGTTCGATGAAATCGCCCTCTTCTTCTTCGGTAGCGCCCTCCCGCGTCGTCATGCCGATCACGCCTTTGCCGCCACGCCGCTGGGCCCGGAAGGCGCTCACCGCAGTCCGCTTGATGAACCCGCCGTGAGTGATGCTGATAATGCATCCCTCGTTCGCGATCAGGTCTTCCATGTTGATCTCGCCCTCGTCGGGAACGAGCTGGGTCAACCGCGGCGACGCGTGTTTGTCGCGAATCTCGCGGAGCTCTTTCTTGATGATCTGGAAGACCCGCGATTCTTTCGCGAGGATGTCGCGCAGGTCCTTGATCGTATCGAGCAATTCACTGTATTCCTTCTCGATCTTCTCCCGCTCGAGCCCGGTGAGTTGATAGAGGCGCAAATCGAGGATCTGGTTCGCCTGGTGTTCGCTGAAGGCGTAACGGCCGTCGACCAGCCGCGCTTCGTTCCGGATCAGAATCCCAATTTTCTCGACCTGCTTCCGGGTGAACTCGAACGCGAGCAATTTCACCCGGGCTTCATCCCGGTTGGCCGATCCGCGAATGATCCGGATGAATTCGTCGAGGTTCGCCAGCGCGATCAAGTAACCTTCGAGGGTCTCGGCGCGTTCCTCGGCCTTGCGTAACTCGAAGCGGGTCCGGCGGAGAACGACGTCGCGCCGGTGATCGATATAGGCCTGGTTCGCGGCCTTGAGCGAAAGGAGCTTTGGCCGGCCGTGATCGATCGCCAGCATGTTGACCGCGAACGAGCTCTCCATCGCGGTGTGCTTGTAAAGATTGTTGATGACGATCTTCGGGTTCGCGTCCCGTTTCAGTTCGATGACCACGCGGGTGTTCTCGTCCGATTCGTCCCGGATGGCAGTGATGTCGCCAAGCACCTTGTCATTTACAAGGGCCGCGATGCGCTCGACGAGGGTGGCGCGATTTACGTTGTAAGGAATCTCGGTAATGACGATCTGCTCGCGGTTCCCCTTCAGCTCTTCAACCCCCGCTTTGCCGCGGACTTTCATGCTGCCGCGACCGGTCTCCAGATACTGCTTAATGCCGGAGAGCCCGAGAATGGCGCAGCCGGTCGGGAAATCCGGCCCCTTCACGTGCTTCCTCAAATCCTCGAGGGTGATTTCCGGGTCGTCGATCTGCGCGCAAATGCCGTCGATTACTTCGCCGAGATTGTGCGGCGGCATGTTCGTTGCCATGCCCACGGCGATGCCGGTGCCGCCATTGACGAGAAGATTTGGGAACGCCGCGGGGAAAACAGTGGGCTCGGTCCGGGTCTCGTCGTAGTTCGGGACGAAATCGACCGTCTCCTTGTCCATGTCGGTCATGAGGGCCGCGCCGAGATGGGTCATGCGCGCCTCGGTGTAACGCATGGCGGCCGGCGGATCGCCTTCAACCGAGCCGAAGTTACCCTGGCCGTCGACGAGCGTCTCGCGCATCGCCCAGGCCTGGGCCATGTGGACGAGCGTCGGGTAAATCACCGCTTCGCCGTGCGGGTGGTAGTTACCGCTCGTGTCGCCGCAAATCTTGGCGCATTTCCGGTGCTGCCGGTTCGGGAAGAGCGACAGATCGTGCATGGCGTAAAGGATGCGCCGCTGCGATGGCTTCAGCCCGTCCCGCGCATCCGGCAACGCCCGCGAGATGATGACCGACATCGAGTAGTCGAGGAACGACCTCGATACTTCCTCGGCTACGTTGATCGGCTCTACTTTTTCGTTTGGGTTATACATCAAGGTTTCGGACGTTTAAGGCGTTGTCCTCGATGAATTGCCGGCGCGGTTCCACCACGTCGCCCATGAGGATGGTGAACATTTTGTCGGCGTCGACGGCGTTGTCGTCGTTAAGATCGACCTTGAGGAGCTTGCGCTTCTCGGGGTCCATGGTGGTGTTGAAAAGTTCTTTGGCGTTCATTTCGCCAAGGCCTTTGAAACGCTTGATCTGGACGCCGCGCCGGCCGATCTCGACGATCTTCTGATGGATCTCCGGGATCGAGAAGAGGGGATGAACGGTGGCCTTGTCCCCTTCGCCTTCGATCAGCTCAAAGATCGGGCGATCGGCGGCCGCGTAATGCTCGACCTGCAATCCTTTGCGGGCCAGCTCGCCCATAATCTTCTGGATTGTCGTCGACTCGTGGAGCTCGACCAGTTTGCCGCGCCGCCGGCTCGCGCCGTTGGTTTTCGCCACGGTCGGACTCGCCAGCGGCAGCAACTCCTGCTGCGTCTCGTCCTCGAACAGATTCAGGTCCGGATTTTCCTCGTGAAACTTTCGGACTTCTTTTTCGTCGTGGAAGTAGTGCACGATTTCCTCGTTCCCATCGCGCGCCTTCACGAGATAGGTCGGAAGTTTACCGGTCTTCTTTGCGCGCTCGCCCAGGAAGCTTTCGAAATCGCCGCCATGCCGCCGGATCGACTCACTGAGCTTCGCCAGTCTCTCAAGTGATTCGAGAATGTCCTTTAACTGCGCGGCCGAAAGCTCCTTGTCGTCCGCCAGGTTCTTCAAGCGAACGTCTTCCGCCCCGAGCGTGATCAGGATCTTATTCAGTTGCACGTCGTCGTCGACGTATTCTTCGCGCTTCTTCCGCTTGATTTGATAGAGCGGCGGCTGGGCAATGTAGATTTTGCCAGCTCGCACCAGTTCGGTCATCTGCCGGAAGAAAAAGGTGAGCAACAGGGTGCGGATGTGCGAGCCGTCCACGTCGGCGTCGGTCATGATAATGATGCGCCCGTAGCGGAGCTTCGAAATATCGAAGCTTGTTTCGTCTTTGCTCTTCGGGGTGCCTTCGATCTCCTCCTTCGGTTTGCCTATCCCGGTCCCGATCGCCGTGATCATCGACTGGATTTCGGTGTTCTTGAGGAACTGATCGATCCGCGCTTTCTCGACGTTGATCAGTTTGCCGCGGATCGGCAGAATCGCCTGGTAACGCCGATCGCGACCCTGCTTCGCCGAGCCGCCAGCGGAATCACCCTCGACGATGTAAAGCTCGGTCAGATCCGGATCGCGCTCGGAACAATCCGCCAGCTTTCCCGGAAGCCCGCCCCCAGTGAGCGCACCTTTCCGGATCGTCTCGCGCGCTTTCCGGGCGGCTTCGCGCGCGCGCGCGGCCGTCAGGACCTTGTCGAAAATTCGTCGCGCGACCGGCGGAGTCTGATCGAAAAAGGTCATCAGCCCTTCGTAAACGATCGAGTTCACGATGCCGTCGATCTCGGTGTTCACGAGCTTCACCTTGGTCTGCGATTCGAACCGCGGGTTCGGCAGCTTGATGCTGAGCACGCAGATCAAGCCCTCGCGCACGTCATCGCCGGAGATCGCCGGGTCCTTCTCTTTCGTCAGCCCGTTCGTCTTCGCGTACTGATTGACTGCTTTCGTCAGTGCGCTCCGGAAACCGGTCAAATGCGTGCCGCCGTCCGGATTCGGAATCGAGTTCGCGAAACAAAGGATCTGGTCGTTGTAGCTGTCGTTGTATTGGAGAACGACGTCGACAAAGACTTCATCGCGCTGCCGGGAAAGCACGACGGGCTTTGGGTGAATGACCTGTTTGTTCTCGCCCAGCTCGCGAACAAACTCTTCGATCCCTTTTTTGTAGAGGAACGTTTCCTTTTTTCCGGACTCGCTTCGTTCATCGACGAGCGTGATCTCGAGACCCGGATTCAGGAAGGCCAGCTCGCGCAAACGGCTCGCCAACCGTTCGAACTTAAACTCAGTCGTGATCGTGAAGATCGTCGGGTCGGGGAAGAACGTGATGAGCGTGCCGGTCTGCTTCTTGTTCTTAAGCTCGCCGATCACTTCCAATTTCTGGGTCGTCTTGCCCCGCTCGAACGCCATGTGATGCACCTTGCCCTCGCGCGAGACCTCGACCTTGAACCAATCGGAAAGGGCGTTGACGCATTTCGCCCCGACGCCGTGCAGGCCGCCCGAATATTTGTAGGCTCCCTGTCCGAATTTTCCGCCCGCGTGCAGATTCGTCAGGACCAATTCGACCGCCGGCATCTTCCATTTCGGATGGGTGTCGACCGGAATGCCGCGCCCATTGTCCTTTACCGAAACGGACCCGTCGACGTGGATGGCGACATCGATTCGGGTGCAGAAACCGGCCAAATGCTCGTCGATCGAGTTGTCGAGCACTTCGAAAACCATGTGGTGCAACCCGCGCTCGTCCGGGTCGCCGATATACATGCCGGGGCGCTTCCGAACCGCCTCCAGACCCTCGAGTTTATCGATCTGGGCGGCGTCGTATTTCTGGCTTTGACTGATCCCGGTGGCGTCGGTTTGTCGTTTCCGATTGTCCGAATTTTCGTCATCTTGAACCCGCAAAGCAGTGGCTGGCATATACAGCGGAAAACATAGGCGAAAAACGGCCTTTCAACAACCGATATTGTATCGTTTTGGGACCTTATTTTGCGCAACAAATTGGGGGTGGGGCGGGGGCGGAGCACAGTATTTAGTGGGTGGGGGAGGAATAGGCGTCTGCCCCTCCCGGGACATCCCGAGGCGGCCCCTGCGGACCCCTGTTTTAGGCGGTTCTGCGGCGTGCTTGACCCGGTGTCCAGCGCCCCCGAAACTCCCCGTCGCATGCGGTTCCAAACCCTTTACGAAGCGCGTTGGATTTTCGCGGCCCTTTTGCTGGCCGCCATCCTGAGCGCGTTCTTCCTGCCCTGGCTGCTCATTCTCGTTGGCCTGCTGGCCATTTACGTCTTCTGGTTTTTCCGCGACCCGCCGCGCGTTTCTCCGACAGACCCTGACGCCGTCCTGGCCGCAGCCGACGGCACCGTTGCCGACATCGTCGAAATTGATGAGCCCGAAGTCGTCCATGCCCGCCAAAAGCGAGTCGGCATTTTTCTTTCCGTCTTCGACGTCCACACCAACCGCGCGCCGGTCGAGGGCAAAATTATTTACCGCAAAGCGCACGCCGGACTTTGTCTCGATGCGCGCCATGCCGATTGCACGACGAAGAACCGGGCCCTGACCTGGGCGTTTCAAAATTCGCGCGGCACCTTCGTCGTTCGCCAGCTAACGGGAATGATCGCGCGCCGAATTGTGGGCTGGTCGGAAGTCGGAGACGAACTCCGGAAGGGGGAGCACTTTGGGATGATTCGCTTCGGATCGCGAACGGAAGTATATTTGCCTCTGGATGCCGAGGTTCTGGTAAAGGTAGGGGACCGCGTGACAGGCGGTTTGAGTGTGATCGCCCGGCTTCGTTAGAGAATGAGCACGCCCAATCCCAAGATTTATCTGCTGCCGAATCTAATGACGGCCGGCAATCTCTTTTGCGGCTTCGCGGCCGTTCTGTGCATTTACGATGGCGCCCAGGACACGGATTTCCGGCTCGCGGCGCTGAAGTTTCACGACGCGATCTGGTTCATCCTCGCCGCCTGCATTTTCGATCTGCTTGATGGCCGGCTAGCCCGCCTCGGCGGACACGACAGCGCTTTCGGGCGCGAGTTCGACTCGCTCGCCGATGTGGTTTCGTTTGGAATCGCGCCTGCACTCCTGGTTTACCAGATTGTCCTGGGCGAATTCCAAAACCTCGGTTGGATGGTGGCCTTCGTTTACCTCGCCTGCGGGACCCTCCGGCTCGCCCGGTTTAATTGCGTCGCCGCGGAAGGCGGCGGAGGTGGGGCCGACAAGAACTTTACCGGCTTTCCAATCACAGCGGCGGCCGGCGTCATCGCCTCCATCACGCTTTTCCTCCTCTGGCTCGACGAAGGGCAGCGCTCGATCGGGAGATGGAAGTACGTGCTTCCGTTTTTGATGATCTTTTTGTCCGCCATGATGTTTAGCAAGGTGCGCTATCCCAGCTTCAAGGCGGTCAACTGGCGCACGACGCAGTCTGCCACTCGGTTCTTGATCGTGATCGGCCTCATTGCCGTCACGGTTAAGTTTTACCAGTGGATGGCGGCGATTGTCTTTCTCGTCTACCTCCTTTACGGATTTCTACGTCTGCTTATCTCTCCGAAGCGCCGGCGCGAGATCGAAGAAGAGATTGGGGAGGAGCCGGCCGCCGAGGCGCCCGTTGAGGAAACGCCGTAGGCCTGCTTTCCCTGTAGCGGCGGTCTCTGACCGTCGAAAGCGCTCGCTTCACAACGACGGTCAGAGACCGCCGCTACAACGACGGTCAGAGACCGCCGCTACAGCTACGGTTTTGCATTTAGTCGCGCCAGGATCTCAGGGTCCCTTACATCGGCCCAATCTCCCGATAACTCGAGCGCCCGAACTTTCTTCCCGGCCAGCGCGAGATTGCGGATCGCGTCGGTGAGCTCGTATTCGCCGCGCGGCGAACGCTCGAGCTTCGCAATGTGATCGAAGATACTCGATCGAAAGACATACACCCCGGCGTTGTACCAGGGACTGGTCGGCTCTCCGGGTTTCGGTTTCTCACGCAGATCGACGAGGTGGAATTCTTCATTCACGAAAACAGCGCCGCCCTGGCTGACGTCGTCGCTCCGCTTCACGCTGACCACTGCTTCGGCGTCCGCTAGTGCCGCGCAAATCCGCGAATAATTTTGCGGCGCCACAAGAATGTCGCCGTAACTCAGGACAAACGGTTCGCTGCCGACAAACGGACGCGCCAATTCAACGACCTTGCCGGTCCCGTTCTGCGCCTCCTGAGTGGTGTAATCGATGCGCACTCCGAGCTTCGAACCGTTCTGGAAAAATTCGCGCACGACCTCTGCGCGCCAGCCGACGACGATCAATAAGTCAATCAGGCCCGCATCGCGCAGCCCTTCGACGATATGCTGCAGGACCGGCTTGCCGCGCACCTCGAGCATCGGCTTGGGGAGCGCTTCCGTGAGCTCACGCATTCTGGTCCCGCGGCCGGCGGCTAATAGAACGGCCTTGTTCATAAAACGCGGAGCGCTTCAAAAGCTTCAAGGAGCGGCGGTTTGAAACCGCCGTTCTCTTCGTCGGCGATTTCAAATCGCCGTTCCTTGAGGTGCACGCTAGCTCGAGAGTTTGATTTGCATCTATCAGGTAACGGTTTGATCATCGCGCCATGCGAATGGCTTTCCTCGCCAAATACGCCGATTTCGGCCTGCTCCTGTTGCGCGTCAGCATAGGCGTCCTCTTCCTCCTTTACACCGCGCCGGTGCTGCTCGGTGGGCCAAGTGCCTGGGGGCATTTCGGAGCTGGGGTTAGGAATATCGGCATTCATTCGCATTTTCAGCTGTGGGGGTTCATCGGCGCGCTGCTCGGCTCAATTGGCAGCGTTCTGGTCATTTTCGGATTGTTCTTTCGGCCCGGGATTCTGATTTTGCTGCTCGTCGCCATTGCCCATGCGATCGGCGTCAAACATGGCGGTGGTTTTCGCATCGCTCTTCCCTCGATCGAAATCTGCTTCGTCCTGGCCGGAATTCTCTTCGTCGGTCCAGGCAAATACAGCGTCGATAAAACATAACCCGTCACGGTTTCTCGCCCACGGAGATGGCGGGCAACTCGGCCTGCCGGATCAAGGCCGCGATCTTCGGCACCTCTTCAGTCTTGAGCTGAGTCCATTTTTTTAGCTGCTCGTCCAGCCGGCCATCGAGCTGTTTGAAGACCTCTTGTTGCGGCTGAGTCGGTCCGTAATCCGCGTACTCGATTGTCCGGCTGAAGGAATAGAAGGCTTCGTTCAGCATGTTCGGGAACGCGAGATTGCCCTCGGAACCCTTCATGTTGACCTGAATGAGTTGCTCTTCGACGGCGACCATTTTCTTTTCCAGGTCGTCCGCGGCCGCGAGGGCAGTCTTCAACCGTTCATCGTCGCCGAATCGCTTATGCAACCCCTGGAGCTGGGTCTTTACATTGCGAATCTCGTTGATCGCCTGGTGCAGTTCCCCGATCCGTCCCGCGACTTTCGCTGACAATTCGAACTGCCTCGCGATCACAGGCTCCGCGTCCTTGATCCGCGGATCGATCACGAGATGGAGCGGGACGGTTTGCGTTTTGCCGCCCGCGGTCATTTTCACCTGGTATTCACCGGGAAGAGCGAGTGGCCCGCGAGGGCCTTCGCCGTAATAAAAGGCGCCCGGGGTTTCGATCGGGTCATCGTAATGCAAATCCCACGCGAACCGATTCATCCCTTCGGCGGCGGGAATCGTGCGGGGCGTCTCGATCTGGTCTGGCCATTCGGGCGGTTGATCGTTCTTCTTTTTGTCCTTGCTCGACAAATGGCGCACGACCTTTCCCTGCGCGTCGATGATATCGAGGGTGACTTCATCCTTCGCCGCGACCTTCAGGTAATAATCGATAATCGCGCCGGATGGCGGATTGTCGCCGACCGGTTGCCGTTTGTCGGCCTCGGTCGGGTAATGCAAGCGCAGGGCCGTCTGGGGCTGATAAAGGAGCGCGTCCATTTGCGCTGATTGCGCCGTCACCTGGCGCAACGGGGTGATGTCGTCGAGGACCCAGAAGGAGCGGCCGTGGGTAGCCACCACGAGGTCGTCATCTTTAACGACCAGATCGTGGATCGGGGTGACAGGCAGGTTCCATTGCAGTGGCTGCCAACGCCCGCCGTCATCGAACGACACATAAACGCCCGTCTCCGTTCCCGCGTAGAGCAATCCGCGCTTCGCCGGATCTTCCCGGACGGCGTGGACGTAAGCGCCTTCCGGGATCCCGGTCGTGATCGCCGTCCAGGTTTTTCCGGAATCGCCTGTCTTGAAAATGTATGGTTTGAAATCGTCGAGCTTATGCCGATCGAAAACGACGTACGCGACCGCGGGGTCATGGGGGGAGGGATCGATCAGGCTTACCGTGCTCCACTCCGGCGCTTTCGGCGAAACGTTTGCCCAATGCGCGCCCTCATCAGTCGTTAGGTGAACCAGCCCGTCGTCCGTGCCGGCCCAGAGCATTCCTTTTTTCTTCGGCGACTCGGCGAGCGCGAAAACCGTGTCGTAATATTCGACCGAAGTAATGTCGTTGGTGAGCGGGCCGCCGCTGGGTTGTTGCTTGCTCTTGTCGTTACGGGTGAGATCGCCGCTGATTTTCGTCCAGCTGTTTCCCTTGTCCGTCGTTTTGAAAACGCTTTCGGCCGCGGTGTAAATCGTGTCCGGATCGTGGGGCGAAAGGAGAAGCGGCGAAATCCATTGAAAGCGATGAGCGAGATCGGCCGCGCCGTGTCCGGAATTGTCCAGCGGGAGAACGCTCGCATCATGAGCGTGCTCCTTTTTCTTATCGTAAACCGTCAGGTACCCTTCGTTGTTGGAATAAATCAGTTGCCAGTCACGAGGGTCTGGGATTACGAAGCCGCACTCACCGCCGCCGGCCTGGAACCAGTCTTCGCGAGCGATCACGCCCGAATCGGTCCGGCTGGCTATGCCGACATTCGAGCTGTCCTGTTGCGCGCCGTAAATGTGATACGGAAACGCGTTGTCCACGGCCACGTGATAAAACTGCGCAGTCGGTTGATTGTTTTGCGTTGTCCAGGTCTTGCCTCCATCCGTCGAAATAGCAGCGCCGCCGTCGTTGGCATTGGCAATTCGTTGCGGATTCTGGGGATCGATCCAGAGACCGTGATGATCTCCGTGACGCGCGGGCAACAGGGTGAATGATTTCCCGCCATCAACCGAGCGAAACAGGCCCGTGTTCAGGACATAAACTGTGTCGGCGGCTTTCGGGTCCGCGTAAACCTTGCTGAAATACCAGGCCCGTTGCCGGAAACGGCCGTCTTCATTGACCCGCGTCCATTTCGCGCCGCCATCTTCCGAGCGGAATAATCCTCCTTCTTTCGCTTCGATGAGGGCGTAAACCCGGCTTGAATCGGCGCCCGACACGCTTACGCCGATCCGGCCCAGGATGCCCTCCGGCAGTCCGTTGCCCTCCAGCCGCTTCCAGGTAGCGCCACCGTCTTCCGACCGATACAAACCGCTGCCCGGCCCGCCGCTGGAGAAGAACCACGGCTGGCGTCGCGCCTGCCAGAGCGCCGCAAAAACGATGTTTGAGTTTTGCGGGTCGAACACCACTTCGATCCCGCCCGTATCCTGATCTTTGCCCAGGACTTTCGCCCAGGTCTTGCCCCCATCGGTGGTGCGAAAGATCCCGCGCTCCTGGTTCGGACCAAAGATGTGACCGAGCGCGGCCACGAGGACGATGTCGGCATTCCGGGGGTCGACGATGAGCCCCCCGATATGTCGCGTGTCTTTCAGGCCGATGTTCTTCCAGGTCTTGCCGGCGTCGACCGATTTATAAACTCCAGTCCCGTAGGAGATGTTTCCGCGAACGGCTGCTTCACCCGTGCCGACATAAATGACGTTGTGATCCGAGGGCGCGACGGCCACCGCGCCGATGGATGAAATGGCTTCCTTGTCAAAAAGGGGCGTCCAATTTGCGCCGCCATCCGTTGTCTTCCAGACGCCGCCCGCGACCGCGCCGAAATAACACGTGCCCGGTTCTCCCGCAATGCCCTCGATGGCCAGGGCGCGCCCCCCGCGGAACGGTCCTACCTGGCGCCATTGCATTCCGCGAAAAAGCTTCTCGTCGATCGTTCCGGGGAGGGCTGGCGAAGGGTCGGCTCCGCGAGCAGCTGGAAGAAGGAAGGGGCAGAGGAAGAGAGCGAAGACGAAAGATCGGAACCGCATTTCCGAAGATCAGAGCGGGGACGCGTCATTCAACCAGAATGTTGATTCCTTGGAGCCGGCCTGCCTCCGGCCCCGGGGGGGCGGCGAGCAAACAACGGCCTGAGGGCAGGCCGTCTCCAGACCGGCCGTCTCCATTTACCGCGCCAAAGGCGGCGGGGACGGAGGCGAGACCGGTTCTTCGATGATCCGGATCGGTTCGGGGATATTCATCTTCAGCCCGGAAGGCGCCTGTTCCAGCTTGGCGCCGCGCTGTCTTTGGATCTGATCGATATCCCGGCGCATTTTGCCTTTGTTCGTGCAGGACGTCATCGCGGTTTCTTCGCTGACGATGTCGGCCTTGTAGGCTTCGAGGATCGATTGGTCGAACGTGTGCCACCCCTGGTTCGTGGCCGCTTCGATGATCTCCTGAAACGATTTGTTCTCCGATTCGCCGTAAAGAATGGTTTCGCGCGTGCGCAGATTGCTGCCCATGATTTCCGTAACGAGCAGACGGCCGCCATTCACCTTGTTCACGAGTCGCTGGCTGACGACGTAGCGGAGCAGTGGGGAGAGGCGTTGGCGGAGTTGGGCCTCTTCCTCGCGCGGAAACATGCCAAGGATCCGGTTGATGGTCTGGCCGGCATTGGTCGTGTGGAGAGTGGTAAAAACAACGTGGCCGGTTTCAGAGGCCGTCATCGCTATCTCGAGCGTCTCGCGGTCACGAATTTCGCCGACCAGGATTGCCTTCGGCGCCTGACGCAACGCCGCCCGCATGCCATCCGCGAAGTTTGGAAAATCCTTGCCTAACTCGCGCTGGCTGATCGCGGCCTTGCCATGTTCGTGAAAAAATTCGATGGGATCCTCGAGGGTAACGATGTGGATATCCTGCGTCTGGTTCAGCTCGTTTATCATCGCCGCCAGGGTGGTGGTCTTGCCGGTCCCCGTCCCGCCGGTGAGAAGAATGATGCCGTCCTTTTCCTTGACCATTTCGCGGAAAATTGGCGGCAGTCCGAGGCTATCGAGCGTCGGAATCTTTGATCGCAGTTTGCGCATCACGATAGCGTGACGGCCATTCTGTTTGAAGATGTTGACCCGGAAGCGGGCGATATTTTCGATGGCGTAGCTGCAATCGCACGACCCTGTGTTGGCGAAGTCCAAACGGAGACGCTCGTTGCCGTTGATGATTTGCCCAGCCAGTTGCTCGATTTGTTGCGGGGTGAGGACCGATCCCGGCGTGTCGATCTGAAATTCGCTTAACCGGCCGTGGACCTCAACCAGCGGCGGCTTTCCCGAGATGAAAAGCAGGTCGGAAACATCCTCGCTGCTTTCGAGCATGCCGGTTAGCAATGCGTCAACTGTCTTCCGGTCCATGCGTGCCGGGAAAGATAGCTAGGATCATGCCCCTGCAGGCAGATCGGTTGGTCCTCCGGGCGATGCGGAAAATGTTGCCGACGGCCTGTTTAGAGCGAACGAACGGTCTGCAAATACTTCAAGAGGGCGTCATGCTGGGCAGGGTTCAAATTAGCGCGGCGCGACATCATTCCGACGATTGCGGTCAAACGCGGGGCGTTGAACCGGGAAACGTCCTGCAGGGCATGACACTGGATACACCGGCTGACGAAGATTGAGCGCCCGGCCGTGAGGGTAGCGGCGTCCGCCTTTTCGCGTGACGCAGCCTTAACCAGGGCAGGCGTGACCGGCGGAGCCAGCGAGGCGGTCGATCCACAGGCATCCAGGAAAAGCGCACAGACCCCGAGTGCCGCTCCTGCGAAAAAGTTACGAGTTTTCATTTTTAAAACGAGAAGCCAAAGATGGTTCGAACTTGAAGGTCCGGTTCGTCGCCGGCGTTGGTCACCTGGCCCAACGCGGTCAGGGTGACCCACCAGTTATTCTTCCGGAAGGAAACGTTGGGACCGGCGAAAAATTTACCGGGCTCAGATTCCGACCAATCGGGAAAGGCGATTTCGTGGAGGAGCTCGGCGCCGAAAAGGAAGTGCGGGTTCACCTCATAGCTCAGGCCTAACGACTGCTGGAATTCGCCTTCGCGCTCCTCGAGTCCTTCGCCCTCCCATTCAGCCTCGAGAACCGCATTGTAGGCGACGACGAAGCGGCCAAAATTCTTTTGGGCCAGAATTTTCGACTCCGATTCGAAGAGCCGATAGCCAGCCTTGAATTCCTGGTAAACCGAGAGGCCGATCGGGTCATCCACGGGGTTGGTGAAGTTGTAGATCAGCTCGATCGCGGAACCTTCGAGGGTGAAGCCGGGTTCGCCCGCCGATATCCCGTGATGGTAGTTCCAGTCGGCGACGTAAACCGCCATCTGGAATTTGTCGGTGATTCCGAATTCGAGCTCGTGCCGGAATTCGACCTGGTCGAACCCGTGATCGTCCGGTTTTCGCGTTTTCCACATCACCCAGTTTTCAATTTCGACATCGCCCGGGGGCGAAGTGGTCACTTCATAAACGTAGGTGAAGCGCCGTGAGCCGGCCTCGGATGAAAACAGCGGCAGTAGCGTGATCGCGGCGAGGATAAAGAGAATGCGTTTTGTCATTAGAAAACTCAAGGAATTAGCCGGCCGGTGGATCAGATGGCCGGCCGTTGTCTGGGGATAAGCGTGAGTTCGATGCCCATCATGGAACAGTTTCCAGCTGCTCCACGATCCGCGCGTCCGGCGCGGGCTGAGGCGTTTCTTCGAGCTCGGGTGGCAACCCGCCAAAATGCCGGGCGGCATAATACGAACCGACTACCAAAACGGCGGCGACACCCTGGGCGATGAGCGTTTCGTAGGTCGGGAAAATCGCGAACCACATCCCAACCCAGGCGGGGAGAACGTCGACCAGCCACGGAATTTCCGTGCGCGAAATCCAGTGGGCCAACTGCATCTCCTGCGCCTGTTCGCCCACCATGACCAGCAGAACTACGCCGAGGAGGATTCCCGTCGTGATCAGCATTTTTCGATAGGGCAGGCGCTGTTGCAGAATAAAGGTGAGCACCGCCACCATGCCGGAGAGCAGGAGACCCAGGAGCGCGCCTTTGAAAACCACCGCGCCGCCCAGGCGCAGCTGATAGCTTTGGAGAAAAAGAACCACCTCGAACCCTTCCCGGTAAAGCGAGGTGAATCCCAGCAGGACCAGGCCCCACCACAAGCGCGAATGAGTGGACCCGCTTCCATTGGCGAGAAGCGTCTTTCGCCGCCGATTGTGCGCGCGAATCCAGCCGCCCCAATAAATTTTGTGGAAGAACCAGTTCATGATCACGAGGAGCACGACCACGGCCAGCAAGCCGGTCGCCGCCTGGAGATCGAGCGCCGGAACGCTCTCCATGAGCGAGCCGAGAACGCGCACGGCGATCAACCACGTGACCAAAGTCGCACCGAAGGCAATGGCGGCGCCTACGGCCACGGGGCGGCGATGGGCTTGTTTCGTTCCGGTCATGCTTGCCGTCACGGCAGCCAGCACCAGGATGCACTCCAGGCCTTCACGAAAGACAAGGACCCCGATGTCGAGAAACGCGACGGTCGGGCTCGTATTGGGCCGCAACGGGTCGGGAGCGCCCTGCTCGGTCAAACCTTGCCAGATCAGGACCCCAACGACGGCGGCCGCCGCCAGGGAAAGGCTGGCGGCGATCATGCCGGAACGGCGGCGGGCGGCGGCGCGAGCGCTCCGGCAATGGGGCGAACACGGGTCGAGCTGGGCGTCGATCTCCGAGGGTTTTGCCAGCGCCGTGATTTCCTTCACGGGCTAAAATTATCACATACGCCTGGCAGCCGCTGCCGGTCGCTTGCGTTTTTTTAGCGGCTGGTTGCGACGGAAAAACCAATGCTCCTCGGTCGTGCGCCGCATTTCTTTCCGCAGACCCTTCCTGAAAATAGCCCAGCGCTTTAGCGCTGGGCTATTATCGGAAGACAGCTCGCGGTCGCGACAACAAGCGCGCGTGCAGGCAGCGTGGGCAACATCGACACTGATTTCTGCCATCCGCGGCGCCGAGATTCAGTTCAAATTCGAGATTTCTTTTACAATCTTCGCACGAAGATCTGACATACGATTTCGTGGATTGTGCCTAACTGGGCACATGAAAAGGTCCCGGCGCAATGGGTTCGTCCCCAGGCCTATCTTGTGATTTGCGGCGAAGCACGTAACTTTTCCCATGAAACGCGAGGGAGGATTTACGTTGATGGAGCTGGCGATTGCGGTCGTCATTCTCGTCATCATCCTCATGCTGGCGGTGCCGAGCATGAACGGTGTCCTGGCGGATCGGCGCCTGCGCAAGTCGCTCGATGCCTTTAACAGCCTTGTCCGCCAGGCTCACGAGCGGAGCATCGCCGAGCGGCGTTCCTATTTGATCATGTGGCGGGAGGGCAATTTGGTCTTGCGGCCGGAAGCCCTTCTTCGGGGAGAAGACCGTGAGCCGGTGGCCGTGTGGAAATTCAACAAGGGCGAATCGCTGCGCATTTCATTTCCTTCGGCCTTGATCGACGATCCGCCGCCGGAGTGGATCTTTTGGTCGTCAGGCAACTGTGAGCCTGCCGTCGTTACATATCGGGGAAGAAACGGCGGGTGGACGGCGAGGTATTCCGCCCTCACGGCCCGCGCCGAAGTTTCAAACTATGTGGCGCGATAAACGAAGGCCAAGCGCGTTCGCGCTTTACGAAGTGCTGCTCGGCCTGGCGATTTTCGCCGTGGGCGTTATCGCGCTGGGCAAATCGGCTCAAAATTGCATCAACGCCAGCGGCCTGAGTTCGCAGGAAGATCGGGTGCGCCAAATCCTGGCCAACCGCATGGCCGAAGTCCAGGCGACTCCGGGATTTCCCGACCGGCGCAAGGAAATAAAAATCGATACCGGGTATGGCGAGGTAAGACTGATTCAGACGAGCGAGCCGGCGGGCCTGAAGGGGGACAAAAACGTCGAGCTACAAGGGATCAACGTAGTGAGGCTGCGGGCGGAGTGGACCCGGAACGGGATCGAGCAGGTGAGGAAGATCGATTTCTATGTTTATCGCAATGGTTAAAGGGCGCCGTTCCCGCGGGTTTACGCTCCTCGAAATCGCGCTGGCCGCGGGCATTCTGGGAATGATGTGCCTGGCGATTTATCGCTTCGTGCAATCAAACATCACGGTCCTGCGCCTCAATGCGTCCGAAACAATGGAAGAAGCGCGTTACTCGGGATTGCTCGATCTTCTGACCACCGAGTGGCAGGAGCTGCCGCCGGGTGTCGGCGCGCTGAGCGGCGAACCTTTCAAGTTCAACGACCGACCCCGCGATGAGATCACCTGGTTTTGTTCAACCGGTCCCGGGCTCCTGACCCGCTACGCCGAAGGCGAATTTGCCGTTCGCATGCGGCTGCGGCCGATGGAGAAGAGTGACAAAATGCAGCTGGGGTTTCTGCGCAGGCCACGGGACGCCGCGGAAGGCTCTGACGACGGGGAAACCTGGGTTCCGGTGATGGATGACGTGCGCGGGATGCGCATTCGATATTTCGATCCGCGATTGAACGCCTGGGTCGATCGATGGACCGATTCCTCGACTCTACCTCGACTCGTCGAAGTAATTCTGGAGAGGCCAAATCGGGCAAACTGGCAGGCAATTATCGCCCTGGGGCGAACTCCTCTCTAATGGTTAAACAGAAACCAGCGGCGGCCGATGAGGCGCGTCCCGGCAAGGTCGGGCGCGATTTCGTTCCCGTGTCCAAACGGCGCCGCTTCCGCCGGGCGCGGGGCGCCGCCATCTTGCTTTCGCTTTGGGCCCTTTTCTTACTCAGCGCGATGATCATTTCATGGGCGCTCGATATCGGCACCAAGGTCACGAATTCAGGCTACGCGAACCGGTCGCTCGAGGCAGTGGCGATGGCCTGTTCCGGCGTGGACGTGGCGATGCATCCCATGGTTCTGCCGAACTCGCCGGTGCTTAGAGGAGGGTTCGCACCGGGCCAAAGCTACGAAGCTCATATTACCGGGGAGGCAGGGCGCCTGAATTTGAATTTGATCGTGGCCGCGATGCTGGGCGGGCAGGATCCCCTTGGTCACCGCGAGCTGCTGCGAAAATTCCTGGAAGTCAAAGGCATCGACTTAAACGACCGCGAGCGGATGATCGATTGCCTGATCGACTGGATTGATCCCGACAACCTGGTTCAAATTAATGGAGCGGAAGACGAGCCGGGTTATAAGCCGGCCAACAAACCACTGGCGAACCTGGAAGATTTGAAACGTGTGCGGGGTTGGGACGAATTCACTTCCCGGCCCGGCTGGGACGAGGACCTGACCCTGAAGAGTGACCCGCCCGGCTCGATCGATTTGCAGTGGGCCACGCGCGACGTCCTCCTGTCCTTGCCCGGAATAACGGATGGCATGGTCGATCGCTTTTTGTCCCTGCGCCGCGGCCCTGACGAAGAAGAGGGCACCGAAGACGATTTCGTTTTTAAGACCCCGCAAGACGTTCAAGTTGCGCTGGGCCTGCAGGCGGCGCAGTATGCTCAACTTGGACAATTAGTCACTATTACTCAGCCTGGCCAACCACAAGTACTCCGCATCGTCAGCATAGGGAAATCTGGAGCCGTAACCCGAACCGTGCGAGTGGTGGTCCGCAAAGCAGGAGGCGTTCAATTAGTCCCCGGAACCTGGAAGGAACTTTAATATCGAGACGGAAGTAAAACGCAGTTACCTGATTCCGGCCGCGGGGGGCTGGGACCTGGTGCGCATGGCGCAACACAACGGCGCCTGGGAAGTGCGCGGTGTGGCGTCTCTCGACGAGGCGGCGGAACTGCTGCGTCCGGGCGACGACATCGTGCTCGCGCTCCCCCTGGACCTCGTCCTGGCGCAACGCCTCCAGCTGCCCACCACCGATCCCTCGGAGTTCGTCGAGATGGTCCGGATCCAGGTCGAAAAAGCGATGCCGTACTCGACGGATGAAATGACGACCGATTCGGAAATCATTTCCCAGAGCGAAACCGGCAGTGTCATTTCCGCCGTGGCGGTGCACAATGAGAAACTAAACCAGCTCGCCGCGCCTCTGCTTTCCCGAGGGCTGATTCCACGGCAGGTCACGGTTTACGCGGTGCATCGAGCGGCCACCCACGCGCCGCAGGGGACCTCCCTCCTGATTTATCCGGAAAGTGATTCCATCGTTTGCGCCATCGCGGAGGAAGGCAAATTGAGTTTCACCTCCACTCTCGATGCGGCCGACCCCCTCCAACTCCAGCGCGATTTGCCGCAACTCGCCCTGAGCGCGGAGCTACAGGGCATCAACACTTCCGCGCCGCGAATTCTCCTCGCGGAAAGTTTATTCGAACTGCGCGACACCGTGGAGGGCATTTTCGCCATGCCGTCCGAATTGATCGCGATCGAGGCGCCGCCGGCCGAAACGAAGCTGAACCTTCTTCCCGAGAGCTGGCGGCAACGCCGTGCTCAACTCGTCAGGCAAAAGGATTGGCGAAAACGCCTCCTCATCCTCGCTGGCGCGTATGCCGGCGTGCTTCTCCTTTTCTTGGCCTATCTCGTTTATCTCCGGGTGCAGATTCGACAGTTGAATAAGCGGATCTCGCGCGATGCGCCCCGCACGGAATTTGTCAAGACAACGGAAGCCCGATGGAAGGCGCTCGCCCCGGCGATCGACCCACGCTATTACCCGATCGAAGTCATTCTCCATCTCTTCGATAGCCTGCCCTCCGCGGACGTTCGAATTACCGTTTTCAACCAATCGGCCAAGCAAATCTCAGTGGATGGGGAAGCGAACTCGGCGGCGCTGGCCTACCAGTTTGCCGAAAAAGTAAAGAAGAACCCGGATCTGCAGGCGTTTCAGTTCGAGCTGGGCGCGCCCCGACTCCTGCCTAACGACCACGCCCAGTTTCGCCTGGAGGGAAAACCGAAATGATGCCCGCCTGGTACCACCGGATGAACCGACGGGAGCGCTTTCTGGCCGCGATCGTGGCCGGGACCGTCTTTTTTCTCCTTAATCTCTACGTTTGGGGCAAACTTTTCAGCTCGCTCGACGCCGCCCGCGCGGAGCTGGCCGAGCAAAAAGCGACCCGCAAAGCCCAGGAGGTTTATATCAAGGAGCGCGACCTGTGGAACACTCGGTCGGAATGGCTCAAGGCTCATCAGCCGGTTCTGAAAGGGCCGGGAGAAGCCTCTACTCTTCTCGACCAGATCAAAGGTGTGGCCAGCAAGCACAATGTGCTGATTGAAAACCCGGCCATCGGCACCAGCGACGCCACGCCGGATCGCCAGTCGGTTTTCGCTTCCATCGACACCAAGAGTCCCTGGCCGCCGCTCCTCCATTTCCTCTACGACGTTCAGCAGCCGGAATCGTTCGTGGTTTTTGAAAACGTGACTCTTAACATCGACCCCTCCGATCCGACGATGATGCGCGGGAAATTCAAGATTGCGCGCTGGTTTGCGCCGGCCGGAAAATAAGGATATTCGAACGGTGCGCCTTCCCTTGTTGTCCCAAACTGAAGTAACAGAATGAGAATTATGAAGACCAGGACCGTTCTTCTCGTGCTCGCGGGCACCATGCCGTTGCGCTTCCTCGCGGCGGACGATGTCCCGAAGCCGTTCACCTTCGCGCGTTACCAGGCGATGCTGGATCGATCACCCTTTGCCGTGGCGACGGCGGTGGTGGCGCCGGTGGTCGCGCCGAATTTTGCCAAGGACCTTTACATTGCCAATGCGGCCCATTCCGCTGATGGCGACATGGTCACGCTCGCCTCGAACGCGGACAAGAATTTCAAAAAATACCTGACGACCAACCAGACCGAAGAGGGCTACACGATCACCAACATCGAATGGTCGGACAAAGTGGGTGCGACCAAGGTGACGATCACGAAGGATGGGCAGACCGCGACTCTGTCGTTTAATGAAGCCCTCCTTCACGCGCCGGTGGCCACCGGTGGGCAGAATCCAAACCCGGCCAAGGCGGCGATCGAGCAGCAACAGGTCCCGCCGCCGCCGGGCGTTCCACTTCAGCCGGTTGTGCCGGGCGTGACTGTGCCCCAGGCGGTCCAGCCGCCAGCCAGTTTCCAGAAACCAGCCCCGGTGCCGATGCTGCCGTCGCCGCCGCCGCGGGTGCGAGGCGTTATTCCACGCAATCCCGCCGCGGCGAAAGACCCGGGCGCTGAGCCGGAGTAAATCCTAGCCGCCCCAGTCGTCGTCGGCCGTATCGGCTTTCCGGTCCCGTCCAGCCGAATAGAGATCGTATCCTGTGGAGTTCTTGCGGCCGGGAGAGAGATAAATGTAATTGTTGCCCCACGGATCTCTCGGAATTTCCTTGAAGAGCTGATGCCAACGCTGAGGCTTGGGATCGCTGGAAGGCTGCGTAACGAGAGCTTGCAGACCTTGTTCGGTCGTGGGTGGATAGCCGTTCAAGCTTTCGTAAAGCTTTAGTTGCGTGCCAATCGACTGAATGTCGGCTTGGACTGCCACTGACGTGGCCACGTCCCTGGTCCCAACTATCTTGCTAATCGCCACTCCCAAAAGAACGACGATGATGCTGATCACCAGCATGATTTCCAACAGAGTAAACGCGCTCTGTGGACCTAGGAGCACTGGTTTTTTCATTTGCTCAGTTAGACACAATCTCGAAATCGTGTGTCAGAGCTGCGTGCGAAGACTGTAAAAGATATCTCATCTTTCAACCGAACCTGGGTAGCGCGGACGGCAGAGAGATTAGGGCCGATGTTGCCCACGCCGCCTCCACGCGTGCGAGGCGTGATTCCACGCAATCCCTCCGCGGCAAGGACGCGCCGGGCGCGGAGCCGGAGTAAGCTTAGCCGCCCCAGTCGTCGTCGGCGCTATCCGCCTTGCGATCTGGTCCGGCTGAATAAAGATCGTATGAGGTAGAGTTCCGCCGGCCGGGAGAGAGATAGATATAGTTATTTCCCCAGGGATCTTTCGGAATTTCCTTGAAGAGCTGATACCACCGCTGTGGTTTCGGGTCGGTGGAAGGTTGAGTCACGAGAGCCTGGAGTCCCTGCTCGGTGGACGGTGCGTATCCATTCATGCTTTCGTAAAGCTTTAGCTGCGTGCCAATCGCCTGGATGTCCGCTTTCACGGCCACACCCTTGGCCATTCCCGTGGTATTACCGAGCTTGTTGATCGCCACGCCCAAAAGAATGACGATGATACTAATCACCAGCATGATTTCCAACAGAGTGAACGCGCTCTGTCGACCGAGGAGCATTGGCTTTTTCATATGCGTAGTTAGGCACGATGTTCGAAATCGTGTGTCAGAGCGGTGTGCGAAGACTGTAAAAGAAATCTCATCTTCAACCGAATCTGGATAGCGCGGCCGGCAGAGATTAGGGCCGATGTTGCCCACGCTGCCTCCACGCGTGCGAGGCGCTATTCCACGCAATTCCTCCGCAGCGAAGAACGCGCCGGGCGCGGAGCCGGAGTAAGCCTAGTTGCCCCAGTCGTCGTCGGCGGTATCCGCCCGGCGATCTGGTCCGGCCGAATAAAGATCGTATGAGGTCGGGTTCCGCCGGCCGGGAGAGAGATAAATATAGTTATTTCCCCAGGGATCTTTCGGAATCTCTTTGAAGAGTTGATACCACCGCTGCGGTTTCGGGTCGGTGGAAGGTTGGGTCACGAGAGCCTGCAGTCCCTGCTCGGTGGTCGGCGCGTATCCATTCATGCTTTCGTAAAGCTTTAGCTGTGTGCCAATCGCCTGGATGTCCGCCTTTACGGCCACGCCCTTGGCCATTCCCGTGGTATTACCGAGCTTGTTGATCGCTACTCCCAAAAGAATGACGATGATGCTGATCACCAGCATGATTTCCAACAGGGTGAACGCGCTTTGGCGATGGTTTGTTCTCATGGCGATTAACGATCAGTCTGGAGCTGATAATCTGTTTTATCCCAGAGATATTTCAATTGAATCTGGGTCGCGCGGATGGCCGAAATGGGCGTCCCAGCGCCGCCAATGATGAGGAGATCGTTCGTTCCCACCTTCAAGTTACTGGCCGGCACCAGCTTTTGGGCGCGGAGCCAGCCGGTGTATTGAAAGCTCATGCCGCGGATGAGCGACTGGGTCATCCCACGATATCCAGGATCGGCCAGCTCCGGCAGAGTGATGGCAACCGCCCCGAGACTTTCGCCATTGAGGAAAACTTCGGGCGGCGAAGCAATATTGGGGCTCGCCACTTCGAACGTGAGCAGCGCCATGAGCGGTTCCGATTCGAGGCCGAATTGAAACGCTGCGCCTTGGGAAACGCTCGCGCCGATCCGGATCGTTTCATCCGCCAGCGACGCAGTCACGGTGCCGAATTTTTCCGAATCATGTTCCGCCGGATGGAGCGGGGCCATCGTGGAGAAAGGCTCGGGAATCAGGTCGCGGTGTTCGGCGCTAACCGGGTGGAGCACTTCCGCATTCGCCATCCAATCCATGTAGGCGCCGCGGATCGTTTTCCCATCTCCCGGAACTTCCAGGTCGATCGTGGAGACGCCCACCATCGGCACCATGAGACTTTCCGAAGTGGAGAGGCCGGTGCCTCCACCGAGCTGGCCGGATTGCACTACGATCGTGCCCAATTCATTCCAGGCGATTAGACGCGGTTGTTGCTCGGCGTTGTCGTCGAAAAACAAACGGAAAAATAGCATCTGGAGGTCAGGACTCGGGTGATCGAGGCGGATGCGGAAAATGGTCTTCTCGGGAAGCCCGGGAGTTTTGTCCCCGGGAACGAGCGAAACCGACTCGACCCAATCCGGGGTCGATTGCGGCTTGGAATTGGCCGCCGGGATTTGGCGAAGATCAAGCCAGGCGCTCTCGACATTTTTGCCGGAAGTCTTCGGGGTATCCCTGGAGAGCCTTCCGACCAGCACGTCCTGGCCGCGAGTCGAGACGACCGCGCAGAGAAAAAGGAAGAACGCAGCGGTCCGATTTAGCATTTACGGTCGGAGAGTAACTCAGTGCGGTTGAAACTGCAAACTATGTGTCATCTCGAACACCGCCGAGAGGATACTGTAAACCACGAATCCGACCACAATCGCGATGAGCACGATAATAACGGGCGGGACCAGGGCCGAGATGGTCTTGACCGTGCGGTCCAGCTCCCGCTCGTAAACGTCAGCGATAGTTTGCATGGTCTGCGCGAAATGGCCCGTCTGTTCGCCCACCGCCATCATGTCGGTGAACAATTCCGGGAAAAGTCGCTCCTCGCTCAGGGCGGTCGAGAGCGTCGCACCATCGATGACGGCGCGCCGGACATCCGCGATCTTTTTTTCCAGATAACGGTTACCCGCGATCTCGCTCACGAGATCGATTGCCTTCAGCAACGGGACGCCATTTTCCATCAGGGTTCCCATGGTTCGCGAGAACTGGGCGTAATACCGGTGACGGATCACTCGCCCGTAACCCGGGATCATCAGGCGAAAGCGGTCCCAGCCGGTTCGCCCCTCGTCCGTGCGGACGAACGCGCGAAAGCCGATCATCACGCCCAGGACCGCCAGGAGACCGAGCCACCAGTAGGCGGTGATGAAATGATTCGCGCCCAACAGGATCCTTGTGGGCAAAGGCAGAGTGCCGCCGTTCTGCGACATGAAGCCGACCAGTTGCGGCACCATGAAGGTGATGAAGACCGTGATCAGGCCCGCGCCCGCCAGGGCAAGAAACGCCGGATAAATCAGCGCTTGCTGGACGCGGTCCCGCAGATTCTTCGACTGCATCAGGTGCTCGACGAGGCGGGTAAGAATGTCCGGCAACGCGCCGCTCGCTTCGCCCGCCGCGACGAGATTCACATAGATCGCCGGAAAGATGCGGGGAAAATCGCGCAACGCCTGGGAAAAACTACGCCCGTCCACCAGGGCCTGGTGCAAAGAGTGGGTCATCGCCTGCACGCGTGGCTGTTTCAGGCGTTTCTCGAGGACCGATAGCCCTTCGTCCAGGGTCATGCCCGCCTTCAGCAAATGTCCGAGCTGCTCGGTGAAAATGAGCAACTGGCTGTGGGGAATTTTTAGCTTCTGGGATGGGGTCGCGGGAACGGCCGGCGCCGCGGTTGTCGCCGGAGCCGCGACTGCTTTTGTCGCTGCCCCGTTTTTCCCGCTCTTCGCTGCAGGCGGCTCGCTGGCTACGGCATCGATCCGCACCGGGACGTAGTGAAGCTGTTCGATTTGCCGGATGGCGAAGGCGCGATCGGGACAATCCAGGACGCCTTCAACGAGGCCCCCCTGCGCATTCCGAGCGCGATACGAAAACTGCGGCATGCGGGGAAACTACCTTGCAGTCTCACGGTCGTCTAGTTCGGACCGGCCGAGGGCGGCCTTCGCTCAGTAATCATGGGAACCGAGAGTTTTTCCTGTCCGGGAAGCCGGTTGTAGCGTAAATTGTCTGACCGCTGTTGCCCCGCTTGGTGGCCGCCCATGAACGCTCCCTTTCATCACCGCCGAACGTTCTTCCTGGCCGCGTTCATCGCGGGCTGGGGATTTTGGTCGTGGGCCGTGGCGCAACAGCCTGCCGCTGCTCCACCCCCGCCGGCGGAAGCCAAATCGCAGCGCCCAAGAGTGAAGCCGCAGGTCATTTATCATCTTCCGCCTGCTTCGAATTATGCGGCGGCCCTGCATTCCCAGGCCAAAACCCAGCGCGACACTATCCCAGTCGATAACAGCATGCCTACGTCTCGCGGCGCTGCCAATGAAGCCGCGGCGAATGCGCCGCCAGAGGTGGGCGCCGGTCCCCGGCCCAAGACAAATTCAGCGCCGGTCGCGCCCGCGCGCGTCATGAAACCGCGGTCCCATTCGCCGGGACCGTCCCTGCGCCACAAGCCGGCCAGCAAGGGACATGGCCACGGCAATGGGCACGGAAACAAATCGCACCACAAGTAGGTAACGTCGGGGAAGCCTTGTCGGCCCCGCGGGTAAGCGGGTCATTTTCAAAATGACCTTGCGAAAGAACCGGCATCGCGTTGCGTAGGCAGTCATGCTTCGAATCCCTTTAACTTTCGCGACGGCTTTGCTCGCGTGCGGAAATCTCCTGGCCGCCGAAGTCCAGGTTCAGGTCAAACCGGCGGCCAGCCCATCCCCGACGGGGTCGCCCAAATCGCAATCGCCGACTCCATCAGCGCAAACGCCTCAATATCGGCCCGCGCTTCTCGGGATCGGGCCGACGGCTGTGATCAACCGCATCGACACCGCAGGCCTGATCAAGGATGGGCAAAAGGACGCGTCGGTTTCGTTTTGCTGCTCCGTCAGCTCTCTCGGAGAGATCATGCACTCCTGGACATATCGCGGGACTCCGGAATCCAAATTACTCGAGCGCGAATTGGTGAGATGCCTCGACCGGTCCTCCTTCATCCCCGCCGTTTACGAGCAACACCCCGTCAACGTTCTCTTTTTCGGCACGGTCATCTTCAAGGTCGTAAACGGAAAACCGCGCCTGCGCATTTTCGCGAACCAGGAGACGGAAGAGTTGAAAAAGGAGAGCGACTTCATCGGGCCCCAGCCGTTTATCGGACCGGGTTCCAAGTTCGAAGGATTGCATTATCCCAACGACAGTTTGACGTCCGAGCTGAGCGGCATCGTCGAGCTGGCCGTGAAAGTGGACGCCGCCGGAAACCTGAAGGACCTGCGAATTGTTTCCGAGGATCCTCCGTTGGTGGGCTTCCGGCGGGCGGCGGCGGAAGACTTCCGGGTCGCGCGCTTCATTCCCGCATTTCGCGACGGGAAACCGGTCGAGTGCAGCGTCACCCTGCCGGTTTATTACGAACCGTAGCGGCGTGCCGAAAGCTGCCTTCTTGCCGTGCTCGTTCTTCGAGCGCGATCCACTGCTCTGTGCCCGTGAACTCGTCGGCACGGAATTGGTCTGGGGAAGATGCTCCGGCATTATCGTCGAGACGGAGGCGTATCTGACGCTGCATGACGAGGCCTGCCACACCTTTACCCGGCCGAGCACGCGCGCTTTCGTCGAGCGCAATCTACCCGGGGCGGTTTACATTTATTTCAACTACGGCGTCCATTGGATGCTTAACTTGCTCGTCAAGGGCGGGGAACGCAGCGGCCTCGTTTTAATCCGGGCGCTCGAACCGCGGTGCGGCCTGGCCCTGATGAAAAAGCGCCGCGGAGTGGAAGAGATCCGGCGGCTTTGCTCGGGCCCGGGAAAGCTGACCCAGGCTCTGGAAATTACGAACCGGCATCACGAGATGAGCATCTGCGCGGGGCCGCGCCATTGCCTGCTGCCGCGCGCCGGGAAGGTTTCCGTGGTGGCCGACCCGCGCATTGGCATCAGCCGCTCGAAGGACTTTCCCTGGCGGTTTACCCTCGCCGGCAGCGAGTTCGTGAGCCGCCCTGTTCGCGCATAGGTTCTATTTGGCCTATAAGTCCTATTCGATGAAAACACGCGTCCTCCTTGGCATGAGCGGCGGCGTCGATTCCAGTGTCGCGGGCTACCTTCTCCGCGAGCAGGGATACGACGTCGTGGGCGTTACCATGAAGGTCTGGCCCCAGGATTGCATCTCGCGCGCCGAGGACAAATGCTGTGGCCCCCAGGCCGTCGCCGACGCGCGGAACGTGGCCCACTCGTTAGGCATTCCTCATTACGTGGTGGATGAGGCCGATCAATTCGAACGGCTCGTGATCGATTATTTCTCCAGCGAATACCAGGCGGGCCGCACCCCGAATCCGTGCGTGATGTGCAACGAGAAACTCAAATTCGGAAATCTTTGGAAGAAAGCCGAAGCGCTCGGCTGCGATTATATTGGCACCGGACATTACGCGATTATTGAGCATCATCCGGATCGCGCGGTTTTGCGAAAGGGCGCCGATTCGCGGAAAGACCAGTCCTACTTCCTTTTTAGTCTGCGCCAGGCCCAGCTCCGGCGGGCTCTCACGCCCCTGGGCGGAATGTCGAAGCCGGCCATTCGGGAAATTGCGCGTTCGTTAGGCTTGAAGGTGGCGGATAAGGTGGACAGCCAGGAGATCTGCTTCGTGCCGGGCAACGACTACAAGGCATTTCTCCGGTCGCACCTCGGCGCGGAGGAATTTCACCCCGGCGCAATCTACGATCTCGAGGGAAATTTCCTGGGCGAACATGGGGGGATCGAGATGTTCACCATCGGTCAGCGGAAAGGTTTGCCCGGCGGCTCGGCCCAGCCGCGTTATGTGGTCGATCTCGATCCGGCAACGAACCGCGTCATCGTCGGCGCCGCGGAAGATCTTGTCTCGGACGACTTCGAAATCGACCGGGTGAACTGGATCGGTGATCTAAAGGCGGCTGGCTCCAGCCGCAACCCAAACAGTTTCGAAGCGACGGTGAAGATTCGCTACAGCCATCCCGGCACCCGCGCGACGGTGACACCGCTGGAGGGTGGGCGCGTCCGCGTTCAGTTGCACGAACCGCAGAAGGCGGTCACTCCCGGTCAGGCCGCCGTAATTTATGACGGCGATATCGTCGTGGGAGGCGGCTGGATTTGCCGGGCGGCGGCGCTTCAGCCGGCCTGAGTCAATGGGCACGGCGACTCTCCTGGCCCTGAGCACGTTTCCGGACGTCGAGACCGCGCGCCGCATCGCCGGGCAATTGGTGGCCGAAAATTTCGCGGCCTGCGCGAACATTATTCCGGCGATCGATTCAATCTATCGCTGGCAGGGCAAGCTGGAGCAGGGGAGGGAAGCGCTCGCTTTCTTCAAGACCACCGAAGTCCGTTATGCGGCGTTTCAGGAGAAACTGAAGTCGCTCCACCCCTACGATGTCCCCGAGATCGTCTGCCTCGATATTCGTAATGGCCTGCCGGAATACCTCCGGTGGGTCAGCGAGAATACCGAAGCAACTTAAGGCGACTCGGCGGTCTTCGGCGGAGGGCCGTTTCGAAATTCGCGATGCCGAATTTTCCCGCCGGCCGAGGCAATGTAAACGCCCGCGCCTAACGACACCAGGGCGAGCGCTACCGTCGCCCAGACCAGTGGCTGCGCCGTCCGCGGCCACTTTTTCGGAACAAAAATCGCCGCGGCTGAGAGCAGGGCGAGCGCGTAAAAGACGTAGACCAGGCTGTCCGCGCGCTGCGCATGCGCCTTGAGCCAGGCGGCCCCGTCCTCATCGGCCATCACCTGGACCGAATCTTCGGCAGCTTCCCCATAATGAGCGACTGGCCAGGCCGAAGCGCCACAGGCGAACACAAGGACGAGCGCGGTCACCTGGCCGCCTCGGGTGCCGAGATAGAGCGCGGCGATCAGGCCAAACAACGCGATGGCCAATCCGTAAACCGGGAGAGGATTGAGCAGGACGTGCAGATATTCCGGTTGCCGGACTGCCAGCGCGAGAGTCTCGATCATGGCCGGGCCGTGCTTGCCTGATTCTGGAATTTGAGATCGGGAACGTGCGGATATTTCTTCCAGTCCGGCGCGGCGAAATGCCACCACTCGGTTCGCATCCCATAGAAGCCACCGTGGGCCATCGCTTTTTGCAGGAGTTTCAAGTTGGCGCGGACGGCCGGATCGCGACCCTGGTAAATCATCAGGGCAGCCGGCGTGAAATTGTCGAACCCGGTCGGCATCGGAAGTTCACGGCCTGCCCGATCCACCAGGGTGGCGTCCACCGCCGCGCCGCGAGTGTGCATCGAGCCAATGCCCTCGTTCGGGTCGGCGACAAACGACCGGTTATGGGTCGCCTTCCAGAGTTCGGTCTGGATCGACTCCGGCCGGTAGGCGTCCCAGATCTTGAGGCCGAATCCCTTTGCCTGCAGATATTTTTGCACAACCACGAGACGTTGGGCAACGCCCGACCGGACCAGGGCCGGCGTTCCAGGAGGATAAAGCGGCCGGCGAGCGACATTGTTTGCGGTCGCGTAGTGCAGATCGATCGCGATGGAGCGATCGACCTGATGAATGTCAACGAACTCGCTCTCATCCGCCGGCGGAGCCTGGCCGTTTCCCAGGAAGGACCACCACGCAGCCAGCACCAACATTCCGAGCGTGATCATGGCAGCGTCTGCGAAGCGGCCTCAGTTTCCCGCCATCGAGGGGACGGAATTGGTCCTGGCGAAGCGCTGCAGAATCAGGCGCGCGCTGTTCTCCGGAACATCGAAACGCATCTGGACATCGGTCCCCTGCACATCCACTTCCGGCGGTTGCACGTAAAAGAGCTGATCGGAATCCTGGAGACGAAGAAAACGCTGCGGCTCATTTCGGATTCGGGCGGCCAATTCAGTCGCCGCCTGCGCCGATTTTGCTTTTAGAATCAGGCGCGCCTTCACCGGGTTCTGCAGCGTCATGGAGAGGCCGAGAAGATCGACCCCCGCCAGCATCTCATCCTGGAAAACGAGCGGGAACATCTTCGACAGCTTTGTCGGTTCGTTCGAGACGAGACGAAGCGCATTGCCTTCCTTCAACGACTGAAAGCGGTCGAAGAGGGGACCAGTGATTTTCAAGTCGGGATCGATTCCCAAACGGACCCGGGCCAGCGACGCCACTTCGCGTTCGGTTCCCACCGCCAGCGTTTTCGGTCCCACGCGGGCCAGGGCAAAATCCGGATGCAACCACATCGGTAGCCCGGTGATCGTGCGACGCTCGAACGATTTGTCCTTCTCGATGGAACTAATGACGCGGGAAACATCGCCGCGAGCCTCGACCAAGACATATTCACGCGTCGATCCGTTGTCGCTCGTGGACATGGCTCGCGTGACCCGGACGGCATCGCGCGGCAGGTTCAGGACCGGGGTGCGCTGGGCGTCGGCCAGGAGACCAGCCCAGACACTTTGCCATTCCGTGCTCTGGTCTTTGCGCCAGCGTCTCGGCAAATCGTCCCGTTCGAGTTGTTCGAGGTTCACGGACAAAATCGCTTCCGTTCCTAGAGGAAGCCATTCGCGCTTCTGCGGTGATTGGAAGACAAGGACGAGAATGATGGCGACCAGCACCACCACGGACAGGCCGGCGAAATAAAATTTCCGCAGCTCCTGTTTGTCGATCTGGCTGGAAAGAACCGCGAGCTCCGCGGTGTGCTGAGAATGACGATCGACCGCCGCGCGGTGCTTTTGCACTTCCGCCAGCAAATGGGGCGCGTTGGGCGGCGCGATTCCCTGCGAAGCAAGATGCCGCCCGATGTTCAGGTAGGCGGGATTTTTCTTCTCCTCGACGGTTTCATGAAGACCGCGCGCCTCTTTCAACGCATCCTGCTGGGCGCGGCTGCTTTCATTCAGGACCCGGTCTCGCGCTTCAAATTCCTCGCGCACCCGCGCGATGTTTTTGTCCATCGCCGCCAACGCCCCGTCCTGCTCGGCCAGTTTTTCCCGGGCGATCCGGCAGGCTTCCGCGCTTCCCATCCGCGCGCGGGTAACTTCCGCCTTTTCTTCGGGCAACCGGACCCGGCGCGCGCTGATCGAGGCCATTTGCGCGTCGAGGTCGTCGGGAGGAGGCGTCTGGGCCTGTAATTCGGCCAGCTTTTTCAACAGGTCCCGGTCCGCCGCATCGTTCTCCTGAAGTCGCCGTTCCACCCCCTGCAATTCGCGATCGCAAAGGTCCGCCGCGGACTTCGCCGAATTCCGCTTCTCGAGGACCGGTTTTTTTTCCTCCTCCAGTTTGGCCAGGGCCTGGTTTTGCTCTTTCGCGTTGTGTTCCCGCTGCAATTCAATCTGGCGGATGCCTTCCTCGATCCGTGCAATCCGGAGCGCGACTTCCTTCTGCTCCTGCTCGAGTTTCTTGAGCGCCACGATCTCACTCCGGACTTCCGGGAAATTCACCGCCTGCGAACAGCCTTCCCGGCCCAGGTTGATTTCGCTTTTTTGGAGCAGGCGCTTTTCGTGGCGCAACGCCATCCGCGTCTTCTGCCGGCGGATCTTCAACCCGATCTCCCGGAGGCCTGTTCGAATGAAACTCACGGGGTAACGCTAATCGAACTCAGCTTTTGACAAAGGTTTTCCTTGGCCTCGCTATTCCTCTTCGGCGGCCAGCTTGGCCAGGACGCTGAGATCTTCCAGCGTGGTCGTGTCCCCCGTCACGCTTTTCCCGCTGGCAATCTCTTTCAGCAGACGGCGCATGATCTTGCCGCTCCGCGTCTTGGGCAGCGCCTCGGCGAATCGGATTTCGTCCGGCTTCGCGATCGCCCCGATATGGCGGCCAACGTGTTCGCGGAGTTCCGCCTTGAGCGAATTGCTCACGGTCACGTTCCCTTTCACGGTCACGAACGCCACCACGCTCTGGCCCTTCAAGTCGTCGGGGCGCCCCACCACGGCCGCTTCCGCCACATTCTCATGGCTTACCAGGGCGCTCTCGATTTCAGACGTGCCGAGCCGATGGCCGGCCACGTTCAGGACATCGTCGATTCGGCCCACGATCCAAAAATAGCCATCCTTGTCGCGGCGGGCTCCGTCTCCGGTGAAGTAACTCCCTTTGAATTCGCTCCAGTATTGTTTTTTGTAACGCTCCTTGTCGCCGTAAATCGTTCGCAGCATCGAAGGCCATGGTTTGCGAATAATCAGCTTCCCGCCGACATCCGGCCCCACTTCTTTCCCGCGCTCATCGACAATCGCTGCATCCACCCCAAAGAAAGGCAGCGTCGCGCTCCCCGGCTTGGTCGGGATTGCTCCCGGGATGGGCGTGATCATCATCGAGCCGGTCTCCGTCTGCCACCAGGTGTCGACGATCGGGCAACGATCGCCGCCCACCACCTTGCGATACCACATCCAGGCCTCGGGATTGATCGGCTCGCCCACCGATCCGAGAAGGCGGAGCGAGGAGAGATCATGCTTCATGACCCAATGATCGCCCCAGCGAATAACGGCCCGGATCGCGGTCGGCGCCGTGTAGAGAATGTTGACCCCGTATTCCTCGATGATCCGCCACAAACGGTCTGCTTCCGGCCAGTTCGGTGCGCCTTCATACATCAGGGTCGTCGCCCCATTGGCGAGCGGACCGTAGACAACATAGCTGTGCCCCGTCACCCAGCCGATGTCGGCCGTGCACCAATAAAGATCGTCTTCGCGCAGATCGAAGACATATTTCATCGTCGAATAAATCTGCACGAGATACCCGCCAGTCGTGTGGAGAATGCCTTTCGGTTTTCCGGTCGAGCCGCTCGTATAAAGAATGTAAAGGGGATGCTCGCTATCGAGCGCAGCGGGCGGGCAATTGGCGTCCACATATTCCAGCTCGCGATGCCACCAGACGTCCCGGCCTTCCTCGATATGGATATCGTTGCCGGCCCGGCGAAACACGATCACGCGTTTGATCGTGGTCTCGCCGCGGAGCGCGTCGTCCACGTTCTTTTTCAAGGGAACAATCGAGCCGCGCCGATACCCACCATCCGCCGTGATAACGGCTGTCGCGCCGCAGTCGGCGATCCGGTCCCGAATGCTGTCCGCGCTAAAACCGCCGAACACCACAGAGTGAACCGCGCCGATCCGGGTGCAGGCCAGCATCGCGATCGCCGCCTCCGGAATCGTGGGCATGTAAATGATGACGCGGTCGCCTTTGCGAATGTTGTTTCGCTTGAGCACGTTCGCGAACCGGCAGACATCGCGATGCAGCTGCTGATAGGTCAGCGCGCGTTTGTCGCCCGGCTCGCCTTCCCACAGGATCGCAACCTTGTTCCTTTTCGAACCGGAAAGATGGCGGTCGAGACAATTCTCCGAAAGGTTCAGCTTTCCGCCCACAAACCATTGCGCGAACGGCGCCTTCCATTTCAGGACGGTCTTCCAGCGCTTCTGCCAAACCAGCTCGTTCGCTTCGCGCGTCCAGAATTTCGCGGGGCTCTTTATCGATTCGCGATACATGCGCCGGTATTTCTCCAGGCTTTTGATCCGCGCGGCTTTCGCGAAAGCTTTCGAAGGTTTGAAAACCCGTTTCTCGATCAAATGCGATTCGATGTTGTTGTCGCCCATTTGCCTCAAGAGGCTAGCGATCCTGATGGTTCCCTCAATTCAAAGTTACGCGACCATCGAATCGGAGAGATCGGCGCACCAAACAGAGGAGTATTTCGCTCTCCGTCGCCCCTCCGGGGCTTGTCGCGATTTTCACGTATCCCCCGGAGTTCCGCTTCGCTTCACTCCGGGCTTTACTCCGTCGTCCCTTCGGGACTGGCAGAGAGCGAGCGTCACGGCAATGAACAGTAGCGCCGAAGGCGCGTCGGAATAGAGCCCGGAGTGAAGCGAAGCGGAACTCCGGGGGTTTAGGGATAATCGGAACGAACCCCGGAGGGGTGACGGACGCGACCCGTAATAAGGGTCGAGTCGCCTACAATTGATTTGTGTTGGTCAGCTCCGCGCCCAAGAGTGCTTTCATGAGCGATCACGTTTACAAAAAGATTGAGCTCGTCGGTTCGTCACCGGCCAGCATCGAAGAAGCGGTGGCGAATGCCCTGAGCCGAGCCCAAAAAACCATTCGCAACATGCGCTGGTTTGAGGTCACCGAAATGCGCGGGCAAATCGAGGACGGCAAGGTCAATCATTGGCAGGTGACCGTTAAAGTCGGGTTCACCTTGGATAAATAAGATTGGGGGCAGGTGACAGGTGACGTGTGACTCGGCAGTGACGAGTTAGCCTGTCTTCATCACGTCACTAGTCACTCGTCACTCGTCACTATCCCTCGTCGCTCTGGGTAGCCTGGTAAAGCTTCGTGGCTCCGTAGGCCAGGATCGCCGGCTTAAAGGCAATCATCGCTAACCGCACAAATCCTCCGAGAATTCGGCCAATCGGCAACCGATTGAGGATGAATCCAGCCAGGACCGCGTAAGCGATCGATCGCGTGGGATTCTCCCGAACGTATTCTTCGGTCTGCCCGAGAATCTGCTCGAACTGATCCTTGGTGTAGCGGAGTCCGCGCTCGGCAACGTCTCCTGAGGTTGCTGAAAACTGTTCGTCCATGGTACTTAACTATCGAATTCCGCCGCGTTGTCGCGTGTTTTAATATCTCTCCTGCTCGTGATCATGATCACGAGTCGTGACGCACCGGACGCGTATAGGCGCCGCACGGCGGGATCGAGAGTTTGAGGCGCCGGAGGCGCGTCGGATTAGAGCCGGGAGTGAAGCGGAGCGAACTCCCGGAACACGTCGCAAAAACCTAAACCCCGGAGGGGTGACGGAATCGTGCGTTTTGGTTACGTCGCTGTTTCCGTCGGCCCTTGTCAGGGGCTGATCTGGGTTGGGGGAATCGCCACCCGGAGTTCCGCTTCGCTTCACTCCGGGCTTTATTTCCGACGCCCCGTTGGGGCTGGCCATATTCACCTCAGCGTCAACCAAACCGTAGCGGCGCCTGCATGCGCCGGAAAATCGGGCAGGGGAGGTTCGTGATGAAAATTTCCCGCGCGGCGGGTCGCTTTCAAGCAGAAGCGTCCCATCACTTCGAGCGCGCGCTCCCGGAGCGTCGAGCAATTGGTCGAAAGCAGGATCTTCGCGTTTCGTTCGGCAACCTCGAGGGCGGCCAGCAGCAGGCGTTCGAAATCCTGCTCCACCTGAAACGCCTTTCCCTTATGGGAGCGCGAGAAGGTCGGCGGATCGAGAATGATGACGTCGAACTTCTCGCCTTTTCGCGCCAAACGCGGCAGGACCGCCATGACGTCATCCGCCAGGAAGCGGTGGTCGTTCGTCGGCAGAGAATTCAGCGCGAAATTCTCCCGGCCGCGCGCGAGAGATTTCTTGGATAAATCGACGCTTATCGTTTTTGCCCCGACCGTCGCCGCCGCGACCGAGAACGAACAAGTGTAGGCAAAGCAATTGAGCAGCGAGCTCGGCGCCAGCTCCCGCACAAAGCGGCGGTTCTCCCGTTGATCGATAAAGAGGCCCACCGAATACCCCGCGCCGAAATCGATCGCGTAGCTCAGGGTTCTTTCCATGGCCGTGCTTTGGAGGTTCGCGCCCGGATCGCCCAGGATGAGGGTCGGCGCTTCCCGGTCCGCGTTTTTCTTCGGGAGAAACCGGGCAAAAACCCGGCGAAAACCAAAGTCGACGTTGAGCGCCCAGAGACAGAGTTCGGTCTTGAGCCGCTCGAGGGCCGCCTCGGTTTTGTACGAGATAAGGACATCGACGCCAAATCGTTCCACCCATCCATCGGGGTAGGTGCAAAGCCGGATCGCGTCGGTCTGCTGCGAGATGAAATCCCGGTGGAGATCAGGGTCGATCCATTCGGACATTTTCACGGTAAAGGAGCGGACAGAGACAATCTCAATACGTGATTCGCTTGTCAGGGCGCTTTTGCGTCCGTCTCTTGCCCGTCAGGCGCGGGAGGTTACAATGGCATCGCGCTTTGCCCTTTGGATCGCCTTAATCATGCAACAGGTCACCGTCCGCGTCCCGGCGAGCACATCCAACCTCGGACCCGGCTTCGACTGCCTGGGTATCGCCCTCCGCCTTTACAATAACGTGACCGTCTCGCGCGACGAGGGCGGGCCGCCTCAAGCGATCGTGGGGTCCGCCGCGAGTTCGTTTTTTAAGCGGGCCGGAACGAGGCCGTTCCCGTTCTCCTGTTCGATTGCCGGCGAAATCCCGCAGTCCCGGGGCTTGGGGAGCAGCGCGGCGGTTCGCATCGGAGTCCTCCTCGGCTTGAACGAGCTCGCGAATCGACCTCTCGAGCGTCGTGATCTTTTTGAGCTCTGCGCCGGGCTCGAAGGTCACCCCGACAACGCCGCGCCCGCCTGCTACGGAGGTTTCAATGTCGTGCGTCGCCTTGAACGCCAGATGTTTACCGTCTCTGCCCAGCTCCATTTCGTCCTCCTCGTCCCCAATTTCGAGATCGCCACGGCCGACGCCCGGCGCCTCCTGCCTGCGCGGATCGAACTTCTGCATGCCGTCGAGAATGCGCGCAACGCCTGCGCCATTACCGCCGCTTTCGCCTCCCGCGATTACCATTCACTTCGGGGCGCGTTCGCCGACCATCTCCACCAGCCGTTCCGAAAAACGCTGATCCCGTTCCTCGATGTTGTCATTGGCGCCGCAGAATCCGCCGGCGCGCTTGGCGCCTTTCTCAGCGGCTCCGGTTCCACCATCTGCGCCATCACCCTTCGTTCGCCTGAAAAAATCGCCCATGAGATGAAAGCCGCCGCCAATTCCCGCGGAGCCCAAACCATCCTCACCACCGCCGACAACCGCGGCGCCCGCGTCCTCAAAAATCGAAATTCGAAAATCGAAATTCGAAAATCTTCCAATGGGCCAGCGCGCTGAAAATCTCGAGCAGTTTGCCATCGACGTTATCCTGGAGCGTCGCCACGGCGTGCGGGCCGCGCTCCTCCGGGCGCTGCTTTACTTCCTCTCCTTTATTTATGAGCGGATCGTCCAGATGCGCCTGTTTCTTTATCGGCGGCGGATCCTGCGGGAACACACTCTCGGGTGCCTGGTCATCAGCATCGGGAACCTGACGGTGGGAGGGACCGGCAAGACTCCGATCGTCGAAAAATTTGCCCGTGCCCTGCGGGCCGGCGGGCGGCGGGTCGCAATCTTAAGCCGCGGTTACAAGAGTGTGCCGCGGCGCGCCCCGCGAAAATGGTGGCAGCGGTTGCGCCGAAGAGAGCCGTTGCCGCCGCGAATTGTTTCGGATGGAAAGGCGCTCCTGCTCGACTCGCTGACCGCGGGTGACGAGCCCTACATGCTGGCGAAAAATCTCAAGGATGTCGTCGTCCTGGTGGACAAGGATCGCGTGAAGAGCGGGCTGTTTGCTATCAAGGAACTCAAGGCGGACACGCTTCTTCTCGATGATGGCCTCCAATATCTCCACCTGAAACATCGCCTCGACATCGTCCTCATCGATCGCCAGGCGCCTTTTGGAAACGAGCATCTACTCCCGCGGGGCACGCTCCGGGAGCCGCCCCGCAATTTGCGGCGGGCGAGTTACATATTTATCACCAAGAGCACCGGCGAGCCTAACGACGAGTTGATCAAACGGATCCGGCGTTACAATCGCACCGCCGAAATCATCGAATGCGCCCACCAGCCGCTCCATCTCCAGGACGTCCTGACCGGCGAACAGATCCCGCTCGAGCGTCTCCGGAACACGTATATCGGGTCGATTTGCGGTATCGCCGCGCCCGAGAGCTTCGAAGAAGGGCTGCGCAAACTCGGGGCGCGCCTTGAACTTTCGAAGCGCTACACTGACCACCATCGTTACACCGATGCGGAGTTGAACAGCTTCATTAACCGCTGCGTCCGCCGCGATCTCGAAATGATCGTGACCACCGAGAAAGACGCGGTCCGTTTCCCGCGCCTCGGGAAGGTGGACGTGCCAATTTATTTTCTGCGCGTCGAGATCGAAATCCTGAGCGGCCACGAAAGCTGGGAGCATTGCGTCGCCCGGATCTGCCGGCCCCAGCCGATGCTCTCGCCCGAGCGCTTCTTCGCGTGAGGTAGCAACGGCGCTCTGTCGCCGTAAACACGCTGCAGCTAATCAACACCACTGGACGAAGACACGGTGCCGTCGCTACAATGAGATCATGGAAATCGCGGTCCAGAAACTCACCGCCCTCTTCTTCCTGGTCACCGGTCTTTCCCACATCCTGCAACCGCGCGTCTGGGTTCAATTCTTCATCATGCTCCGCGAGAAAGGGGAGGTCGGCAGTTTCCTGAACGCCTTTCTTCATTTTCCGCTGGGCGCCTTCATCGTGGCTTTTCACAACATCTGGCACGGACTCCCCGGCACCATCGTCACCCTCATCGGCTGGGGACTGACCATCAAAGGCACGATCTACTTCCTTTTCCCTCGCTGGGGCGTTCGCATGCTGGGGGTCGTTTCGATGGAGCGCTCCTGGCAGTTCGTGGTGGCCGGCATATTCAGTGTGGCCCTCGCCATCTGGATTTTGCTGGTCCATTGGTAACTAACCTTGGAGACGGCCTGCCCCCAGGCAGTTGAGCGGAGGCTTGAATCCACGGTCTCCCTCTCCGGCACGATGGCGTGCCGGCTCCACTACCTCCCCAACAAAGCGCGCGCGGAGTCGCTTCCACGCGATAGATTCAAGAAATGAGCGAAAAAGCAGAGCTGATCGTCGAGGGCAAAAAGCTTCCGGTCTCGAATCTAAACAAAGTCCTTTACCCGAAGGCCGGATTCACCAAGGGCCAGCTGATCGATTACTACATCCGCGTCGCTCCGTTCCTTCTCCCGCATTTGAAAGACCGGCCGCTCACCATGAAGCGCTACCCGAATGGCGTCGATCAGCCGTTCTTTTATGAAAAGAATTGCCCCTCGCATCGACCGAGCTGGGTGAAAACCGCGAAAGTCTGGAGCGAAGGCAACCAGCGCGACATGCATTATTGCCTCGCCCAGGATTTGCCGACCCTGGTGTGGGCGGCAAACCTGGCCGACATCGAATTGCACACTTCGCTCGCCCGCAAAAAAGATGTCGCCCGACCGACTATGATGGTGTTCGACCTCGATCCCGGCGCCCCTGCCGATATTGTCCAGTGCTGTCAGGTCGGGCTTTGGCTCCGCGAATTGCTGGCCGGGATGAAGCTGAAGAGCTGGGCCAAAACCTCCGGGTCGAAAGGGCTGCAAATTTACGTGCCGCTCAACACCGCCGTCACTTTCGACCAGACGAAAGAGCTTTCCCGCGCGCTCGCGGAACATCTGGAACGCGAACATCCCAAGTTGGTCGTCTCGAAAATGGCCAAGGCATTGCGGACCGGCAAAATTTTTGTCGACTGGAGCCAGAACGACGAACACAAGACGACCGTGAACGTGTATTCGATGCGGGCCAAGGAGCAGCCGACGGTTTCCACGCCGGTGAAATGGGAAGAGGTCGAGAATTGCTTGAAGAAAAAGAACGCGAAGCTGCTCGTTTTCCCGTTCGACAAGGTTTTGCAGCGCGTGGAGAAAATGGGCGACTTGTTTGAGCCGGTCGAGACGCTCAAGCAAAAGATGCCGAAGAAGGGGAAATTGTAGCCAAGGAGGGGCGCTTTCCAAACCGCCCTTTTTCTGCGTCGATTCTGTGGGCGATTTGGAAAGCGCCCCTCCTTGTAAATCATGATTGAAATCCTCGCGCTGGGAGCGGCGGTGTTTTACGGCTCCGCCGATTTCTTTGGCGGACTTACCGCGCGCCGCGCAAGCACTGTCGCCACCGTCTTCTGGTCGCAGTTTGCAGGCTTCGTCCTTCTTCTCCTGCTTTTGCCGTTTCTTCCGCCCACAATTGTTTCATCGCGCGACTGGATCTGGGGATTCGTCGCCGGTTTCACGGGCGGGATCGGCGTTGCCCTTCTGTATCGGGCGCTAGCGGTTGGCGCGATGGCCGTCATCGCTCCCACCACCGCGGTGATCGCCGCGATCATTCCAGTCCTCTTTGCCTTCGTGTTGGGCGAGCGGTTGCGACCGTTGACGCTTGTGGGCGTGGCACTCGCCCTGGTCGCGATTGGATTAGTGAGCAGGCCGGCGCCGCAGAAAGATTCTGAATCCCGGACACCAGGGAAGCTTTCGTTGCCGCCTGGATTCATTCTGGCCTTGCTGGCCGGTATCTCGGTAGGAATTTTTTTCCTCTCGCTCGCCCGGACGACGAGCGCCGCGGGAATGTGGCCGCTCATCGCGGCTCGAATTGCATCGATCGCTCTGTTTGGCGTCATCGCTCTTATCACGCGCCGGTCGCTTGGCATGAGCCGGTCCGCAATTTCGACCGCCGTAACCGGAGGCGCCCTCGATATGCTCGCCAATGCGCTCTACATGATTGCTGCCCGGATTGGGCCGTTGAGCATCGTCGTTACGCTCGCCTCTCTCTATCCGGCGAGCACCGTCATCCTCGCTCGTATGGTTCTCGGCGAACGTCTTAGCCTTATCCAGGGAATTGGTCTGGGCTGTGCGCTTGCCGCCGTCGCGCTGATTGTCGGAACATCCGGCTAACAGACCTATGGAACACCGCCTCAAGATCGAAAACATCCTGGCCGCGGCGGAAGCGATCGATCCGGTCTTCCGACGCACCCCGCAATATCACGCCGATTCCCTGTCGCGATTGCTCGGAACCAAAATCCTGGTCAAGGTCGAGACCGCCAATCCGATCCGATCGTTTAAAGGCCGCGGCGCTGAATTTCTGGCGTCGAAGATTCCGGCCAACACAAAACTGATCACAGCGAGTGCCGGCAATTTCGGACAGGCCATGGCTTACGCCTGCGCCCGGCGCGGGATCGAGCTCACCATTTACGCGAGCGTCAATGCCAACGCTCTCAAACTGGAACGGATGCGAGCGCTTGGGGCGACGGTGGTGCTCCACGGCGACGATTTCGATGCGGCTAAAATGGAGGCGAAGCGTCTCGCTGGCGCGGCCGGCGTCCGAATGGTCGAGGATGGCCTCGAACCCGAAACCGGCGAAGGGGCGGGCACCATCGGGATTGAGCTGGCGAAAGGAAGCGATGAAATCGACGCGGTCTTGCTGCCGCTGGGGAACGGTGCGCTGACCTGCGGAGTGGGCCGCTATTTGAAGCACGCTCGCCCGGAGATCCGCATTGTCGCCATCCAGGCTGCCGGGGCGCCCGCGATGCTCGAGTCCTGGAAGCAAAAGAGCGTTGTTACCTTCGATACGATGACGACCATCGCCGACGGGATCGGCGTCCGGATCCCGATTCCCGAATGCGTCCAGGACATGGAAGGAATTGTCGATGACGGCATTCTCGTGAAGGACGCCAGCCTGATCGAAGCGATGCGCCTGGCCCACCAGCATCTCGGCCTCGTGCTCGAACCTTCGGGCGCGGCAGGCCTCGCCGCGATCCTGGAAAACCGAGACCGCTTTGCCGGTCGAAATGTTGCGATCGTCCTTTGCGGCGGGAACCTCACCCCCGAGCAGATGAAGCTCTGGCTTTCCTGAGTCCGGCTAACCGCCGGTCCTGAATTGGTCGTCCTTGTTTTTGAACAGGATGTTGAACGTTGTGAGCGAGCCGTAGGAGCGAGTGATGTATTGCTGCATCTCGAACTTGTCGCCGTCGCTCAGCTTGTCGCTGGCATTCACCTTTTGCTCGAGGACGCGCAGATTGTTCCGGATCATCACGATCTTGTGAAAGAAAGTTTCGAGCGGCACTTCCTTCGGCTGCAACGAACTGTCGGCCGATTGCAGGACGAGCGTTCCGCGCTGCCACCGGTTCGCCAACCCTTCGACCACCACGTCCTTTTTTTCCAACCCCAGCGCTTCCACCACCGCGTGCGCGGTCTCGCGGATGAGGCCGCCGAGCGGTACTTGTAGCTCGCTCAGGGTCGCGGTCGGTTCGGCTGGCTCGAGATCGCTTGATTCGGGCGCCACCGTCCGCGGCGCGTCGTCGAAGGCGATTTCGGCCGTGTGTTCGGTGAGCGACCTGACAACGCCCACGCCATACTGCGGGTGGCGCACTTTCATTCCAATTCGGATAGATTCGATATTCATGCTTGGTGATTCACCCTGCTAACTCTCGACCGAAGCGCAAGTCCGCCCGTCGGACGAACTCGTCCTGCGGCGAGCTCGGCCCTCCAATTATCCGAGCGAAAGCTGTAATTGCTCCCGGGGCTTTCGGAACGCCGCGGTCGATAACCCGGGCCGGCCATTTATTCCTGCCCTGCGGCAACTCACCTCGAACATCGACCTGATCTGCTCCGCGAAAATTCCTTCACCTTTGGTGCGGAACCCCCAGCGCGGATCATTGATCTTCCCGCCCCGGATGTGGCGGATTCTCGAGAGGACCTTTTCTTTCTTGTCGGGAAAATGCTCGTCCAGCCAATGCTCGAAAAGCGGAGCAATAGCCCACGGCAGCCGGACAATGGTATATCCGGCGAATTGCGCGCCCGCTTTGGCGCAGGCCTCGACGATTCGCGGCACCTCGTGATCGGTGAGTCCGGGAATAATCGGAGCCACCATCACGCCGACTGGAATTCCGGCGCCGTGCAGCGCGGCGATGGCTTCGAGGCGCGCCGCTGGCGACGAAGTGCGCGGCTCCAGCACCCGCTGCACCTTCGGATCGAGCGAGGTGACCGAGACATTCACCGCCGAAGCGTTATCCCGCGCCAGGTCGCCGAGAAGATCGATGTCCCGGGTCACGAGCCGGTTCTTGGTAATAATCGCGACGGGGTTGCGAAATTTCACCAGCACTTCCAGGCAACTGCGGGTGATCCTCAGCTTGCGCTCGACCGGTTGGTAGGGGTCGGTCACGCCGCTCATCACCAGCGTTTGCGGCTCCCACTTCGGCGAGGACAATTCCGCCTCGAGCAATTTGGCCGCGTCGGTTTTCACCATGATTCTGCTCTCGAAATCCAACCCCGCGGAAAACCCGAGGTATTCGTGGGTCGGCCTCGCAAAGCAGTAGATGCAGCCATGTTCGCAACCGCGGTAGGGGTTGAGGCTTGTCTCGAACCCGACGTCGGGGCTGTCGTTCCGGGCGATAATCGTTTTCGTCAGGTCGCGAAAGAACTGAGTCTCGCGCCTTGGCTTTTCTTCCTCGGCGCTGGTCGGAGCGATCTGGACCACGTCTTCGTCGCCTAGGTCGACGTGCAGCTTTTCGAATCGATTCGCCGGATTCCAGGAAGCGCTTCGGCCGTGAATCGCCGGCAACGGTGGGGGCGCTTCCTCCACAATCGGGACGAATTTTTTCTTCTTCCGAGGCGCCGACATCACTCAAGTTCACATGAACATATAGAGCTGTCGAGTCAAAGTGAGGATCAATGGTGGATCGGCCGCTACGCGGGCGATTGGTGTAAGCTGCAATTCATCTATGGCTTGGCTCCCATCGAGCGGCGTAGCGCTCGATCCACCTTGCCCGCCGCAGAGCTGTCGAGTCAAAGTGAGGATCAATGGTGGATCGGCCGCTACGCGGGCGATTGGGTGTAAGCTTCAATTCATCTATGGCTTGGCTCCCATCGAGCGGCGTAGCGCTCGATCCACCTTGCCCGCCGCCAAGGCGATGGCACACTTCTCGCGACCGATCGGCGCTTCCAGGAGGGGTGGTCGAGTGGTTGATGGCTCCGGTCTTGAAAACCGGCAGGGCGCAAGCCCTCGTGGGTTCGAATCCCACCCCCTCCGCCACTTAATTTTCGAATTGGAAAGCCCGGCCTCGCTCGCTGCGCGAGCTGCGTTACGGCGAATTTCGATTTTCGATTTGAAGCGGCTTCCAGCGGACGACGCAGAACGCCGCGACGAGCCCGATCAAGGCGGCGGCCAGGACATCGGATAAGTGGTGCGCGGCGACGTACATCCGGGAGAAGGCAATTAAGAGGGGAATGAAGAGAAGTCCGGCTCCGATCCGCCAGCTGACAAACGCCAGCGTGGCGAAGAACGCCGTGGAAGCGGCGGTGTGCCCCGACGGAAAGGAATTGAAGCGGGGGATAAACCGCGGGCCGTTCCATTCGGCTTCCGTTTGCACGTTTGGCCGGGCGCGGCCCGTGGAAATTTTGACTACCCGCGCCGCGGCCCCGGCCAGCGCGCAGGCCAAAATCATCGCAGCAAATATACGCATCCATTTTTTGTTTCGGCGCCAATAAGCGAGCCCGAGGAGAACAACTCCCAGCGCCACATGCTCGGGCCAATCGCCGAACCGGCTCACCGCGCCCATAAAGTTCCTCAATCCGGCGTTTTGGTGCTGCGCCATCCAGGCCTGCACGCCGGCATCGAAATAAAAACTAATCATGAGCAGAACGGCCGAGCCGGCAAAGATCAGGAACCACCAGCGCATGGAGGCGATCGACCGAATTTCCCGTTTGTCTTTCACTCGTGCCTATCTTTCAGTTCGGCTCTGTCACCCGCAATCCGCAATTTCGTCCTGGTCTTTTTTGGCGCCCTGCTCCTGAACGTCGCCGGTAGCTGGGCCATCCCGCTGGTCGATCGGGACGAGCCCCGTTTCGCCGAGGCTTCGCGAGAGATGCGGGAGCGCCATGATTACGTCGTCCCGTATTTCAACGACAAATACCGCTTCGACAAGCCGCCCTTCATTTATTGGACGCAGGTGGTCAGCTACCGCCTTTTTGGCGAAAATGAATTCGGAGCCCGTTTGCCGTCCGCGGTCGCGGCCGCCCTGACCGCCCTCGTGCTTTTTGCCTGGGGCCGCCGCCTGGGAAGCGAGCGCCTCGGCTGGTGGGCGGCCATCATTTTCACTCTTTGCCTGCAAACCTTCATCCACGCCAAGGCGTCCGTGGCCGATATGTGGCTGGTCTTCTTCGTCACCGCCGCGCATTGGGCCGGCTTCGAATTGCTCGCGCCCTTGGCGACGCCTTCCATGGAGACGGCACGCCTTCGTGCCGTGGGGGAAACGCCCGTATCGGAAAACAACCCGCAGCTGAAATACTGGCGGTTCGCCTTCTACACCGCTCTCGGCCTGGCCTTTCTCGCCAAAGGCCCGCTGGGCTGGATTCCTCTCCTCACGGTCGCGGCTTCGCGATTTTTCGTTCGCGACCTCTCGTTCTATCGCCGGTTCTGGTTCGTAACCGGGATTCTCGGCATGCTCGCGATCGTGTGCGCCTGGGGAATTCCCGCTGTGGTTCGCACCCATGGCGACTACTTTCGCGTCGGCATCGGCCGCCACGTCGTCGAGCGCAGCTTCAACGTCATCGAAGGTCACGGCGCCAATTCCTGGAACACCTACCTCGCCGCGCTGCCTTTCTATTTCATCACCGTCTTTATCAGTTTTTTTCCGTGGTCCATCAAGCTCCCGGCGTTGGTCAAACATCTCTGGCGAAAGCGCGACGCGATCGACAATTACCTTCTCTCCGGCACCCTGCTCTATTTTGTCATCATGAGCCTGGTGAAAACGAAACTTCCGCACTACACGCTCCCGGCGTTTCCGCTCCTCTCGCTTTTGCTGGCGCGCTATCTCTTCAATTTGCCGGGTTCGGAGCGGTTCGTCGTCCGGACTGCGAAGATTGCGGCTGTCGCTTCCCTGGCGGTGTCGTTTGTCGTGTTCCCGATGCTGGCGCCCACCTTTCCTTCCGCGCAGCTCTACAAGTTGTCCCGCAACGATCTTCTCCCGGAGATGGAATTTGCGAATGTCGATTACGCGGAGCCCAGCGTCGTCTGGTATTTCCGCAGCCGCGCCCATGGATTTTTCCGGGGCCTCAATCCGGACATGGTGGAAAGATTTATGAATAATCCAGGGCCGCGATTCGTGATCGTCCCCACGCCCCTGGCCACCGCGCTCTCCGCCAAGATCAAGCCGGACTGGAAAACCTATCGGGCGCAAGGTTTCACCATCGTGAAAGGACGGCCGACCGATCTCACTCTGATCTTAAAACAGTCGCAGTGAACCGCGGCCGCACCCGCGTCCGCAAAGCGGCCGCGGAAATCCCAAATCCCAGGATCCAAATCCCAAGGAACTTTAAATTCCAATAACCAAAAACGTCGCGGCGCACTCTTGAGCAGTTTCCGCTTTGGTATTTTGAATAGTTGAAGATTATTTGGGATTTGGGATTTGGTTCTTGGGATTTCTAGCACAGCTGGCTAGGGATTGCGCGGATGATCACTTTTCTCAACGGCACGCTCACGACGGCATTACCAACGCAGGCGATCGTGGACGTCCGCGGCGTCGGCTACGAGGTTTTCATCCCGCTTTCCAGCTACGACAAACTCCCCGCGCCCGGCCAGCCGGTCCAAATCCTCACCCATCTCCATGTCCGCGAAGACGCGCACATTCTCTACGGCTTCATGACCGCGGCCGAACGCGATCTCTTTCGGCTCCTGGTCAACAACGTCAGCGGAATCGGCCCGAAGCTGGCGCTCGCGGTCCTGAGCGGAATGAGCGTGAGCAATTTCAAGAGCGCGGTGGTGAATGCTGATATTGCCTCGCTCTCGAAAATCAGCGGGCTCGGCAAAAAAACGGCGGAGCGCATTGTCCTGGAATTGAAAGACAAGCTGGGCGTGGTGGCGGCCTGGGAAGCGGCCAGCGCTCAGCACGCCCCGACCCCCGAGCAAACCCAGGCGAACGAAGCCGTCCTCGCGCTCATCGCGCTCGGGTACAAACAGGTCGATGCCCATAAAACCGTGCGCGATTTGCAGGAGCGCGAACCTGGAGCCAAATCGGCGGAAGATTTGGTAAAGTCCGCGCTGAAGAAGATGGCGGCTGGGAGATGAAGAAGGCGCCGGCGGCGAAACGTTCAACGTCCAACGCTCAACATCCAACGTTCAACTAGAGGCGCCGGTCTAATTACGGTTTTCTGAAGTTCAATGTTGGACGTTGGACGTTGGACGTTGGACGTTTGCTTCCTGTGACGCTCGACCTTGCCTCAATTCGCTCTTCCTTCCCCAAGGAGGGCCTCTTCGCCGAGAAGGATTTCCATCTTTCCCCCGATCCTTTCCCGATCGACGAGAAGTTTGCCAGGGAACTCGAACAGCTCGGCCACCGGCTTTTCATTTTTCAGCGCGCCTGCAACGAGCTCTATCAGCGCAGCGTCAAAGGCAAACAGCCGGCCTGGATCGCGCAATACCTTGATGCCGGGAAACCTGCAGAGCTCGTCGAGTTCTCCCGCCAAAAACAGTTTCGCGACGACGTGCCGCTGGTTATCCGGCCTGACCTCATCCTGACTGAATCCGGTTTCACCATCGCCGAGATCGATTCGGTGCCGGGCGGGATCGGCCTCACCGGTTGGCTGAACCAGACCTACGCGGCGCTGGGGCGCGATGTGCTCGGCGGCGCCGACGGCATGCTCGAAGGTTTCCGCAGTCTGCTGCCGGACGGCGGCGATATCGTGATTTCAGAGGAAGCGTCCACTTATCGGCCCGAGATGAATTGGGTCGCCGCGCAGTTGAACGCGAAAACTGCAGCCGGCGGCGCTGATCCCGGCTACAAGGTCGTTGAAGCCGAGACATACGAGCCGGCGCCCGCTCGTAACGTCTATCGCTTCTTCGAGCTCTTCGATCTGCCAAACCTGCCGAAGATCCAGTCACTGCTCAACGCGGTTCGCGATGGCGTGGTGAAAATCACACCCCCAATCAAACCGTTCCTAGAAGAAAAAATGTGGTTCGCCCTTTTCTGGATGCAGCCACTCCGCGAATTCTGGCGGCGCGAGCTGGGCGAAAAATATTTCCTGAAGCTCCAGGAGGTCATTCCTTACAGCTGGCCCCTCGATCCCGCGCCGCTGCCGCAGAACGCCGTGATTCCTCGCCTGGAAATCCACGACTGGCGGGAAGCCGGCAAGCTCAGCCAGAAAGAGCGCGACCTTCTCATCAAGGTGAGCGGCTTTTCGCCGTTAGGGTGGGGAAGCCGCGGCATCGTGGTAGGTTCCGACGTTCCGCAGGTGGAATGGGAGCGCGAAATAGAAGAGGCGCTCGCGACCTTTCAAACTACTCCGCGCGTCATGCAGCGCTTCCATAAGGCGCGTTTGCTCGATCATCCGCATTGGGATAACGGCACCGGCGAAGTGAAGACGATGCGTGGCCGGGTCCGCCTTTGCCCTTATTATTTTGTGGAGAATGCGAAGGTGAAATTGAGCGGAGCGCTGGCGACGATTGTTCCCGCCGACAAAAAACTGCTTCACGGAATGTCCAATGCCATTCTCGCGCCGGCGGGCTTCGAGCCGACCGCGGGAAGCGCCGACAAATGAGCAGACGCTTCGTTTTCGCGCTTCTCCTGTTTTTTGCACGCCCTCTTTTTGCCGAGGACTCGATTAGAGATGTCGAATTCGTCAAAGAGCAGAACGGCGATGCCATTACGCTGATCGCCAAAAGCAAATACGTCTCCGAATTCACCGTCACTCTGGAGGCCACCCTCGAGAACATGACTCCGTCCCGGCCCGTGCCGTTCACGGTGGAGTCCGCCGGCCGAAGCTCTTTCGTTCTCGTTCGTTTCGAGCGAAATGACAAAACGAAACGCTTTCGTTACGACTACCGCCCTTATTGCCAATTTGGCGCCCGCCGCTCCACCACCAGCAATGACGCGGACTACGCCATGCCTTTTGGGCCGGGCCGTTACGTTGTCATGCAGGGACCGCGCGGCACCTTCAGTCACTTCGCCGGATCGGGCAGTGAGAATGCGGTGGATTGGACAGTCCCCGAAGGCACGATCGTCTGCGCCGCGCGGGATGGCCGCGTCGTCGGGGTAAAGCAGGATTCGAACATTGGCGGCGCGGATCGAAGTTTTCGGCCCTTCGCCAATTATGTCATCGTCAAGCACGCCGACGGCACGTTTGCCGAATACGTCCATCTGCAAAAGGATGGCGCCATGGTGAAGCTGGGCGATGAAGTCACCACCGGCCAGCCGATTGGGCTTTCCGGTCAAACCGGATTTGCCAGCAAGCCGCATCTCCATTTCGACGTCTTCCAGGCCATCGACGGGAAACGGAAGCAGAGCTTGCCGTTCCGATTAAAGACCAATCACGGCACCTTCACCGATTTCGTTCGCGGGCAGGCGTACTAGGTGGATCGCGCACTACGTCGCGCGATGCCAAAAAAATATCGAGCGCAGAGCTCCCGATCCACTCTTCTGTAGCCGCTTCGCTGCGCGAAGCGTTGTAGCGCACACTGCACACTGCACGTCGCCCGCAGGGCGACGGCTACAGAAGAAATCTCTACCAGATGTTCACCCTCTGGTCCTTCGGCCGCGCCATCGGCGAGCCGTCCGGAATATCGAACGCCTTCTGGAACTCTTCGAAGTTCGAGAGCGGAATATTAGCGCGGAAGCGGCCCGGCGAATGCGGGTCCGTGGCCAGCCGCAGCTTCAGATCCTCGTCCCGCTGCGTGTTCCGCCAAATCTGGGCGTAACCGAGGAAGAACCGCTGCTCCGGCGTAAACCCGTCGATCTTCGGCTGCGGACCTTTCTTGGCCAGCGCCTTCTTGAACGCCATGAATGCGATCTTCACTCCGCCGATGTCGGCGATGTTTTCGCCCTGGGTCAGTTCGCCATTGATATGCACGTTCGGCAACGGCTCGGCGGCAGCGTATTGCGCCACCACTACCTGTCGCCGCTTGTCGTACTCGTCCGCCGACGCTTTCGTCCACCAATCCCGCAGGTTGCCGACCGCGTCATATTGGCGGCCCTGGTCGTCAAACCCGTGCGTCATTTCATGGCCGATCACCGCGCCCATGCCGCCATAGTTAACGGCGTCGTCCGCTTTCGGATCGAAGAAGGGCGGTTGGAGAATGCCGGCCGGGAACACGATCTCATTCATGTTCGGGTTGTAGTAGGCGTTTACAGTCGGCGGCGTAATGCCCCACTCGGTCCGATCAACCGGTTTGCCGATTTTTTTCAAGAGCCGATCGATCTCGAACATGTCGGCGCGCAGGACATTTTGAACGTAGGAGGTGCGGTCGATTTTCAGGGCCGAATAATCGCGCCATTTGTCGGGGTAACCGATCTTCACCCCAAAGGCCGCGAGTTTCTTCAAGGCCTGGTCTTTGGTCGGCTGGTCCATCCACTCCAGCGACTTGATCCGGTCGGCCAGCGCTTCCCGCAGGTTGTTCACCATTTCGAGCGCGCGAGCCTTGGCTTCAGGCGGGAATTTCTCCGCGACATAAAGTTTACCGAGCGCTTCGCCCAACTTGTCGTCCGTCTGGGTCACGACTCGCTTCCACCGCGGTTTGATCTGTTTGGTCCCGCGCAGGGTCGCTTCGTAAAACTGGAAGTTCTCGTTTACGAAATCGCTCGAAAGCATCGGCGCCATGTCCTTGATCAGGTGCCACCGCAGATACGGTTTCCAGTCGTCCACCGCTACCGTCTTGAACACGTCGTTCGCCGCTTTGAAGAAGTCCGGCTGGCCGACGTTGATGTCGCCCGCGTTGCTGAGCTTCAACTCCTTCAGGTAATCAGCCCAGTTGAAATCAGGCATCATCTTCTGGAGGTCGGCCTGCTTCATCTTGTTGTAATTTTTCTGCGGATCGCGCAGCTCGACGCGGGTCCGGGCCGGTTTGGCCAGCGACATTTCCAGGTCCATTACCTTCTTCGCGTCCGCCGCCGCCTTGTCCGCCGGCGCGCCGGCCATCGTCAGCATCTTGGTAACGTGCTCGAGGTATTGCTCCCGGATTTTTTTGTGCTCCTCGTCGTCCTTCGTGTAGTAATCCCGGTCCGGCAGCCCGAGCCCGCCCTGATACGCCTGGGCGATGACTTTGGTGCTGTCTTTGTCGTCCTGGCCGGAGATGAAGAAGAAGAAGGCGTGGAGGCCCATCGAATGAAAACGCCCGATCTCTTTCAGCACGTCCTTGCGATCTTTCATCGCGTCGATCCGCTTGAATTCCTCGTCGAGCGGGGTCGCTTTCGCCCCGTCCACGGCTGATTCATTCATCCCGCTGGCGTAGAAATCGCCGACCTTCTGCACATCGGCGGAATCCGCCTTGTCATTCCCCTTCGATTTCTTCGTGGAGCTGGAGGCGTCCGCCGGTGCGGTGCCGCCCGCCGCCTTCTCCGCGATCTCATGGAGCGCGTCGTTGTTCTTTTCCGCCAGCTCATTGAAAGACGCCCAGCGCGAAAACTCCGGCGGAACCGGATTAGCCTTTACCCAGCCGCCATTCGCATAGAGGAAAAAATCGTCCGCCGGTTTCACCGACGTATCCATGTTCTTGGGATCCAGCGGTGGCGGGTTCTTATCTACCTGTGGCTTGGCGGCGGCATCGGTCGAACTGTTGGGCGCGATGGCCGGGCTTTGTCCCGTGACCGGAGGCGGACTTTGGTCAGCCGGCTTTTTCCCAGGTTCCTTAACCGTCGGCGGTTTATCAGCATCCTTGGACGGCGATTTATTCGGTTCGGTTTGCGCGAGCAGAGGGCCGGCTGCCAGCAAACCAGAGATCAGGAGATAGATCGGTTTACGCATCCTGCACCAAAGGATGAAACCGCGCCCTTGTCCAGTCATCCTAATCTTCCTCCTCCTTCTGCTCCTCCTGCTCCTGCTCGTTCTCGTCCTCGTCCTCGTTCTCGCATGGAGACGGCACGCCCGCGTGCCGAGGGGCTGGCGCCCAATCACGCTCACCCCCAACGGCCCGATGGCGAGCCGTCTCCATTTTTTGAACGCCGCGCCGGCAAACCAACTCCAATTCCGCATCCGATTACGATTGTGGCACCTATCCTGCACCCTTATCCGTGATGAACGCCCGCCGCTCAATTTTCCTCGCTCTTGCGGGCGCGATCTGCCTTTGGCTCAGCCCCCACTCGTTCGGGGCCAAATCCAAATCCGCGAAGAAGTCCGCCAAATCCTCCCCGAAATCCGCCGCGACCCCCGCCGCCAAGCCTTCTCCCGCACCCAATAAAGATTGGCAGGTCATCAAAGTCGGTCCGCGCGATTACCTCAGCGCCGATAACATCGCGAAGTTTTACGGCCTGCTCGGCAACGTTGACGCCACCGGCAAAAGCGTCGTTCTCAATAATGGCCGCAACCAGCTTCAGGTCACCCTCGACAGCCGGGAAGCGATCGTGAATGGCGTTCGCAACTGGCTCTCGTTCCCGGTCATCGCGCACGACAACAAATTCCTCGTTTCGCGCATCGACCTCGCCAAAACCATCGAGCCGCAGCTTCGGCCCCACATGATCCAGCGTAGCGGGAAAGTCACAACCATCGTCCTCGATGCCGGCCACGGCGGGTTCGACAAAGGCGCCGCCAGCACTTTCGGCAACGAAAAAACTTACGCGCTCGATGTCGCCCGCCAGCTTCGCCCCATGCTCCAGGCGAAAGGATTCAAGGTCGTCGTGACCCGCGAGAACGACGTTTTCATTCCGCTCGAAGTCCGGGCCCGGATCGCGAACGCGACCAAAGATTCCATTTTCGTCAGCATTCATTTCAACGCTACCGGTGCGAACCCGCACGCGACCGGTTTCGAGATTTTCTCGCTTACTCCGCGCGGCGCGCCCTCGACGAACGATGAATCGCTCGCGCTCCATTTCGTGAACATGCAGACCGGCAGCCCGGTGGAAGCGCAGAGCTTCGAGCTCTCCGCGGTCGTTTATCATTCGATGCTCGGGCATTTCCTCCAGGAGTTTGACCGCGGCATCAAACGCGCCCGGTTCGCGGTCCTGCGTCACACGAAGATTCCGTCGATCCTCGTCGAGGGCGGTTTCCTCAGCGAAACCGGCGACGCCAAACAGATCGCCGACGCCGGCTGGCGAAAGCAATTGGCCGAATCGATCTGCGTTGGACTCGAAGGCTACCGCGCGCTGGTTGAAAAGAAGCAGCGCCCCATGCTCGTCGCCGAATACCGCGCCCAGGCTTCCGGCGAAATCACAGTCGTCGATCTCGCCGTTCCGCCATCCAAGCTGGAACCTGATGCCGTTATGCCCGTGTCGAACCCGCCCTTCGTCCCCAACATCACTCCGGCGCCAGCTGGGACCCCTCCAACCATCGCCCCGCCCTTGGACAGCGCGCTGACCGGTCCCGACCCGGAACCGTAGCCGGGAAACGTTTGTAGCGACGCCGCTCTGTCGGCGTAAAAGCGCCTAATTTGCTATCGAGCGTTTCACGGCGGCCGAGCGCCGTGGCTACAGCCTCTGAATTTCTTAATTTTCCCTTCTTAATTCTTCCTTCCTTCGTTAGGCTGGCCGCCGAGCAATCAACCGAAAGGAACCCATGAAAAAATACTTCAGCCTCGCAGTGACAGTTTGGTTCGCGTCGATCATCCTCGCCGTTGCCGCAACGCCCGACAAGGACGCGATCATGGCCAAAGAGAAAGAAGCCTGGCAGGCTTTCAAAGACAAGAACGCCGATGCGTTTAAGAAAGTGGTGGATAAGGATTTTCGCGGCGTTTATGCCGAGGGCATCGTCAATCTGGATCAGGAACTGGCTGAGATGAAAACGACCGACATGAAGTCGTTCGCGATCAGCGATTTCACATCCTTCTCCGACGAGAAAGACGTCATAGTCACCACCTACAAGTGCGCCATCCAGAGCTCGAACGGCGGCAAGGACACCTCCGGCACGTATAACTGCGGTACCGTTTGGAAAATGGAAAACAACGTCTGGATGGCCATCTTCCACACCAACGCCAAAGCCGAGACGGCGAAGTAGGATTTTAGATTTAGGATTGCAGATTGCGGATTCCTGCGGCGGGGGTCTGTTGCCCCCTCGTGCCCAAAGGCTGCGGGGTGAAGGTCGCGAAGAGTGCGCTTCGCGCGTCCAGGGGCAATTTGATTGCCGGCGTCCCAATCTGAAATCTGAATTCGGCAATCTGCAATTTCCCAATTTTCCTTTTTACTTCTTACTTCTTCCTTCTTACTTTCCCCCATAGCGGGGGAGCCGAATTGGCTGAGACGTCCTGGACGAACCCCTTGAACCTGATGCGGGTAATTCCGCCGAAGGGAGCGAGGCAATAGTAGGATTTTTCAGCCATGCGTTTCCCGCGCATGGCATTTTTTTTTATGGACAATGGTTCTGATCTTGTAGGGCAAGCGCACCGCTTGCCGTCCGAAGAAACGGGGCAGGCGGAGCGCCCGCCCTACAATTCGAAAAAAGTCTACTTCCCCGGCTCGCTCCATCCCGACATTCGCGTTCCGTTCCGCGAAATCTCCCTCGCCCCGACCAAGACCATCTCCGGCGAAATCGAAGTCAACGAACCCGTCCGCGTTTACGATACCAGCGGCCCCTGGGGCGACGAAGCCGTTGCGCTTAATGTCGAGCAAGGTCTGCCACCGTTGCGCGAAAACTGGATCCGCGCCCGCGGCGATGTGGAAGAGATCGACGGCCGGGCCGTAATGCCCATCGACGACGGATACCTTTCCGCGAAGCACGCCGCTATCGCCGCGGAACGTCCAACGTCCAACGCCAAACGTCCAACGTCCAACTCAAACGGGAGCAACGGCAGTTCGTCATTCGTCATTCGTCATTCGTCATTCAGTGCGCGCCGGCCGCTTCGCGCCAAATCCGGCGCCGTTACTCAACTCGCTTACGCTCGCCGCGGGATCATCACTCCTGAGATGGAGTTCATCGCCATCCGCGAAAACGGCCGGCTCTCAACTCCCAACTATCCCTTCGACTCCCGCTCAGGGCCTGAGCCTGTCGAACGGCAACTCTCGACTGAGCGAAATTCCCTCGCGCACCAGCACATCGGCCACTCCTTCGGCGCGAGCGTTCCCAGCGAGATCACCGCAGAATTTGTCCGCTCCGAAGTCGCGCGAGGGCGCGCCATCATCCCTGCCAACATCAACCACCCCGAATCCGAGCCGATGATCATCGGCCGCAATTTCCTGGTAAAGATCAACGCCAACATCGGCAACAGCGCCGTCGCTTCCTCGATCGAGGAAGAAGTCGAGAAAATGCGCTGGGCCACCAAATGGGGCGCCGACACCGTGATGGACCTCTCCACCGGCAAAAACATCCACGCCACCCGCGAATGGATCATTCGCAATTCGCCCGTGCCCATCGGCACCGTGCCGATTTATCAGGCGCTCGAAAAAGTCGGCGGCCGCGCCGAGGAACTGACCTGGGAAATTTATCGCGACACCCTGATCGAACAGGCGGAGCAGGGGGTTGATTACTTCACCGTCCACGCCGGCGTCCTTCTCCGCTACATCCCGATGACCGCGCGCCGCGCCACCGGCATCGTCTCTCGTGGCGGCTCCATCATGGCCAAATGGTGCCTCGCCCATCACCAGGAAAGTTTTCTCTACACCTATTGGGACGAAATCTGCGAGATCATGGCCGCCTACGACGTCAGCTTTTCCATCGGCGATGGTCTCCGGCCCGGCTCCATTGCCGACGCGAACGACGAAGCGCAGTTCGCCGAGCTCTACACCCAGGGCGAGCTGACCCAGCGCGCCTGGAAACAGCACGTGCAGGTGATGAACGAAGGTCCCGGCCACGTCCCCATGCACATGATCAAGGAGAACATGGAGAAACAACTCGAATGGTGCGCCGAAGCGCCCTTCTACACTCTCGGCCCGCTCACCACCGACATCGCGCCCGGCTACGACCACATCACCAGCGCCATCGGCGCCGCCATGATCGGCTGGTACGGTTGCGCCATGCTTTGCTACGTCACCCCGAAGGAACACCTCGGGTTGCCGAACAAGAAAGACGTCAAAGACGGCGTGATCGCCTACAAGATCGCCGCCCACGCCGCCGATCTCGCCAAAAGCCATCCCGGCGCCCAGTACCGCGACAATGCAATCTCGAAGGCCCGCTTCGAGTTCAGGTGGGAAGATCAGTTCAACCTGAGCCTCGATCCTGAAACGGCCAGAGAGTTTCATGATGAAACTCTCCCCCAAGAGGGAGCGAAAACGGCTCATTTTTGCAGCATGTGTGGACCTCATTTTTGTTCAATGAAAATTACCGAAGATGTTCGCCGGTACGCAGCCGAGCAAAGTTTAACGGAGGACGACGCAATTAAGCGTGGTTTCGAAGAGAAATCGGCGGAGTTCGCGAAGACCGGCGAAGTTTATCAAAAAGTGTGATGCGCATTTCCATGAACACGCGTTTGAGCGGGAGCGCGCGGGTAGACCGCACGGATGTGCTGCCTTCAGGTAAGCTTCGCGGGCTGACGAAGCTTATCAAAATCACTGAGGACGTGCGCAAATATGCTGCCGAGCACGGTATGTTGGACCAAGAGGGGTTAGCGAAAGGAATGGCCGAAAAAGCCGCTACGTTCCGCGCGAGCGGCGCCGAACTCTACGTAGCCGACAAGTAGCTCCTTGTGGAACCCAAACGTCCTTCTTTGCAGCGTGAGTTGCAAATTCGTGCGGATTCTGATGCCGCTGAGAGTGAATTGGCGCGGAGTCTGACAGAATTAGCAGGGTACATTATCCCTCAAGCCGAGGCGCATCTAAAACAGATCATCGCGCAGCATCCCGGGTTCGACCTACACGACGAGAAGCATTCTGCGGCCGTTGCCGAGAATATTTTCAAACTGCTCGGACAGTGCCTAAATGCCCGTTCCACGTTCGAGCTGTTTATACTTTTGGCGGCCGCGTATCTTCACGACTGCGCGATGGCGCTGCCGCAGTGGGAGATAAATCTATTTCAGCTCACTGAAGGAGTCAGTAAGGATGGGACGAACGACGAGAGCGGCGTCCGCAATGATTTGAAGCCGACGCTCAGCTACGAAGCAGCTGTACACCTCGTTCGGGGCCGCTCCCGTGAGCTTTACGGCGATTATTCGGAAGCGCGACGATGGCTGTTTTCGGCGCGAAGCGAAACCGCGTTTGTGGATGATCTTGCGGCACGGCTTCGTGCGTACCAAGATTTCCGAAGTGGCCATGCCACCGCATTGCGCGAACTTGCTGAGAACGCCGAACACTTTAGCAAATATTCGGACGAGCTCCGACAGGGTTTTATCCGGGAAACGCACTCGACGAGAATCGAGACTTGGGTTCGCAATCTCGACGAACTGTTCGAAGAGAGGCTGTCGGGTCGTTGGGGAAAAGCTCTGGCGCATGATCTGGCACGGGTATGTAGGAGCCATGGGGAAGGAGGCGAGTACATCCGAGCATTGCCCCGGACGGCATCTTTCGTCGGATCGTCCTGCGCGGATTTGCAGCTCGTCGCGACGTTGCTCCGCCTCGGGGACATCATTCATTTCAGCGCGGATCGAGCACCATTGATTCTCTTCCGGGAAAAGCTGATCGCGTCGCCGATGAGCAGGAAGCATTGGGCCGTAAAGAACGAGGGAATCAACAATGCGATCTCAACATTACCTTCCGGCGAGCGGACGGTCCGATATTCGGCATACTTCCAAACACCGGGGCTGTATTTTCTCTTTCAGGAATACGCCGATTCCATCGATCGCGAGCTCGGGCTATACAATGAGCTAATTAGCCGTCCCAAGGCGGACGGTTCCGGCATCGCTTCGGTTCCGCTCCTTGCGCTTCGTAGTGATCGCGCTGGCGTTCGCTACGACCCGGCCAAGTTCGAACCGATCGCGGGTTTGAAGTTTTCACTCAACCAGAAGCGCATTCTTGACTTGCTGATGGGTGTGAACCTTTACCAAGACCGGTTTGCGTGTCTGCGCGAACTGTACCAGAACGCGCTCGATGCATGCAGATGCATGCGATCCATCGCCGCAAACGCGAGCATAGACGGGAACATCGAGTTCGGTTTCGGGAAAAGTGCTGGCGCAGGGGAAACGTACTTGTTCTGCCGGGACAATGGCATCGGGATGACAAAGGACATTGTCTCTCGGTTCCTGCTACAAATCGGGAACTCCTTCTACCGGTCGTCAGAGTTCCAACGTCTTGCGACAAATCTCGGAAGTACATTCACGCCGACTTCGCAATTTGGGATTGGCATCCTGTCATGTTTCATGATCGGACATCGAATGGAAATCGTATCGCAGCCAATTAGTAGTATGAGCGGAACGTCAGCGCCGATCTCGTTTGTAATCGATGGCCCGCACGAGCATTTCTACTACACGCCTGTACATCCTGCAGATGCCGAAGCTGTTGGTCTGCACGGAACCCTAGTAAAGGTTTTCCTGAAGGAAGACGCTCAAAAGGCGATTTACAACGACGACGAAGATGTTGCGTTTTATGAGCACGGCGCATCCGCCCTCACGCACGACACGCCGTTTTCGAAGCAGGCGAAACGATGGGAGTCTCATCTTTATCACAAGGTCGCCATGTTTGTTGCTCAGCCGGTTGCCGGAATCAACGTCACCATTCAACTGGCGAAAAATCGCAGAGTGCCCGTCCTACGGTCGACGATCCCGTTCAACTACAGGACTCTCGGGATCGACGAAAGTAAGATCAAAGTTCTGGACGAGGCACGTAGGAAGCTCCGATGGGAAGAGAAGAATTACGCGTACCTCGATGTCATCGATGCGGTGGTTTCAAAGGAAATTACTGTCGAACATGAAGGAACAACGTTCAGCTGTATCGTGACATTACCGCGGCGCGGCTTTGTGCCATCTGACTGCCGCGCGTTCGGAGAAGTACGCGCTCTGTCCAAGGACAGTGGAGTCTTAGTTGATGGTATAAGCATTGGCAAAGCCGAGATCCAGTATCGGTTCGAGCGATCAGACTCGCTATCGCGGGTTGGCATTATCAACTTCTCCGGACGAACCCGGCCGGTTCTCTCGGTCAATCGAATGAACGTCGTCGAGTGGCCCAGCAACATTGAGGAGATAACGACCGAGCTAGCGAGTCGACTTACGTTACGCCTCATACAAGAAGTTGAGAGGCACGCTGCCACTGAACGATTGACGGCGGATTCTGACGAACTCGCGCTAACATGGGAGTACCTCTTTTCGCGCTTCGGATTTCTGGCGGGCGACCTGATCAACGCTATCGTGGGCCGCGCGGAAGCTCACGTCCCGCACCGAGAGCTGTCTCAAGTGGTTGGGTGCTCGACGACGATCGAAGCGTTTGCTGCAGCACCTGTTACCACACTAACGCTCGGCAGATACCATGGGCTCAGTCAAACAACGAAGCTCCTGTTGATCGCGAAGCTTTCCGAAGCCGAGGAGGTCCACGTCAAAGACGGCCACGTTGAGATTCGCGGCGGCGCATTTGCACCCCTCAGAAACTTCTACGATTGGGACCATTTCCGCGAGCGGCAGTATGTGTTTCGAGCTGATACGTGGACCGGGTGCTATGAACATTTCGACTTGCTATCTGAAGTGTGGCCTGTCATTCCGCTGCGACTATTTGATCAACTCGGCTCGCACTATGGCGAAATGGAGTTCCTCAATAAGCGGACGAAGGTAATTCACCATTACAGCAACTCATTGAGTGCGGTGAGCATGCTAGATCCGCTTCTTATACACCAAAAGCTCGGGATTTACGACGCGAAGCACCGGAGCTTTCCGGAGCGAAAACCGTCGAGTTTCGTTTATCGGTTTGAACAGGCACGCAACGATTTTTGGTTCGCGGAGTTAGAATCCGATACTGGCGAATCAGGCTTGAAGCGTGTGCGACCGATGATCACAGCGTTCGTTGCACCACGTGAGCTAAGCGATGCGGAGAGCAGTGAGCTCGAAAGATATCGTGCTGAAGACCCCGAGTACGTCGACGGCGTGGAGAACGGTTGGAGCTTGCTGTTCACCGGGGATCGCGATTTGAATGTCGTCTGTCTGCCGGGGATTGTTTCGCGACAGCAGCTAATCGAGGCGCTTCCTGAGGCCTTCCGGCTAATCCACAACAAAGACGAGTATGTCTTTCTGAGCTGAGTGATCTGTGTAGAAGTCCACTCCCGTCGCTAGGGACTGGCCGAACCTTAGCCCGGCGTCATAACAATATGGGGAGCTGCTAGGGGCCAGAGCTTGATATCGTCAACTTAGCTGGCAACGATTTCTTTCATTCGTTGGCTTTTACTTCGTGCGCCTCATGCAAACTGTGCGGTGGCAGCGCTAACACGCACGGGAATGTTCCAGCGCTCACCGCGATCATCAGCAGCAAGCCCAGGCGAAATCCACCGACGGTGGCGGCTAAAACGAAGACGCCGACGCCGAGGGCGACGCCAGCTCTAGTTGCGGTCGGCGGAAGTCGGTGTGACTACCTCTGATCTAAGCGGCGGATGCTTGCTGCTGTGGTCCGCGTTATCGGCTCATAGTCGTGCCATAGCGCGCGCGTTCGGCCTCAGACAAGCGATCATAGTAATCGCTAAAAGATTTATCCGTGTACCAGCTCGGATACCGACCGCTCCGGATGTAGTTGGCTGATTTAGCGGCGGTATACACGCCAAAGAAGAGCAACATCGAAAGAAGCGTGCCGACAGCGCTGCGCACGAACTTCGCAGCAGCTAAACGTTTCGACTGCGGGCGCCACACGGAAACCGTGACGATTACGACGCCAAGCCCGAACAGCAACATGCCGAATCCGACCGAGACTCGCGTTCCGATGTACGTGACGAATCCCGTGCCGCTCGCAAGCACAGGGTATGGATACTCACTCGCGTCCTGAGAAACACCTTTTAGGTCGACATCCAGTTCAAAATGCTCGTATCCCGTTAGCAATTCCGGTGATTCTAGTGTCGCCTTAATAGCGAAGCCATCGTTGCGTTCGATCGCGGCATCACTTGCGACGTGGAGGTCAATGCTGCTCCCGCGCGGTGTCGCAGTGATCGCCAACTGCGGCCGGCTGGATGCAATGACTTCAGCGCTCTTGATAACGACTGGAGCGTCCGTGGTAAGACGAAACCCGTTTGTACTCGAGATGTCTCTTGCTGAGAACGACTTGTCACTGCCATTCCAGACGACGACTCTAACAACATACGTTCTCGCAACGTCCTTTGTTAGCAGAGGGTATATATCCGAATGGCGCACCGTATTTCGTGGCCCCCAAACCGGACCGTGACTGTAAGCTAGCCCTTCGACGGTCATCGGCCGCAGCAGTGCGGAAAAGACCGCGACAACGAAGACCCCACAACTGATCAGATTTGCACCGAGCGCGATTCGTCCGAGAAGGTCTAATTCTTTAATCTGATGCCACAGCTTGGCCACGGCGCTACTCTCGCATCACCCGGTGCTGAGGCAAAGTGGTGGACGAGGGAAGCCGGGCCGGGGTCGCGTGTAAACATTTGACATTTGGTGGTGCAAGGGGCGCTTCCGAGGAAATGTTAGATGTTTAGACGTGCCCCTTTCCTTCCGCTCACGTTTTCTTTCCCGTCGCAGCTTACTAATCGAGCGCGTTGAGTTCGCGCGCGCTGTGAAGACTGTGCGCTGGCAGCGCCAGCACACACGTGAACGTTACGCTCCCTGGCGCTAGACGTTCGAGAATGCGTGCCCGTTATAGATGTCGCTTCGCGACGGAACACCCGGCGCTCACTGCGATCATGGACAACAGGCCGACAGCAAAAGCTGAAAACCTGAAACGCTGAACTACTGCGACGGTTTCCTGAGCAGCGACGTTGTTAGAAGGAAGAGGAACGCTGCATCGCTGGTGTGGGCGACATTTCGCCGGCCAGCACTCGACCATTCCGAGCAAATCGCGGAGGATTGGGCATGATCGATCACGTCATTATCACCGTCAGCGACCTCGACCGGAGCAAAGCTTTTTACGAGCGGGCGCTCGCGCCGCTGGGGATGACGGCGACGCCGGAGTTTCCCTGGGGCCCGATACAAGCGCGCGGCGTTGGGTTGGGAGGCGAGGATAAGGAGTTTTTTATAGTCGAAGGTTCGCGAATCCGGCCGCCGATCCACGTTGCGTTCCGGGCTGCGACCCGGGCGGAGGTGAGGGAGTTCCACAGAGAGGCTCTGGCCGCGGGCGGTGGGGACAACGGCGCGCCAGCGCTCAGCCCTGAACATCATGCTGACTATTTCTCGGCCTATGTCTTCGATCCCGACGGCCATAACATCGAAGCAGTGTGCCACGAGCCGGAATAACGCGCGTGCCCGACACAACGAAATTCCGGCGACACAAATAGAGGCGCGGCGTCAAGGCGGACCATTTTCCTGTTGCGCCGGAGCCTTGGCGAAGGCGGATGCTCCATGTGCGGCCCTCACTTTTGTTCCATGAAGATCACCGAGGATGTCCGCAAATTCGCCGCAGAGCAGGTGATAGCGGAAGACAAAGCTCTCGAATCAGGACTGCAGGAAAAAAGGAAAGAATTCGTCGAGACCGGTGCCGAGCTCTACTCGAAGGTGTAGCGGCGGGTGTCACCACCCGCAGAAGCTACCTCGTCTCGGGTCGATGCCGTTAAATGCCGCCTATTTGTCCGCGAAATTCATCCATTAGCTGCAAAATCCCTTCCCGAGTCGCAAACACTTCCTGGCGTGCTTCGGTGCTAATCTCGGGGGGCAGCAACCCCTTCGCCACCACTGCTGACAAAGCGGCCTGCGCTTTGTGAAGGTGATCCAACGCGCGTTTCAGATAGGCGACTGTGAGGGCGGGGTCGTGAAAGCCTTGGCCGCGCGCAATCCCGTTCAACGCACCGGCCAGCTTTACGCTCGTCGTCTGAAATTCGAAAACGAATGCGTCGAGGTCGTCCCTCACCTCGTCGTCGTTTAACTCCTCAACCACACGGTGAAATTTCATCGCGGCTTCGAAGGCCCGATGCTGGAGCGGATGACGCAGGTCGCCGCTTTCGGTCCGAATCCAATCAATTCCTTCGCGATGCCGGTCGGGCTCGGGTTCAGGTTCGGCCAGCGCTTCTTCGCAGGCACGATTCATTTCATCGATCCGCCGTTCTTGTTCTTCAGCTTCCTCTTCTCCGAGCTCGCGTTCCCAGCCCATCTCCCGGGCGATTACGGCGTCGGCTTCGTCCGAATCGCCGTATTTCTCGAGTAACTCCCCGTATTTCTCCGTGCGGGCGTCCGATTCTTTGAGAAAGCGCTCGTAATCGTGCTCGTCCCACGGCTGCTCGTGTTCCTTCTGCCCGCGCTTATGGTGTTCGATCGCATCGGTTAGTCTTTGCAGAAACGTCCCCATCGCCCTCGCAACGTCACGCGCGCGTTGTTCGTTTTCTTCCGGAGTCAGCTTCCATTGCGGCGGAGAAATCGTCAGATGATAATCTGTGCTCTCTATTACGACACGGCCATTCGTTTCACTGAACCACTCCAGATATAAGGAATTCGCCACATGCTCCGGCGGTTTCTCACCGTGCTTCGACATCGCGTAAGCCTCCTCAACAGAAACGTCGAGAACACGCGCTTTACGCGAGGCAGTGAGATCGCCGACCATACCCTGTTGGTGTCGCGAAATCCTTTCGAGGCCTGGATCGGCAAAGCGGCGCCCGCGGTTGCTGAAGGTGAGCAGGCAGCCGGCGAGATCTGGATGCGCGTTGCCGTTCAATTCGAGCAGAATCGGCTCCGGCTGACCCTCCAACCAGATCTTGCCTCGGACAATTCCTTTGGAGCGATTATCGATCTCGCCAGCGACCACGTTATCGTGAATCCGGAGGGCCATGCGCAATTCGACCGTAGCCAAGGGCGCGGCCCGAAGGCGAGCCTCCTTTCACGGCGACACAGCGCCGTGGCTACAGCATAATGCTTTCAACTCGACACACGTCACCTTGAACGGAAGGAGAAATCATGTTGGAAAACAGTAAGGCTTTCAGCGGATTCGCAGCGCCCGATATTGCCAAAGTAAAAGCGTTTTTTACCGAAACGCTGGGACTGAAGACCAGCGAAGATCACGGTCTGCTCATTTTGCATCTCGCGGGTGGAAACAATGTTCTCATTTATCCGAAGCCAAACCACGTTCCCGCGACGTTCACCGTGCTAAATTTTCCCGTCGACGATGTCGATCGTGCCGTGGACGAACTGAAGCGGCGCGGAGTCCGCTTCGAACATTACGACCAGGGGGATCTGAAGACGGACGAAAAAGGAATCATGCGCGGAAACGGCCCCACCATCGCCTGGTTCACAGACCCGGCCGGTAATATTTTGTCAGTCCTTAAGCCAGAATGATCCTCGACTCGGCGCTGTAGCTTCCGCTGTCTCCAGCGGACTTTATTCCGCACCCCTTGGTTTTAGCCTTCGCCGCGCCGCCGCGAAAGCCTTGACAGACGGAATGCGAAATGCCGAGGCTTGGGTATGAAGGTTCCCCCCGGATTCCTAGCTACCGCTGTCGCCTGCTCCGCCTCCTACTTCCTGATCTGCAGTGTCGCGGCAGAGCAGAATGATCCTCCAGCCGTCGCTCCGCCGGCAGAAAAACAACCGCCGCCTCTGCTCCTGGCAAATGTGTGGAACCCGTCCATCGATCCGACCGGCTGGTGGATGAGCGAAAAATACGATGGCCTCCGCGCCTTTTGGGATGGCCAAAAGTTATGGACCCGGAACGGCAATCTCATTCACGCGCCGGATTACTTTCTTGCCGAATTGCCGCGCGACATCGCGTTGGACGGCGAGTTATGGATTGGCCACGGGAAATTCGAAGAGACCGCCAGCATAGTGCGTTCACAAACGCCGGATGACCGCTGGAAACGCATTCACTATATGGTGTTCGATGCTCCGCGGATGAAACGCACTTTTGAACAGCGAATGGAATTCCTGCGCGCGACGGTTTCGGAAGGAAACCAGTTCGTTCGGGTCGTGGCGCAGGAACGCTGCCAGGGACCGGCTCAACTCCTGGCCGAGCGCGATCGCGTCGTCCGGGAGGGGGGTGAAGGATTGATGTTGCGCCAGCCGGAGTCGCTTTACGAACCGCGCCGCTCGCCCACCTTGCTCAAGGTCAAGCCTTACGATGATGCCGAAGCCACGGTCGTTGCGCACGAACACGGCACCGGAAAATTCGCCGGCAAACTCGGAGCCCTTCGTGTGCGGACTGACGATGGCCGTGAATTTTCGATCGGCACCGGCCTGACCGACGCCGACCGCGAATCGCCACCGCCGGTAGGAGCGGTCATCACCTATCGATTCCAGGGATTGACCGCCAAAGGCCTGCCGAGGTTCCCTGCCTATCTGCGCGTCCGCCGCGATTGAATCAGCGACTGTAGCCGTGTTGGACGCGCCCCTCCTGTAGCGGCGGTCTACCCGTCGCGCCGTAGCCAGGCGAAGGAGGATGACCGTCGAATCTGCGACGAACTTTTCCTTAAGTACGCCGCCCTCTTCTGATACAACACGTCACACGTCACACGTCCCTTGCCCCTGATATGAACAAAGCGATGCGTTTTCTTCCCCGGTTTCTCGCCGCGATTCAGGTCCTGCTGGCCATCGGCGCAACCAGCGCTGGCGAGATTCGCGAGTTCGATGTGAAAACGACCGAGCGGCTGGGCAACGAGCTTGTCAGGGTAAGTAAGCGCGCTGACCGCGGGTTCGCCACGCCCGCAAAGAAGCACGGAAGAGAAACCGCCATCGCGGCCGTCCGCGATCGACTCTACGACCAGGTCCGGTACGATTATGCGGTCTTGGACGATCCCGCTGGCAGCGGCTTTCTGGTCTACGCCCTCGCCATTCAAAAGAAGAAAGGCGGCATCACAACGGGAGGTCATTATCGGGTAACGACATCCGCTGACGGCACGGTCGCGAAGCGTGTCGATCTGCTATCTCAACTGATCGAACAGCCGAAACCAGCCGTGGGAAACAGCTTCGCTGCCCTGGTCATTGCGCAAGTTGAAGCCCAACATCCGGTCGAGACCTGGATTTACACCAGCGATCTTTATCACCTGCCAATATTCATAGCCACGATGGACAAATCTTTCTGGCGAATCGCGAACGGGACAATTCACAAGTTCACGAAGGCTGAGCTCGAAAAATTGGAATCCGCAGGGAAAAAGAAATGAAACGGTTTGCGGTTTTCATCATCTGCTTCCTGACGAGCGTTGAAGCATTGGCCGGCGAGATTCGCGAGTTCGACGTCAAGACATTACAGCGCCTTGGGAATGAACTAACGCGCGTCATCCAGACACCGGACCGCGGCGCAACCACGGCCGAGCGCAAACGAGCCAGGGAAACCGCGATCAATGCCCTCCGCGGCCGCCTCTTTAGTATCCGCTACGACTATGTCGTGCTCGACGACCCCGATAAGAGCGGCTTTCTGGTTTACGCGATCGGCTCGAGCGGCAAACCCGGGCAGTTCGTCCTCGCGGGTCATCGCCGCGTCACCATCTCGGCCGATGGCAGGAGGGCCGAGCGGGTCGACGCCCTTTCCCAGACGTTAATGATCGGCGACCCGCGTCGCGATACGCCCAAGGGCACTACCCCCGCGGCCGCCTATATGAATCAAATTGTGAGCAACAAGCCCGTGGAGACGCTCATTTACATCGCTCATCTGATGAAGCAGCCAATCTTTGTCGGCACACCGGACGGCCGCGTCTGGAAAGTCACGGGACGAGGAATGTCGATCGACACCACCAAGCCCGGGGACACTTCCCCCGCCGCCGCCGCTCACAAGGTCTTTGGCCGATGATGAATCGGAATAAAGGAAAGTGAGGTGACGTGAGACGAGTGACGTGACCTGTAGCGGCGGTCTCAGACCGTCGAACCGCAGCCGTCGGATCGGCGCACTCTCGGCAAGGAAAGTGACCTGTGACGAGTGACCAGTGACATGTTGATCAAGCGGTGCGAAATCTGATAAATCTTCTCGGTTCTCTTCACGTCACACGACACTTCTCCCTATGCATAAGACCGCATCGCGCCAAGAGTGGCTCACAGCACGCCTTGAGCTGCTCAAGAAAGAAAAGGAACACACCCACCGTAGCGACGAACTCGCGAAGCAACGTCAGGAACTCCCCTGGGTCCGGATCGACAAGGAATACCGGTTCGACACGACAGAGGGCACCAATTCGCTCGCCGACCTCTTCCGAGAAAACTCCCAACTCCTCATTTACCACTTCATGTTCGGCCCCGATTACACCGCCGGCTGCCCCGCCTGTTCTGCCATCGCCGACGGCTTCAACGGCATCACCGTCCATCTCGCGAACCACGACGTCATGCTCTGGGCGGTGTCGCGCGCCCCGCTCGCAAAGCTCCAGGCCTACAAGCAGCGGATGGGTTGGAGTTTTCCGTGGGCCTCGTCATTCGGCACCGACTTCAACTACGACTTCAGTTCCTCGTTCACCGAGGAGCAGGAGCGCGAAGGCGTCGAATACAATTACCGGAAAGAGCCGCCCTACGAGCCCCCCAAAGATCCCGACAGCGGTGCCGTCATGTTCGCCAAAATGAGCGGAACCGACCACGCGCACTATACGCGCGAGGCCCCTGGCATGAGCGCGTTTGCCCTCGAGAACGGCGTCGTCTACCACACCTACTCCGCCTACGCCCGCGGCCTCGACGCCCTGTGGAGCATGTATCAGTGGCTTGATCGCGCTCCGAAGGGGCGCAACGAGGAAGGCTTGTGGTTTCGTCGGCACGACGAATACGGGTCGGGCGCTCAGACCACCGGCTGTTGCTAACAACCGGGGACGCCCCTATGAACGCTCGTTCCCCCCGGCAAATCGCGGAATTCACTAACTCGTTTTTGCGAAGGTTCACGCACCCAGCGTTTTGGCCGAGTGATTGGTAACGGCCATGGGCGCGGAAAAAAAAGAGGGATTGGCTGGAGATCCCGCGCGGCGAGCCAGCGATGCAGTGCACGGTTTTATCTCTCAATTTTGGCATACGGTCCATGCTTGGCTAGACCTCCCATCAGGCGACATTCTGTTCGTCGAAGGTGCGGAAGATTTTGATGTAGTCTCGGGCCAATCAGCGACTGCCACGCAAGTCAAAGCAACGAGCGCGAACATCACCCTTCGCTCGGCGGACGTCGTAGAAACAGTCAAGAATTTCTGGAACACGCGACAAAAAAACCGGGACCACCGGATTTATTATCGCTTTCTTTCTACATCGGAGAAAGGCCAGGAGCGAGGAGCACCGTTCGGTCCTGGCGTCTCTGGTCTTGGCATATGGGAGCGGTCAATCCGTGACCCTTCTCTCGTCGAAGTCTTGAGAGCATTTCTCATCGATGAGAAATGTTTTGATGGAGATCTTAAAAGCTTCATCGAATCCGCAACAACGTCGGAGCTTGCCGAAGAATTGATTTCACGCATCACGTGGGACGTTGGAGCATCCGACAGCACTGGCGTGCAGGAAGCCGTCAAACGGAAACTAATCGATTTCGGTGTTACGCGTCATGTGCCTGCGCCGGATGCCGAACGTGTGGCGTCTCGACTTCTGCGGGAGGTCGCCGATGCAGCCGGGTCGAAAGAGCGTCGCGCTCTCCAATACGCCGACTTCGTTCAGATCTTTGACGAAGAAACGCGCATAAGCGTTCCAATTGCCCAGCATCAAGCAAGCGTGGCGGCAATTATTTCCCTCCTTTCCGGATCGTTATCGTCGACCTCCCTCACGCTTGACTTAAGGACGGCAACACAGCGTAAGCCGCCCCCTCTGCCTAAGATTTACGCGCCGCGAACAGCTGTTGTGCAACAAGCGCAATTGCAATTGACGCACAGTCACATCGTCTCTTTCCAAGGTTCGACCGGTAAAGGTAAAACGATCCTTGCTGCGCTTGTCGTTCAGTCGAGATCAGACCTTGTTTGGGCACCTTTCCGCGGACTGACACCGCGGGAAACGAATTCGGGTTTGCGACAACTCGGGCATGTTATTGACGAGAATCGCTCGCTGAAGACGATCGTGCTAGACGATCTGGATTTTGATCCGACTGCGACGCGCGATTACGAAGCGGTGCTTGGCGGGCTCTTGTACACAATTCTTGCCCGTGGCGGAGAAGTCATCGCGACGAGTGAGCGAGTATTCCCGCCGTCAATCTGGCGCGGCATGGGTCTCAGCAAAGATCCGACAATCGCCGTTCCGTCACTAGCGCGGACGGAAATTGAGAGTTTTGCTTTAAGTCTTGGTTGCCCCGCAGACAAAACGAAACATTGGGCTTCTGTCGTCGAGATGAAGTCGGAAGGGCATCCCCAGCTCGTACATGCGCAGCTCCTTACGTTGTCACGTCAGGGCTGGCCAGACGTCGACATGAACGCTGTTATTGAGATACCAAAAGAAATCGCGGCTGAGCGCGCGCGCGCGAGAATGCTCCTAGCGGAACTCCCAGAGGAGGAAAAGCGCCTTCTTTATTATTTAAGTCTCATCAGCGGACCTTTCAGGCGTGACCATGCTATAGCAATTGCGGAGATGCCGCCCGCTGCCGGCATCCCTGGCGACATTTTTGATCACCTGTTGGGTCCTTGGATTGAGCCGGTCAGCCCGAACTATTTTCGTTTGTCACCGTTGCTCGCGAACGCGGCCACCGAGGTGTGGTCGGCGGATAAGGTAAACGGTTATCGCGAACAGGTGGGTCTTGCGTTGCTGCAATGCGGCAAACTTACGACGGCGGAAGCAAACCAGATATTGATGCTAGGATTTGTTTCTCGGTCACGACCTCTTCTTTTTGCCATGTCGAGCAATATATTGGCTAGGAATTTGCCGCTGCAAGAGCCGATGGCCCAAAGTTTGTTTTGGCTGACAGCCCTCGTTACCGACAGGCCGGTATTTCCTGAGCAGCTACAGATTAACTGGATGCTCCGCGCGTTGCAGTTTCATGTTGCCGCTGCGCTTGCAGATAAAAACATCAATGCAATTGCAAATCGTTTGGACATCGAAACAACTTCGCAATTTTTGGGAGGGAATTACGAAATCGGCCGACTTCTTTCACTTCTGTCTGTCGTGTTAGCGTTTCAGGCCCGGTTTTCGCCTAAGATGCTGCTGCATTTCATTGACGAGATCGACCTTGTTTATTTGAGACTAGCAGCAGGAGACGATGATCTGGCTAGAGGCGTCCGAGAGATCAAAGCCAGTTTGTCGCGTGTGATACACAGTGAAGCAGGATTAGCGGCAGTCCTATTTGGCTTCGTCAGCATTAGGTGCGATGGGTCAGAGTATCTTTCGGCAACATTAGCGGAGCTACGAAACAATCGATCAAAGCTGATCGATCATTTTCGCGAATTTTTTGCAGCAGACGATATGCAGGCTCGAATGCTGGTCGATCGCGCTTGGATCGGCGATGAAAAGCGTGAGCCGCAAAATTGGAATCGCTGTATCGAGGTGATGCAAGAGGGAGTCGAGTTCGCCAAGGAGTTTGATGTGCCAAACCTGGCCGATGCGGCTGTTCGCGCGATGGTTATCGTTTGCGACGAGTATCTTAATGATCGTCCCCGCGCGTTCCAAATCTTGGAGAAGATCGGGGCGAGCCTGTCATCACATTCCAACGTTTATGTCGATGCTCATGCCAACTTGCTCGTAAGCGATGGTAGAAATGCAGATGCGCTTAAGCTTTGGGATAGCATTTTGCCAGATTGGCAGGTCCATCCGGTATCTCTGGATTCGAGCGTGGTATTCGCTCATCGAAAAGCGGGCATGGCGTCAGTGGGTCTTGAAGAATTTGAACGGGCGAGCCAATACTTTTTAACTGGAGTTGCGAAAGCGGATGCTGCGGGATTAACCGCTATTGCCGCAGGCTTGCTTGCCGACGCGGCGTTTTCCAAATGGCGCGGTGGCGACTTTGATTATGCAATTTCGGTATTCGTCGACGTGCTAAAACGTTTAGAGATCCTCCCCAACTCCAAAGAGGACATTCCTTCGTTTCGCGTTCGAAAGATCGTTGGGCAGATGCTGATCCACATTGAGCACTCCGCAGCCGGCGTGCAAAAAGAAGGCGCATATGCGCCTCCGCCGGGAGCCGGAAGTAATCCCGAAGCGGGCGAGAAATGGCTCGAACTGCCAGTGACCTCACCAGAGCAACTTTGGTTGTTGCTTGCGCAAACCGAAGCGGCATTGCATTTAGAGCCACGGGCATTCACTGAGCTTCGAACAAGAATAGGAGGATCAACTCTACCAACTGTCCGCTGGTTCGGCGCAGAGCTAGAAGTAAAGCATGCGATCAGAAGCGGAGAGTTGACTAAGCTCCCGATTACGGCCGAGGAAATGGCCAGAGTTAATCGACTTGTTTTCGGTAATCAATCCATTCGAAATGACTCCGCTGAGAAAGCGAACGAAGAGCTTGCCCGTGCTCCGGCGGAGCTTGGAGATATTGCTGTCGCTCAGCAAGTTTTAGTTTCTGGTCTTTTGTCGATCATCGTGCGTGAAACATCCATTTCGGATACTTTGGCCGACTGGTCGAAAGCCATTAAAGGGCTCGTAATCGAAGCCGGATTAAAATCTTGGCTTCAAGATGGGCGCGAAATCTTGCTGATGGCGACCGAAGACGCCGTAGTCATCGCGAAGTCAGAAGAACAACCTCGAGAGAGGCGCCTTCTGGCCGCTCTAAGAATGTCCGCTGATAAAACATTAGATGTCGACAGTATATTTTATTCACACGTCACAATTCTGGTCTTTTTTAGCGCGTCGATCGTGCGTTCTACAGCTGCCGAAGTTCTCGTGGCTATTTTAGCAAGAGTCTGGCCTGCGAAGATGATTTCCACGTTTGCCTTACAATCGCCGCGGCTGACAGTTCCAGCGGTCTTGGCTGCGTGTGAGTCGAATCTTGGGCCGCTGCAGAAATCGGCGAAGATACTCCTCGCAGTGCAACAAGCAATTGGGAGGCGCTTGCCTAAAGAATACCAGGATCAACTGAATTCAATTGCGTCGAAGTCTCAGTTGTTATGATCACAGCGGGCGGTAGGCCATTCTTGGCTGCCTCTCGGGGCTCAGGCGTCGAGATGAATTCGGAATTCGGGGTCAGTCCTTTTTTCTTGCAATTTGTTGCGTTCCAAACGGTCGTGATCCGATCGATTTTGGGTGCTGTATGTTGCGGGTGGGGACATTACACCGCCAATCCAACCCGAAAGGGTCTTCTCTTGAACGGCCCGCAGTCGCTTACCAAGAACGACGATACAAACCTCAGAATCTCGACATTTGAAACGAAGGGAAGTGAACGCCAGATTTGGGCGAATGCAGACCTCGTCGATTGCGGTGGCTGTAACGATCGTTCTCTTGGTTAGCCCGGCGAAGGCCGATCCCCCGCGACACCCGCTGTTCGGTCCGCCGCGCACAGCGCGCGGCGTGGTAGAGCGTATTCTCCTCTTTCGTAAACAAATGTTCCTTCATCACGGTGACGGTGGGCTCGACGGGGTCCTCGCGCTCCAGGGTGGCGTGCTCATGCCGGTGAGCGAGGATAGCGATGGCATCTACTACTAGGCGCCGAAGGGGGTGTGGGTCTTCGACAAGAACCACTTCAGCATATTTCCGCTTCCGGGCATTTTGTATCCGGGCGGTTTATTCTTCAGCAAAACCAAGCCGGACGACGTCTACGCGTATACGGGAGATGCCCGTAAACAAAATCAGTACCTGGACAGGGACCGCCGTCCGATTTCACCTGCCGCGCTCGCCCAGTTGCAGGTTGATCACGTGGCAACTGGGACGAAGAAATCTGGTCGCTGAAATCTCTGGCCTTGCGCGATTCCGGGTGTTCGGAGGTTGCAACTGCGCCTGCAAAAGCGGTCATGGTGGGCTGCCGGATGCCAGCATTCACCGTGACTGAGTATCTTGCCGCGTCTCCGGCGGATCGCTTGAAACGCGTTGAACGACGTTCGACCGGGGAATCAACCGGGTCCTGCCGGGATACGAATAGGCATCCAATCGGGTACGAATCTCCGAGCTTGCGTTGACCCGTTGGTCATACTTTGCAAAGTGTGGCATGCCTTTAGCCACCTCGTCTTCCAGGCTCAGCCGGAACTTTGCGCACCTGCCGCGCCGCGTCTTGATATGCGCGCTTTAGCGCGTCTGTAGCCGTTCGGCTTTGGCGAACGTGCGCGTCGCCCACAGGGCGACGGCTACAAAGGGAATTCTTGATCGCTACGAGCGCGATTCGTCGTCACCCCGTGACTTCCCGTCCGTATCCTTCTTTTCCAACGCCTCGCTGGCGTATTGCAACTCGAGCATGAGAGTGCGGGCGGATTGGCGGCCGGTGAACAAGGTCAGGCCAACGAAGAGAACGGAAAGAAAGATGAGAACAACTAGGAGACGGAGGTTGAATCCGACCTGGGTGACGACAAAGACAAGCGCGGCGAGGGAGATCAAGGCGAAATTGAAGACCGTGGAACGAACGAGGCGGTGTTGGTTGATGTGCTGTTGAAGCACGTGATAAATGTCCGGGTCTTTGGCGAGCACTCGCATGCGCATCGCGAGCGGCGTCGGGGCGTCCGCGCTTTCCGACGCCGCGCTGCCGCGGACGATCCAGCTAAACGGCAGCGAGGAGATAGCCTTGTCGCAAATCAGGCCGAACAGGTAGCCCACTCCGACAAGGCCGAAGGAGAGTTGAGTCGCCCATTGGTTAACGAAATCGAATCGGATCCATTGATAACCGAAGACCGAGAACACAAGCAAAAGGATCCAGGCCACGACTTCGAAGCCGATAATGACCAGCTCGACAATGATCGGGATCTCTTTCATGGCATGCGGCGATTGTGGCGGGAAAACGGCGAAACGAGAAGATAGAACTTGCGACCGGTGCGGTTCCCGGCGGTGGCGGCCACCGGCTTTCCTGGCGTCCGGGGCGGTTCCCAAAAGCGTTTCCTTGACGTGAAGCTCGAACAACGCGCGCGCAAGTTTCTCGGTCGCGCTGCGGACGCGGAGGAGTTTCAGGTCGCGCGCACTGACGGCAGCTGCGTTTTCGATTCGAAAGGGAAACGTTACATCGATTTTTTAGCGGGCTGGTGTGTGGGCAATCTCGGTTGGAACAACCCCGAGATCGAACGGGCGTTGCGAGCCGCCCCAAAAGTAACCTATGCGTATCCGTATTATCTTTACCGGCCCTGGGTCGATCTGGCGGAATTGCTGGCAAAAATCGCGCCGGGCCGCCTGACGAAATCGTTTCGCGCGACCGGCGGCAGCGAGGCGGTCGAGATCGCGCTGCAGATCGCGATGGTGCACACCAACCGGCGCGGCGTTATCTCGCTCGAGAACGCCTATCACGGCAACACGATCGGCGGACTGAGCATTGGCGCGTCGAGCAATCGCGAAACCTATCCGAATTTGCTTCCCCATTGTTACAAAATCTCACCGCCATTGAATCGCGCGGCTCTGGGCAAGATCGACAATCGATTGCGGAAACGCGACGTGGCCGCATTCATCATGGAGCCGATCAGTTGCAACCTGAACGTCCTCGTGCCGGACAAGGAATTCATGACTGGGCTGGTGCGGCTTTGCAAAAAATATGGGACGCTGCTGATCGTGGATGAAGTTGCATCCGGCTGGGGCCGCACCGGCCGCTTGTTCGCGACCGAACATTTTCCGATTGCGCCGGACATCATGTGCCTGGCGAAAGCAATCACGGGTGGTTACGCGCCGATGGGGGCAGTGATGACGACAGCCACCGTGGCAAAGTCGGCGGAAGAAGATGGAAGTTTTTATTCGACTTACGGCTGGCATCCGCTCGCGGTCGAAGCTGCGCTCGCGAATGTACGGTACTGGATTCGGCACAAGACGAAATTGCTCGCACATGTGAATGCGATCGGCACCGTGTTTGCGGAGCGACTGGCTCAGATCGAATTCAAACAGCGGCCTACGATTCGCGCAAAAGGATTAGCCATTGCCGTTGAGTTCGATGATTCGGATTACGCGGATAGGATTGCCAGTCGTTGCGAGGAAAATGGATTGCTCCTCAGTTCCTCCGGCAATGCGATCACAATGTTTCCGCCCCTAAACATAGAGCGGAGACTTGTGGAAGAAGGACTCAAGATTCTGGAAAGCTGCGCGGTCGGAAAAAGAAGTTAACGACTCAGATCTGAGTTAAAGGTGCGAGTCGCCCTGGCAGTTGGCGCACGTGATCCAGCCGATATCGCACGGTGCAATTGCGGCCGGGAACGCTCTCATGGTAGGCTTGCCGGATGCCAGCATCTATCGTGACTGAGTATCTTGCCGCGCTCCCCGCGGATCGCCGTGACGCGTTGAACGAAGTTCGCCGGGGAATTAACCGGGCCCTGCCGCCGGGTTACAAAGAAGGCATCCAGTTTGGCATGATCAGCTGGTTCGTTCCGCTGTCCACATATCCGGCGGGCTATGGTGGCAACAAAAAGGTCGCGCTGCCGCTTGTCAGCCTGGCGTCACAGAAGAATTACATGGCATTGCACATGGTTTGTTTTTACGGACAGCCGGCGTTGCGGGAGTGGTTTACCGCGCAATACGCCAAGAGCGGCAAGAAACTGGACATGGGCCAGGGCTGTCTTCGTTTCAAGACGTTGCCGGACCTCGCGCTGGATGTGGTGGAAAAGACGGTGGCCCGGCTTCCGGTCGAGGATTACATCGCAGGGTATCAGGCTATGCGGGGCGCCGCCAAGAAAAGTAAGAAGTAAGAAGGAAGAAGTAAGAATGGAGCGCGCGAGTCGAGCGACATAGACGACGGAGAGGGTAGCGGTAAGCGAGTTGGGAAGTTGATCCAGCGAGGGGCGCGCTCGTCGTTGCCGCGCAGAGCAAAATCACTACCGATCGACCCGGCGAGCGGCCGTCATTGGCGGCCGGACGGATTACTTGAATGTGTTCCTTTGACCAGGAGCCACATGGCCAGGGAGGCTTCACCGAAGAAGCAAGGGATGATGATCCAGGGAGAGAGAAGATGAGCCAGCGAAGGCGCGATCGCGTCGGACAATGTGCTGATGAAGTAGCAAATCCCGGCAATGATCATCATCACGCCGATAGTTTTTGGCACCAGGGCGGTGCGCAGGATCGCGGTTCCAAGGGCGGCGCAAAAACCCGAAAAGAAGAATAGAGCGAGCCCGAAGCCGATTTGAGAGAGACGGAGGGCAACGTAGAGGAGTGCCTGCCGATCTGCTCCGCCGATGCCGGCCAACGCGCTCGGGAATTCAATCGTTAAGAGTGGGACATAGAGCGGGAGAAGAGCCGCGGCTTCCACGGCTTGAGACACGATGCCGGACGTCAAGGCGATCAGGGCGAGAGTCGGCTGGACCTGCTTAATAATTCCGTAAAGGAGCACGTTCATCACCGTGGCCGGACCGGCCAAGTAGATGAGATGAACCGCAATACCCCAACGCCAGAGCGATTCATGGGCGGCGATGGCTGCAGCTGTAGCTGCGGTGTCGCCATGGACCGTGACAGACTCATCGACGATACCGGCAAATAAACCGCCCGCGATGACGAGGACGTAGAGCGCGCCAGCGATTCGTGCGGTCCGGCGCGTGCCCGCTGCCTCGGCTATGGCCGGGCTGCCAGGAACGTTCGATTCCGAGTTCGGGGTCACGCTGCGGACGTTATATTCCCCGACACGAAGCGTCGAGGGGGCAATGATATTGTCGTGATTGCCGTCCGGCAGGCGCCGGGCGGAAGAATTCTGTCGTGCCGCATCGCGGGACTCGATCGCGAGGCTAATAGTCATTCCAGCGGTTTAGCGCTGGGTTATTTTTCAGAAGGAAATACGGACGCGTCCGCCGCGGAGGACGCGTTGCAATTGGAGACGCTCTGTCTTGCGTCGCCCACAGGGCGACGGCTACAAGAAGAAGCAGTGTAGGGCAACCGCAGCGGTTGCCTCGAACGAGGGCAGCCGGCGCGCCCGGCCTACAAATCTCGCAGGCGAAGGCAACGACAGGCTCCCCGCTTGCCTATTGTAGGGCAAGCACTCGGCTTGCCGGGGAGAAATCACGGCAACCGAAGCGGTCGCCCTACAATGTTAGAAATGCTGGCCGACGTATTCCCACATCTGGTGGTGCCAATAGGGCCATTCGTGGCCGCCTTTCGGGCCCCAATCGTCGAGATTCGAAGTCCGCCCTACGGCGTCCCTCGATCGTAGATTTCAATAAGGCCGACACCAATGGAATTGGTGTCCCCATACATCAGCGCAGTGTAAGGGCCTGGCGACAGCGTAGCAGCGATGGCCGCCTCGAGATTGCTACTCGGCGCCAAACCCGCCGCACTGATTTCCGCTGCTTGAGCCGGAACATCCCGCCAGTCGTTATTCGCGATGAGGAGGGATCCATTGAGATCGCGCAGTTCCAGGGTGGGATTCGCCAGAGCGTTTGGCACCCCTGCCGCAGCGAGACTGGGACCAATTCCCCGCACCACAATCCGGTCCTCCCCGCTGTTACCGCCCAGAATGAAGCCCGCGATCACGATGTTGGAATTCGTCCCGACAAAGGCCCGCGTGCTGATATTAGCCAGCTTCGAGTCCACTGTCTGACTCAGGTCGTACACTTCTACCACGCCGATACCGGAAGTATTATTCTTGCCTCTGATGACCGCGGTATAGAGGCCAGGACTCAAGGTCGCATCTATCGCTGATCCGAAATCATCGTAGGGCGCGAGGCCAGTGGCCAGGATCGCGGCAGCCTGGACAGGATCATCTCGCCAGTTGTCGTTTGTGATCGTAGGAAATGCACCCGGACCGTGCAGTTCCAACACCGGGTCATACAGCCGATCGAACTTGACGTACATTGCCCCAATGGCCCGAAGAACCACGTGTTTGGGTGCGTTGCCGGTGATGATAAACCCACCAATGCCCACGTTATCACCGGTCTGCACTCGCATCCGGCTGGAAAGGTTGAGGGCCTGGGCCGCCGGAGACGAGCTGGGTGTTGCAGTTGGAATCGGCGTGGTGGTTGGGGTTGGTGTGGGCGCGGGGGTGGCAGGGGGCGTTGGGGTCGGCGAAGGGGGCGTTGGGGTCGGCGAAGGGGGCGTTGGAGTCGGCGAAGCAGGAGTCGGGGTTGGCGAAGCGGGAGTTGGGGTCGAGGTCGGCGTGGGTGAGCTTTGCGCCGGGGCCACTGAGATAGGCAGAGCCCGCAACGTAGTATTGCCGCTGTCATCGGTGACGGTGAGGCGAACGGAATAATTCCCCGGCGCCGGAAATGTCTTCGCCGGATTCTGCGCGATGGAAAACGTGCCGTCGTCGAAGGTCCATTGATACGCCACGATTGTTCCGTCAGGATCGGTGGCACTTGCCGTGAAGTTCACGCTCAGTGGAGGCGGGCCGCTCGAGACGCTCGCGCCAGCTGTTACCTGCGGCGGCTGGCCGGTAACAGTTCGCTTGAGAAACCAGGGGGCGGCGGTGGGATCGGTCTTGAAAAACGCGAGAAGGTGAGCGCCCACTTTCGGCACGCCTCCGCTCGCAGAAGGATGCGTAAAGTCGGACTCGAGATCGGAGCAGAGCCAGGTGAACCCATCGGAGCGCGGGGTAAGACCGTCAGCCCAGATATAAGGACCCCATAAGATCAGCGGCGCAACCACGGCGCCCTTAGCAGGATCGAAATTAAGATTGCCTGCGCCGGTAATCTGATCCTCAATCGTCCACTTAACTGCGAAGCCGGTCTCATAGGCGAAGGGCTCCGGATTCAAGGCGGTCGGAGTATTCGTGTAAGCCCGTGAGCGCGGGGAAAGATAGGTGATCTTGATGTTAGGGAATTTCGTCTTGAGATTGCGCACGATGATCTCAAGGTCGGCCTGCAACGCCTGCGCGTGCGCCGGGAACGCACCGTAGTTATTTGGACCTGCCAGTGCTTGCTTGAGCCAGGCCACTTGCACCTGCTGCGGCGCAACCCCGGCCGCTGCGAGACGCTGATTGACTATGCTCCACGTCGTCGCGTTCGGGTTGATCCAGGCCGGAGCGTCCTGGCCGCCTTGCGCGCCGTCTACGATAACCAGCTGCGGATTCTTCGCGGGATCAGCGTCGGCGCGCAGTTTGAAGTTCTGTGTGCCCTTGGTCGCGAATTCCTGCGTCGTGTTTGACATGCCGATTGAAATCATGACGATCCTGCCATTGACCGAATCCGGATCGCCGGAGGCGTTCAATGGCTTGATCTGATCGGTGGCTATGGTGAGAGCAGCCGCAGCGTGCGCATTCGGAGGCGTATCGAAACCGGCTGGATACAGCCCTGCCGTGAAGCCTTGGTAACTACCGGGTCCCAAATCATTGAGCGGAATGGTGCCGGTGCTGGTAAGAGAACAGTCGGCGCGCAGAAGCGCAGGCCTTAGGACAAGCGCTGCGACAAACAACATGGCGCACCAACCTGCGCGGCGTGAAAGGCCCCTGACCGCTGGGACGGCCGGCGCGGCCCAGGCAATGAGGCGGGGAATCTCGGCAAGTGCTCGGATGCCCGGATCATGCCCGGGCCACCGCGAGAACGCAAGCCTTCAGGTCCGCCGAGCGCGGCGCCAGCGCGCTCTCGTCCTCTCATTGCAAATTGTCAGGAGATCGGATTGTAGGCCGTCTCGTGAGACGGCGTGTTTAACAATCAGCGGCTAAAAATGCTGGCCGACGTATTCCCACATCTGGTGGTGCCAATAGGGCCACTCGTGGCCGCCTTTCGGACCCCAGTCGTCGAGATGATGAGGAATGCCGGCGTTCCGGAGGACTTCGGACATTTTGTAGGTGGGGCCGGGTTGTTCCCACGGGCCGCAGCCGGTGGCGAGATGGATGTCGCAGCTGGCGAGCTGCTCGCGAAACCAGGGATCATTCTGGTTCGCCATGTAGTCGACCGGGTTATTGAAGTAGAAGTTGTCGTCGTACATTCCGTCCATGGAATCGCGCAGATCGTAAACGCCGGAGAGGGCGTAGCAGCGCTTCACGCGGTCGGGGTGTTTGAAGAGAGTGTTGGCGGCGTGATAGGCCCCGAGCGAGGCGCCGTAGGTGGTGACCGGGACGGCGCTCTGGCATTGGTCGTAGATGAAAGGGATGACTTCGCTGGCCACGTAGTCGTCGTATTGCGCCTGGAGCCAGCTGCGATGGAAGGGGTGCGCGTTCTTGTTATTGAACGAATCGCTCTGGACGCCGTTGATGCAGAAGATCCTGATCCGGCCCTGGTCGAGATACGGGGAGAGGGTGCGGATCATGCCCTGGCCTTCCTGTTCGTGTTCGTCCCCCATGCTGGTGGGGAAGGCAATGATGGGCAGGCCGTAATTGCCGTAGACGTTGATGCCCATGTCGCGGCTGAGGCGGTGGGAATACCAGCGGTGATGTTCGCGATGCATAATTCCGCGAAAATACCCGGTTCGCGGGAAGTGCCAATCCCAAATCCTAGATTCCAATCGGTGTGGGGCGCGTGTCACACCCGCAGCGGGAGGGGAAGGCGGAATGATTCTGCGGGTGGAGACACCCACCGCTACAGCGATTCAGTTTTTCGGGTCCGGCCGGCGGTCGCGGGTGGGCTCCCAGTTTTTGTCGGGGTTGAAGCGAATGACCATTTCGCTTTTTCCTTCACGAGGGGAATCGCCATCGGGAAATCATCGTTGCCCTACCGAGACAATCACGCGCCTGGAATTTTTGGGATCTGAACCGAGTGACAATTTTTCCTTTACGCTGGCCGCAAGCGCCATTGCCCGATGTTCGTTTCGACGGAACTCTTGGATTACTGAACGCTGTAGACCTCGACGAGTCCGATACCGACGCCGCCGTTCTTCCCAGCAAGGATGGCCGTGAAGGCGCCGGGCGGCAGGGAAGTGTAGATACCGGATTCCTTCGGATCGGACGGCGCGAGCTGACTGGCAATGAGGGCCGCGGCAGAAACCGGATCGCTCTCCCAGTCGTCGTTTGTGATCAAGACAGTGCCATTGCTGTCGCGCAGCTCGATTGTCGGATCCGCGAGGACGCCGTTAAGACCGAACTGGCTGAGCGATGGGCCCATCCCGCGGACCACGACGTTGCCGTTGGCGGTGCTGCCGCCCAGGATGAACCCGGCGATAAGGACGTTGTTTCCGGATTGGACAAAGCCGCGGGTGCTGATGTTACCCAGGTGTGAATCGGAGCTGGCGCTCGCATCGTAAACTTCCACAACGCCGACGCCGGTAGTTCCATTCTTGCCGGTGAGGAGAGCGGTGTACGCTCCGGGTGCAAGGGTGACCACCATCGCAGATTCGCGATCGTCACCCGGTTGCAGGCCAGTGGCCTCGATCTCTGCGCGTTGCGTGTCCTTCCAATTATCGTTCGACTGGATCAGCAAGCCGTTGGAGCCGCGCAGTTCCAGGAACGGGTCGGCAAGGAAATTGGTGATGCCAGAACCGGCGAGGACCGGGCCCATTCCGCGGAGGACGATCTTCTTCGGCGCGTTCCCGGTGATAATGAAGCCGCCGATCATAAGTTTGTCACCGGTGCCGACGTTGAGACGACTGGAGAGGTTCATCGGCCGAGCTGGCGCCGCCGTTGGGGTGGCCGTAGCAGTAGCGGTCGCGGAAGCCGTGGCAGTGGCGGTTGGGGTAGGGGAAGCCGTAGCAGTGGCCGTCGGTGTAGGTGTCGCCGTGGCCGTAGGCGTCGGTGAGATTACGGGCGTCGCGGTCGGAGTTGCGGAGGGGGTCGCAGTCGGCGTCGCGGTTGGGGTCGCAGTCGGACTAGCTGTGGCCGTGGGGGTAGCGGTTGCCGTAGCAGTTGCGGTTGGAGTCGCGGTGGCAGTTGCGGTCGGAGTCGCAGTGGCAGTTGCGGTTGGCGTCGCAGTGGCGGTTGCGGTTGGCGTCGTAGTGGCGGTTGCGGTCGGGGTCGCAGTGGCAGTTGCGGTCGGAGTCGCAGTGGCGGTTGCGGTTGGCGTCGCGGTCGGTGTTGCAGTCGGCGTCGCGGTCGGCGTTGCAGTTGGCGTCGCGGTCGGAGTCGCCGTTGGGGTTGCGGTTGGCGTTGCAGTTGGTGTTGCGGTCGGAGTCGCGGTCGGCGTCGCCGTCGGGGTGGCAGTTGGCGTCGCGGTAGGTGTAGCCGTGGGTGTCGCAGTCGGGGTAGCGGTTGGCGTCGCTGTCGCCGTTGCGGTCGGTGAGGGGGTTGGCGTTGGCGTTGGCGTGGGCGCCGCAACGGTCAGGACGACGCTGTTCGCGTTATAAGTAATGGTGAAATCGGTGCCATCAATGTTGATAGAAGAGCCTTGCGCGAACGTGCCGGTGAGCACGTCGGTGCTTTGAATGATGGCGAACTGTTGTCCGGGTGTGGGCGTGAAGCCGTTGATGAGCGTGCCGCTGAGGGTAGTGACACCGGCCCCGAGACTAACGGTCCCAGTAACTTGCAGCTGATCATATCCGGTGCCGAAATTCACGCCGCCGATTTCGATGGTGAAAGTCGTTGCCGTGTTGAAGGTCACATTGCCGGCGGAAGTCAGCACGCCGGCGCTGTTTCCTGGGGCCACGGATCCATTGGTCGCGATAATGCCGCCGACTGTGCCGGAGCCGCCCAGCGTCCCCCCGTTAACATTCATCAAACTGCCGGAAGTGTTGCCGTTTATCAGCAAAGTCCCGGCGTTAATCGTCGTGATGCCGGTGTACGTATTCGAGGCGTTGCTGAGAGTCAGGATGCCGGGGCCATTTTTCACAAGGCCGCCCGCGCCGCTTATTTGCCCCGTCCAAATGGAACTAAGGCCGCTGCCAATGTTGGCGCCGACGCTTCCACTCCCCGCGATCGGAATGCTGCCGCTTGGGGGGTTGATATTATACCCGACTCCGTTGAGGACGAAATTGTTGTTGATGGTCGAATTATCCAGCGGGGTGAGGAAGGCCAGCCCGCTCGTGTTCGAATTGTTCGTCGAGATCAAGCCGGTGGGCAGCGCTCCGGAGGTGTAGGCGATGAAACTATTGTTGTTCGTGCCATTAATGATAAGCGGGGCTGTGGCGCCTGGTGTGCCATTGAAGGTCACCTGGGTGTTGTTCCCTGTTTCGCCGAGCCAGAAGCCACCAGCGTTGCTGTAGTTACCCGAGAACGTCATGCGCCCGTTGACGACGCGAATGGAGGAGGGACCGGAGATGTTACCCATGAAATTGGTGGACCCGGTTCCGGTGGCGCCGCCGCCTTGGATCCGGAATGGGGTGTTCACCGTGATATTACCGGTGAGGGTTTGAGAACCAGTGGTATTATTCAGGGGACTCAGCCCGGCCATGAAAGAGTTGCCAAGCGCTACACCGACGTTGGCCTGAGTGCCGTTATTAACGATAATGTCACGACCGATGGTGGCGTTGGCGCCTGCGCCCGAGATACTGAGGCTGGGAACTGCACCCACCATATCGGGGTCGTTGGCTGAGACGCCCAGGGTAATCGCTCCCTGACCAGCGAGCGTCTGGCTGATGTTAATATTAAAAGCCCCCTCGCGAACTTCGATCGAGCCACCGAAGGTGTTCGTAGCCAGGGCGATCGTTCCTATGGTGTTCTCTGTGATCGTTCCAGCAAGTCCGGACAAGTCGCCGCTCAGGGTAAGCGTGCCGGTGGAATTTAGTAAGCCAGCGCTGCCGGTGATGGCGCTACTCACGGTATTGGTGCCAAAGAAGGTGCCGGGGGCGGAGCCGAAGGCAATCGTTCCGCCAGTGTAGGTGCCTGTGCCGCCAGTGCTCAGGACCATTCCGGAATTGATTCCCAGAGTGACACCGCCTCCAAGCGTGAGAGCAAAGGAGGTGGTGCCGCGCTTTAGGGCGTTGATATTCACCGAAGAACTAACCGTGGCGGCCGCGGTCACCGAAACGTTCGTTCCGGATGTGCTGAAGTCAGTAGAATAACCGGTGTAAGGCGTGAGTCCGGTCGCGCCGTTGTAAGTAAGGAAGTCAGTCGTCTGGACAATGCGCGGCAAGATGCCGGTCGCGTCCACGGGGGGAAGGGTGCCGTTCACAAAAACCTTGTCGTTAACGGCAAGGCTGGTCGAGCTCAGGGTGAGGGTCGATCGCGCCGCCACGGTGAGATCGCTCGCAATGGTAAAGGTGGCTGTGCCAGTCCCACCGGTATTTATCGTAAAGACATTGTTTCCGCCGAGCACGCTGACGCTGCCGATCGTCTCGGAGGCAGCGACATTATTTTGCCCCCGGTAAGTAAAGTTGGCGTCGCGTAGCTGAAGCGCGACGTTGTCCGCCAAACGATTGTTATTCTGCGCCCCAGGAATTGTCGGAGAAAAGTTCCCGGCTCCGCCGATGGACGCGTTATTCTCAATTTGGAAGGTGGCGCCGGAGAATACCTGGATCGTGGTGGCTGAAAGATAAGAGCCGTTGGCGCCTTGGAGCGAAAGTGCGCCCTGACCGGTATTTCCAATCACTTCAACCGAAGTAGAAGCATTCGTGCCAGTGACGGCGCTGAAACCGCCACCGATTCGAGTCGATCCGGTGTAGGTATTGTTGCCGAACAGGCCGATCCCATCGCCGGGGGCCATAACGCCGTTCTGATTGTAACTCAGCGTCTTGAGGAGCGAACCGTTGGAAAGAACCCCCATCAGTTGCAGCGCTCCCCACTGATTCTGGGTTACGGCGTTTGAGACGCGGATGATCTGGGTGCCGCCGCCGAAATCCAGGTTGGGAGCGATCGTGTTGCTGCCGACACTGAAGTTAAACACATTTCCCAGAACATTGATCTCGCCGGTGACGCGCAGGGTCCCGGTGCCGGTAATACCAAGACCGGCCGTGTTAGTGGCCGGATTAAAGGCGAAGAAATCCGTGTCGTTATAAAAGGTGATCGAGCCCAGGGTGATGTTCAGGGCGCCAAAATCAAACAGGCCATCGGAAATGCCGAGACGCGTGGTCGCGGGCAGAACGCTGGTGTTCATAATCTGGGTAGTGCCACTGTACTGGGTCGGAGTTTGGCTGCTGATTCCTCCCGCGTAAATGTCGACGGGGAGAATGTTAGTCGCGCTGGTAAGGGATAAGCCGAAGCCGCTAAAAGTAAGAGGCCCGGCCAACTGCAAGATTCCCTGGCCCGCCTTCGTCAGGCCAAACGAGCTGTTGATTGGCGTGTTGATCGTGGCGGTGAGACCGGTATCCACGAAGGCTTTCCTGGTGCCAAGCGAACTGGTGCCACTGACGAAGTTGAGCGGGCCGGAGCCATTCAGGACATAGCCGCCCGCGATTAAGCCAATACTGTTGACGTTGATCGGCAAAGCGACGCTGACCGTACCGACGCCGGTCGAGCCGAAGATCGCGCCGTCTCCGTTCGCGTTATTCCAGATGCCCGAAGACCAGTTCATGTCGGTGGTGTTCCAGAGAAAATTTCCCTGGCCATTGTTCCAGGTTACATCAGCGGCGCGGAGCGGAGCGACGATAACGCAGAGAAGCGCGAGCGTGAGTAAAAAGAAGAAGCGCGAGGTGCGCTTACGGGAACGAATTGACGACAATACGGCTGTGGGAGACGCGTTCATGGCCGCGATTGTGCACGGTTCGCGCCGCGTCCGAAATGGGACCTTAGTCTTATCTAATTCCGTTAACCTACGGAATAGTAATCCATTCGTTAGGCAAAGTTGCGGGACAGATTCGATTTGGCGGACGGGATTGTTCATTTCGCTTCGGTGATTGGGAAGCGGGAGATTTCATCATATCGCCGAGCCTGCATTCACTATCTGGAGTGCATTGCGCGGCGGAGTGATGCGCTGCGCAGCGCCCTGCAGTTCTGGGATGTATTGCGCGGCGCAACGATGCGCTGCGCCGGCCCCGCTAGCGACGCAAATCAGCGCCCCGCATGAAAGCGAGTTCTTCCTGGATATGGTCGAGGAGCCAGTCGTCCGGTTTGAGGCACTTCTTGGCGACCTTTTCCACCTGGGTTGCGGCGTCGAAATGCAATTGCAGATTGACGCCTTTCCAGCCCTGCTTGCGCAGGGTGACGAGGCTCTCGATCGCGCGGCGTTGCTGCTGCCAGCTCGCATTGGCAAAAGCCTTGGCGATCGGGCGCTTGGGAAGATAAAGCAGGTCGGTAAAACAGAGCGACACAAAGTAAGCGGAAAGACTTCGGAAATCTCGGACGCGATCATTGAGAAGTTGTTCCAGTTCGGCCGGGACATTGACCGTGTGGCGAGTTGTCTTCATAGGTCACAATTTTGCCCCGGACGCGGGCTTCTTGTAAAGCGTGCGACGAAGACTGGTGACGTGGACCGTGGGCCCCCCGCGAGCGAGGACTTTCCCGAAAGGACTATGTCAGATCACGGGATACCCAGTTAAAGGTCGAGTCGGTCACATGCCTTTTGCCGAACATCGCCCGACCCGCAGCCAGCCGGCGTGGAAGCATCGGCTCTACTCGATCATCTTCGAGAGCGACACGCGGGCGGGAAGAGCATTCGACATTGGGCTGCTGATCGCGATTGGAGTCAGCATCACGGTGGTGATGCTGGAAAGCGTGGAGTTCATCTGGACCGCCCACGCTGTTCTGCTGCGCAGCCTGGAATGGGCCTGCACCATCCTTTTCACTCTTGAGTACGCGGCGCGCCTGGCCTGTGTGCGGCGTCCCCTGCGTTATGTCTGGAGTTTCTACGGGGTCATTGACCTGTTCGCGTTTCTCCCGAGTTACATCAATCTCTTTATCCCGACCGCGAATTTCCTTCTGATGGTCCGGGTCCTCCGGCTCCTGCGCATCTTTCGAATTCTCAAGCTCTCGGAGTTCATGGAAGAGAGCGAGACACTCATGGCCGCGCTCTACTCCAGCCGGCGCAAGATCGCCGTTTTCATCTCCACCGTGCTGGCGGTCGTTCTCATCATGGGCACGATCATGTATCTGGTCGAAGGTCCGGAGAATGGTTTTGAAAGCATTCCTCGCGGGGTTTATTGGTCGATTGTCACGATCACGACCGTTGGCTACGGAGACGTGACGCCGCACACGGTGCTCGGGCGCACTCTGGCCTGTTTCCTCATGATTATGGGCTACGGCATCATCGCTGTGCCTACCGGCATTTTTGCCGTGGAACTGCGCGAAGCCGCCAAAGCGAAGGAAGGACCAGCGTGTTCGGCCTGTGGGACAGTTGAAACGGATCGCGAGGCGCGTTTCTGCCGGCGCTGCGGGAGGGCGCTGGGGTAGGGCAAGCAGGCTGGAGTAATGGAGTGGTGGAGTGATGGGCTCGGGATTGGCCGGCGACTGATCGGTTGGCAATAAGAACCGTCGTCTGGAAGGCCCGCTCCGGCGAGCCCGCCGAATCACTTCAGATCGATCAGGCGATCGAGGACGAGCTGGTAAGAGTGGGAATCGATGGCGAGGGGACCGCTTAAGGGACGGTCGAGGCTGGCGATCACGAACACGACCAGGCCGATGAACATGGAGAGGAATCCGGTCAGAATGAAATGGAGTTTGCGATTGATGTCGAGCAGGTAGGTGATGGTGATGGTCAGGAAGGCGCCGATCAGGACGACCGACCACATGACGGAAGGCAGACCGCCGCCGATGGCGTTCAGGCGCTGGCGGCGGAGAGCGGCGACCTGGTTGTATTGGGTCATCACCTGGGAGTGGAGGATTTGTTGTCCGCTCGTCGTGGGCTCGAATTGGACCAGCAAATGTTCGAGATTTGTTAACATCCGCGTCGCCTCATCCGTCGGCAGCCCCTGCCTCTGGAGGGGCCACGCTCGGTTGAGGAGGAAGTCGACGTAGGCACGAATCTCGATCTGCATCTGGGTCTTGGCCGGCTCCGGATAACCGGTGACGTCGCGGTAGAGGCAACCGATCGCCGTGGCCTCGGACGAGACGACATTTTCCGCGTTCCGGTAGCTGGTCCAGACGCCGACCGCGATCATGCCGGCCGTGAGGCTGTAGAACATGCCGATCATCGAGGCGAAGAAAATGACCTGGTTATTGAGGTGCTCGACCAATCGGAGCCGGCCGCGCGCGAGAAGTTGAAAAACAAACAGGCCCCCGATCGCCAACACTACGAAGGTGGTGACGACGATGATGCCGAAAATCCAGGGCGGCAGGCGCAACAGGTTCATGCTGGTATCAGGGCTGTGCCCCGGCATAGTTCCCCGCGGCGCGACGCGGTGCTATCGGACTTAAGTCGTACCTCGCCGCGAAGGCTTTCCCGGGAGGCCCTCAGGATGACGAATAGTACCTTGGTCCAATAGCGCTGGCCTGAATCAGTCTGGAGGATGGCGGTCCGTGGATCCGCCATGAAATGCCCGGCCTGTCGTTCCGAGATTGACGATCGCTCGTACCGTTGCCGGCATTGCCGCCGGATCTGTTCGTACCGGCGCCTTTGCTGGCGGTATCGTTACGTCGTCCTGATAATTATTGTCCTGATCGGATTCTGGACGCTCCCCGGACTGATCAGGCAAAGATTCGTGCACGGTTACGACAAGCTGCCCGCGGGCGCGGCGGTCTCGGATGCCACGACCCTGGGATGGCTTGGACTGACCGATAAGGAATGGTTTTGCGTGGAGCCGCATTACAAGGGCAACCTGCTTCATCTGCGGCATAAGGTTTTCCAAGCCAAGGACGTCATCGTTTTCGTCCACGGGTTCATCGGAGATTACATCAACACCTGGGGCAAGCCGAGCATGTTGCTGGACGATCCGCGGTTTAATCGGAACTACGACTTTGTCTTTTATGGATTCAAAACGGCGCTCTTTGGGGACGTGCCCGCGTTCGATGAGGAAGCGAACAGGCTCGATCGCACCCTGACTCATCTCGAGGAGGATTATAAAAGCATCACGATCGTGACTCACAGCAAGGGCGGTCTGCTGGCGATGCGCACGCTTCTCAATCGCGTTCACGACTTTCCAACGAAGCAACCGTACAAGATCCACCGCATCGTCATGTTTACGCCGCTGACCGAAAACGTCTCCCTCGCGGGGCAGCAGGAGGTCGTGAAAATACTCGGCGAGCAGAGCGCGGATATCGCGCAAATGCAGGCGAACACCTACTCAGAACTTGGCCGCGTGAAGGAGGACCTGAAGGCGTTGCTTGAGCCGCAGGATCCCATGGCCCAGGCGCGGAAGGAAGCGTTCATGAAGGATGTGGCCGAACATCTTTACGTCATCAATGCCGAGCGGGACGAAGTCGTGGATGTGGGACCGGACGGCGAAAAGGTCGTGAGCGAAGCAATGCGAAAATTGAGCCAGCTGCCGACTCAGGGCGTGCCGCGGTTGGTCACGCTTCGCTACAGTGACATCGGCGGATCACAGGAAGAGGCGCGAGAAACAAGAAGTGGAGTGAAAGATCCGAGTTATGCGCACGGCATCGTAGTGAAGATGGGAGCGCAAGGCGCTTTCTCATTCTTCAATCATTTCGAGGAACTGCTCTACGATCGCATTGGTCTGCCGCCGCGAAGCCTTGCGGCCAACGCCGAACAGATCAGGCAAAGCACGCATGATCGAATCGAGGACACCATTTTCGAGATGAACAAGTTCGTCGTCGACAAGAACGCGATGGTCGGCCTGGCCTGGAAGGACATTTCCGACGCCGTTCGGGCCAGATTCAAAGATGTCCCGGAGCCGGCCCGGACCAAGCAAATGGAAGACCTCACCAGGCAAGCCTACTACGTCTATATCTTCCTCAGCTTGTATGCGCGGATGGACGGTCTGCGAAGCCGCGGAATTCTCTCGCCGAACGATGACATGATCGTCACTTGGAAGCGCTCCTGGCTGCCAAACCTGATGCAATCGGAGTTAGGCCGCTGGATGCTGGATAATAACCTGATGGAGTATTACTCCGAGACGATGGTCAAGGACCTGCGAGCGGCTGCAGCACCGGCTGCCACTCCCAAAGCATCACCGCAAACAGGCGGTAATTAACGACCGATGAATTGCCCAGCCTGTTACTCGGAGATCCACGATCGATCCTATCGCTGCAGGGAATGTCACCGGATCAGTTCGTACCGGCGCCTGTGCTGGCGCTATCGCTATTTTGTGTTTGTGATCATCGCGCTGATTGGATACTGGACCGTCCCCGGCCTGATCAGGCGATGGTTTGCCCGGGATTATAACAACCTGGCTCTCGGCGCCCTCGTTTCCGATCAAATGACTCTCGGCTGGCTTGGACTGACGGACAAAGGATGGTTTTGCGAAGAACCACATTACAAAGGCGCCCTGTTGCATCTGCGGCACAACGTTTTTCAGGCCAAGGACGTGATTGTTTTCGTGCGCGGGTTCACCGGCGATTACGTCAACACCTGGGGCAAACCGAAAGTCCTGCTTGATGACCCGCGGTTCAATCGAAACTACGATTTCGTGTTTTGCGGGTTCGAGAAGGCGCTCTATGGCGATGCGGCAGCGTTTGATGAGGGAGCGGCAAAGCTGGATAACCTGCTCAGCCACCTGGAGGATAATTATAAGACCATCACGATCGTCGCCCACGGCAAGGGCTCACTGCTCGCGATGCGCACTCTTCTTAATCGGGCGAAAGATTTTCCAAAGAAACAACCTTATAAGATTCACAAGATTGTCCTGTTCTCGCCGCCGACCGAGAATGTTGTTTTAGCGCAACACACCGAGCTCGTGAAGCTGCTGGGCGGGCAGAGGGCGGAGCTGGAACGAATTCAAGCCAGCACCGAGTCGGAGCTGGGAAGGGTGAAGGAGGATTTGAAGGCCTTGCTTGATCCACGCGACCCGGCCGGCCAGGCGCGCATGGAGACATTCAAACGGGAAGTGACCGACCATCTCTACGTCATCAACGCCGAGCGCGACGGGGTGGTTGATGTCGGGCCTAACGGCGAAAAGATCATAAACGAAGGAGTGCGAACGCTGAGTGAATCGCCCACGCTCGGCCCGCCTCGGCTGGTCACGCTTCGCTATAGCGACATCGGTGGGACGGAAGAGGACGCGCGCGAGAAGAAAAGCGGAGTGAAGAATCCTGCCTATGCGCATGCCATCCTGATCAGGATGGGCGAACAGAAGGATTTCTCATTCTTTGATCGTTTCGAGCAGTTGCTCTTCGATCGCATTGGCGTGCCTCCGCGAAGTCTCTCGGCCGATGTCGAACAGATTCGGCAAAGCACGTTCGATCGAATTAATTCCACGATATTTGAGATGAACCGGTTCGTGGTCGACCGAAATCCGATGGTGGGTCTTTGCTGGCGTAATATCGCCGACGCGGTGAAGGCAAGACTTCAAAATGTCCCGGAGGCTCAGCGGCAGAAGGAGACGGAAGAATTGGTCAAACAGATTTACTATGTTTACATCGTTCTCGATCAGTATTCGCAGCTCGATGACCTGCGTAACCGCGGATACATGTCCGTGGACGACCCCAAGCTCGCCGAGTGGAAGCGCTCCATGTTGCCCAACCTGATGCAATCGGACGTGGGAAAGTGGATGTTCGAGAGCAACCTGACGGAGTATTACACCGAACAGATGAACAAGGATTTGCGAGAGGCGGTGGCGAGCATCGAGAAGCCGGCGGTCACCGCGCCGTGAGCTCAATCCTGTAGCGGCGGTCTCGGACCGTCGGCAAGGGAGAGTGGGGAACAAGATTGAACACGTTTATTCGCGTTCGTTCGCCGGCGGGCTGTGATTAGATCATCGCGTGGATTCAACGGGTGAGACTTCGCCAGCAACTCGGCAGATCAGGCCGCCGCCGGTGTCGCAGCATTTGCGCGAGTTTGTGCGGAATCCGCATGCCTGGGTGGTCCTGGGCCGAAACCTGGTTCCGGTCGTCGGAATTTATGCGTTCGGGTGGTCGGCCGCGCTGGCAGTGTTTAGTTATTGGTTCGATGGGCTGGCGGCTCTGGCGGCGATCGTAACGGCCATGGTGCCGAGAGCGGTGCGGGAAAGCCAGCCGCACTTGCGTAACGCTACGACGGGAAAAGTGGCATTGGTGGCGAAGAATGTCGTCGGTGGAGTAGTGACCTGGGTGGTGCTGATGGTCGTTGTCGGATTGCCCTACTGGATTGTGTTGATTCCGCTCCACGGTCTGTTGCTTGGAACAGAGTTGCGGCGAGCGCTGGCGGAGTCGCCGCTGCTTTGGCTGACTTTTGGATCGCTCGCGGCCGGGCATTTCTGGAAGGCGTTCCGCTCCGGTTACGACACGATGCCGGACAATGAGCTGAAGCAACGAGTGCGTTGGGATACTTATCTTCTGATCTTGCGCGCCGTCGCCATGTTTTTCATGGCCGCGCACGGGCTCGCCCTTGTTATGGTTCCGCTGATGGCGCTGGTGCTGACCTACTTCGAGATTTGGCCCGAGCGCGTACTCGGCGCGGTGTTTGGCGATCCGAAAAGGCTTTGGGAATACGATCCGGAGAAGGGGAAGTGAGAAGTGAGAAGGAAGAAGGAAGAAGGAAGAGGTTACATATTATGAACGAGTACACGCTGGAGCCGGTTGGTTTCATCCGGTCGACGGTGCAGGGACGCGAAGACGCGCCGCGGCAGGGACCGGAAGGAGCCCCGGATGCGTGGCTCGAGATCGAACCGCGATTCGCGGACGCGCTGCTTGGTATGGAGGTTGGTCACGAGCTGATTGTGATCACCTGGTTGGATAAGGCGGACCGCGCGGTCTTGAAGAACCATCCGCGGAGTGATGAGAGCCGTCCGCTTACCGGCGTCTTTTACACGCGCTCGCCGGCGCGACCAAATCCGCTCGGCTTGCACCCGGTCATCGTGCGCGAGATCGATGGCACGCGCTTAAAGATCGGGCCAATCGAAGCGTTCGATGGCACTCCGGTGGTCGATATCAAGTCAGCGTCGACGCGGGCGGACGAGTAAGGGAGAAGCGGGGATGGAGGATCGAGGATTGAGGATGGCGGGAAGCAGCAAGACTATTTTCTATTCCATCTTTTCTATCCTCGCTGCGCTGATCGCAGCTGCAGCTCTCGCGGCCGATTCAAACGGGCAGGGCGGAGGCAAGACTGGTTACGTTGATGTCTCCGGAGCGAAACTTTACTACGAAGAATGCGGTTCCGGTCCGGCGGTAGTTCTCTTGCATGATGGCTTGCTTGACTCCAAGTCGTGGGACGAGGTCTGGCAACGGCTCGGGGCGAAGTGCCATGTGATCCGGTATGATCGACGCGGTTACGGGCGTTCCGATCCGGCCACCAGTTCGTTTTCGCCGGTCGAGGACCTGGCGAAACTGCTGACGCACTTGAAGGTGCAACACACGGTAGTGGCCGGCAGCTCATCAGGCGGCGCACTCGCGATCGATTTTGCCATTGAGCAACCGGAGATGACGGTTGGGCTGTTTCTGATTGGCCCGGTCCTGCACGGCATGGACTTCAGCGCTGAGTTTCGGGCGAGAGCGAATCGCAACAATGAGCCGATGGAGCGCGACGATGTCCGCGCAATGGCTAGGAATTGGTCGCAGGACAAGTTTCTCCTCACGGGCCCGAATGAGAAGGCGCGCCGCAAAATCTACGAGCATCTCGTCGCGAACGCGGAAAAGCTAAAGAAATACGACGGCGCTCTCGAAAACAAACTCGCGCCGCCAGCCAGCGAACGGCTCGGCGAGATCAAAGCGCCGACGCTGATTCTCCTTGGTGAAGGCGACATCGGGGATGTGCAGGTTCACACTCGGGCGATCAGCGGCGGTATCAGCGGATCCGAGCGGATCGTGGTAAAGGGCGCCGGCCACCTAATCCAACTCGAGAAACCGGACGACCTAATCAAGCGGCTGAAGGATTTCGCCGAGAGGTGCGTGCACAAATGATCGGAAGCTGGCCTCTGTCTGGCCGGTAGAGTGGATTACGACGCGCCATATCAGCCACGCGATCGCTCGGAGACGATGCTTTCGGGCGCCTTTTGATCGCCGCCACGTCATGACCGCCGGTTCTGAATTATGGGCTCAGGTCCAAGACGTTGCTTAGGTAGTCGTGTTGGTAGATCCGAATTTTGTTGCGAATTCCGGGTCCGATGTCGGTTAGGGCAGCCCGATCTATGGAGACCTTCATGGAGTTCGCCTGGAAGGTGGCTCTCGCATTTTTGAACTTAAAAAAGAGAACCTGCGTGATGTTATCCTGGGCCTTTATCAAGAACGCAAAGAGAGAAACGAAGACGTCGCCATTAGGATCCTTGTCAACCAACCCAATTTGAAAACGCGCTATCTTCGCCTTCTTCGCTTCACGTTCAAACAGAGTGATCCACGGGCTGTCCGATTTCATTGCGCTCAATGCATTGATAGTAGTGGTAATAATGAGGAGCGCCGCCGGAGCCGGCCCCAACGCGACGGTCAGGACTTCGATGATCTTCTTGTGCACCTCAACGGCCGTGCCTTGAGCAGTGTAATCCGTCCAGCTACTCTCTTGAAGGGTCCAACCGACGTTTTGCAGCACGTCGGCGTAGGCCCCGAACCATTCGAGCGGCGATTGGTCGGCTGGAAACTTCTTGTTCGCCACCAATTGAGCCAGTAAGGCAGAATCGGATATGGCCTCACGGACGTCGGTGGTGACGCCTTGGGCGAAGGAGAACACGGCGGAGCCCGAAATCTGCGCCTGGGTTTTAGCCTGATCAAAAACAGGCCCAGCCTCGTCGGCCGCTGACAGCTCAAGGATGCCGCGGGGAGTGCCGCGTAGATCGATTGCGTTAAGAAAATTTCTTGCCTGGAAGGAGTCGTATTTCATATGAAGGGGCTTTTCCCCCATCGGACGAGAAGCAACGTCGTCTGTCAATCATGAACGTCATCAGATAAGGCAAGATGCAACGGAATCTTTCTCTGGCAGTCGGTGTGGCGCAGGCTGGCCATTTGGCTTTTTTGAACGGGGCGATCAACGGTGCTCGCGCCTTTCATGAGTGGGCAAAGACGTCGTCCTACGAATCGCATCTGCTCGTGGATGATCCCGACCCGGTGACGGTGGATGTTCTGCGGTCAAAGTTCGACGCCATGTTCAGCGGCGGCGCTCCGGTCCACCGGTTGTTATTGTATTTCTCAGGCCATGGGATGATCCGTGATGCGGAGGAACGGCTGTGGTTTCTGTCCAAATGGGATACAGAGCTACGCGTAGTCCATGTGGAAATGCTTCGGCGACGATTGATGCGGTACTACAACATCGAGCAGATCGCCATTTTTGCGGATGCGTGCAGCGTGTTGCCCTCGAAGATCGAACAACTGGATCTTTCACTGGATGGGGTAGTCTCACAAAGGTCCGGCACGCCAACAGGGGAAACGCAAATTGATCGGTTCGATGCCTCGCAAGACGGGGATGCGGCCTTGATGCTCCCGTTCGAGGACGCCAGCGACGATCGTGGAGTGTTCTCTGGCGTACTGCTGGAAGCACTCTGGGGCACCAAAACGAACGCCTTCTCCAAGCTAAAACAAAACAAGATCACAAGCGGAAGCCTTGGGAGCTATCTCAAAACGGAGGTGCCACGGGTCGCAAAAATATATAACCGGGAGTTGAAGCCCAGAATCAGTCCCACGTTTGAGGAAGCAGATGATATTTATTTTGAAGCCGATCCGACGTTCAAACCGCCGGTTCTCCCGCGCTGGCCGCCGCCGGATCTTGTTATAGGACCACCGGGCCCGAAGATTATAGAGACTCGGCGGCTTGACGCAGAGTGGGGGTCTGTGTCGGTACCAGAAGACAGCACGCCTTTTCCAGAATCCGAAAATACTGGGCAATGGTTGATCAACAAAATCGATCGACTCCGCATTCCCGGCATGGGCTACAATTGTATCGGCATAAAGATACAAGGCGAGGCAGTCAAAAGTTTGAGGACCCGAGGAACGAAAAAGACACTTTGGCAGAACAGTACACAAAAGGACTTATGGCTGCTTTCCGACGTCCATTCTCCAGAATCAGCCGAACCGGTCCTGATAGAATTTGTGGACGGTATGTTTGCCTCGGTAACGGGAGTGCCTAATTTTACCACCCACGTGATACGCGATTCCCGTGGCGTATCCGGACTAGTTTACCAATCAACCCTTGACCCTAATTCCACCAACCGCATGGCCGAAACCGCCTTGTCGGCGATGGAGAACGGCACCCTGAGGATGGACGCGGTAGTCGATTTTGCCACCAGCCTGCGGAAAGAGAAGCATCGCGATCCCATGCTCGGCGTCATCTCCGCCTATCTCTACGACTCCGTCGGTGATCTGGGAAACATTCGTCGGATGGCATATTATTATGTCGAAAACGGGCAACCCATTCCGTACGACATCGCCCTGCTGGCACAGGTACCCGGTGAAATGCGAGAATCGCGACTTTGGGTCAGGATACCGGCGGTGCCTGCGCAGAAACCACGCACGAAGGCGGAGAAGGACTTTCCTTGGACATTTGAGAAATTAAGAGCATCGGAAGGTGCCGTCGCCGGGTTCTGGCCTTGGATGCGCCAAGGTTGGACGTACCTCCAAGATCCGCTGGATGTGGAATCAGGATTGATAAGATGGGGGTTGAGCGAACTGATCCCCCGACTCCGTCCCGGACGTTTTGTTATGCTTGACCCGGCGGGAGGCAAACGCTTGTCTAAGCTCTTCGATCTGGAAATAGCCCGCCCCAGATCGCTGTAAGTTTGCCCTGCTCTGGTTTGAAGGACTTCGGGCGCATAGTTTGCAGAGAAAAACGGTTGCTGTAGAACAGTCAACTGGGCTGAGATTTCTATTCGCCGATGATTTTGACCAAAACCCTCTTCTTCCGGCGGCCGTCGAATTCGCCGTAGAAGATTTGCTCCCAGGGACCGAGATCGAGACTGCCTTTGGTGATCGCGACGACAACTTCGCGGCCCATGATCTGGCGCTTGAGATGGGCGTCGGCGTTGTCTTCGCCGGTGCGATTGTGGCGATAGGCAGAGGTGGGCGCGTGCGGCGCCAGCTTCTCGAGCCAGACCTCGTAATCGTGGTGCAGACCGGATTCATCGTCGTTGATGAAGACGGACGCCGTGATGTGCATGGCGTTGGCCAGGCAGAGACCTTCGGCAACGCCGCTCCGGGTGACCAATTGCTCGATCGTCGGCGTGATGTTGATGAACCCCCGGCGTCCCGGAACTTCGAACCAGAGGTGTTCGGTGAGCGATTTCAAGGAGCAGTGACGTGTGAAATGTGACGCGTGACGAGAGGAATTGTAGGGCAACCGCTCCGGTTGCCAATGACGCTTCGCATGGCGCCGTTCCTGCAACGCCGGAAACACTTGGCACGGCGGTGCTTGTCTGATGGGATAACGGCGTATGCCGAGAAAATTTATCTATGTGATGGCGATCGGAATTCTGATCGGCGCCGGGACGCTTTTTGCCCAGGAGAAAACAGGGGAGGGAACACTGAACCTGGACAAGAAAACATACCAATTTAAGCAGGCGTTGGCGTTCGAAACGACAGTCGACAACGAGGAAGCGATCGTGGTGGTGTTGACCTCCAAGGCGGTTCCGGGCGAGAAGATCAAGGAAGCACGCGAAAACGACAGGCAAAGCGGGGACACCGATTTCGGGCGGCCATTCCTGAAGCTCATTTTCAAGAAAACCGGCGAGTTCAAGTATTTCAGTGCCGCTGCCGGTGGCACCTCGCTCGGCCGGCACAGCGGCACCGCGAAAGGCGAATTGAAAGTGCAGAACGGTCACGCCATCGGCAAAGCCAGCCAGCCGATGGAAACCGAGGGAATGTTTCCCACGGGGTTCGATGTGCATTTCGATGTTGCGCTGCTCAAGGCGGGCGATACGCCGCCGGCGACCGTGGTTAAGCCGCCCGGCCCGGCCGCGAATGTGCCCGCGACCGTTGCCGGAATTTTCAAGGGTAACGGCAAAGACGCCAAGATCGCCTTTGTGTCGGCGCGGTGGGGCGAACCGTTCAGCGGCAAGACGGGAATCGTGCTCGTGTTCTCCGAGAAAGATCAGTCGAAAATTAAGAAACCCGACTTCGACGCGGCGTTCGGAAAACTCGGCAGCGCGCTGGTCGTTTCAGCGCATGAAGATGGTCAAATTTTTGGATGCCAGGTAGCGCATAGCGCGCACAAGAAATCGGGCTTCAGCTCAATCGGCAGCATTGAGATGAGCGACTTCACGTTCGCGGATGGCAAGGTCGAGGGAGAACTGACCACCAATGGGCAGGTCGAAACGTTCGGCGAAACCTGGGAGGTGAAATTGAAGTTCGTGGCGCCGCTGGGCGAAATCCCGAAGGAATTTCAGGTGCCGGAATCGAAGAAGGAAGAGAAGCCGACGACCAAACCGAGCGAGAAGTCCACGAAGGCGGATTCGGAGGACGAGGACGACGTCGAAGATGCTACAACCTCGGCTCAACCAAAAGTCGCCGGATTAAACGTGAAGGAACTGGCGCTCACGAAAGATGCGACCGACGTCGAATATAAAAAGGTCGTCGAGCACATTCTCTTTAAGAGCAAATCGGACGTGAAGAAGGTGTGCGCGGAGCTGGCGACGGCGCTAAAAGCCCAGGGATGGACGAACGACGGCGCGGACATGATCCAGCCGCAATCCTCGATCATGAAGCGGAAACGGGGCGCGGCCACGCTCACCATTTTCGTGAAACCGGCGGACGGTGGCAGCCAGGTCCAGATGTTCACCGAAGGCCTTTCCTGGGACGGCCAGTAGGCCGGTCGTGAGGTCGCGAAATGCCTCGACGGGTTCGCGCTGAATTGATCGAGGGCACGAAACGCGAAGATCGACAAATCTGGGGAGACCGGACAAACTCGTTCGTACTATGAAACTTAGGACTCTCAGGAAAAAGATCCGTCGGCTGGAAAAGCGTCTCCGGGAAGGTCCAAAGAAATTGAGCAAGCTGAGGCAGAAATTGGAGGCGATGGAAACGGCAAAGAAGATCGTGGCCGCCCAGCGCAAACCGGCTGCCGTCGCGCGGAAAAAGGCCGCCGCTTTCAAGCCAATCGCCCCCAAAGCAGTTGCGAAATCAGTTCCCGTTCAGAAGCCGGCCGCTCCGAAAAAGGTGAAGAAAAAGCTCAATATTTCGCCTGAGCGGCGTGCGCAACTTGCGGCGGCCATGAAAGCTCGCTGGGCTGCCAAACGAGCCGCCGCAGCGATGAATTCGCAACCCGCGGTCCCGGATCTGAACCTTGGAGTTCAGGAAGTCGCTCCGGCTTCGTAACGATCACCGTGGTCCACCGAGAGTGATCTGATCGTCACGATCGTCCGCCGCAATGCCAGAACCCCGGTTTGTCCCGGCGCCCGGGATCGGTCCTCGATCGGACGAAGAATTGCTTCGGCGCGCCCGCGAGTTTTATGAAGCGATGGATCGCCGGCGGACGATTCGCGAGTATTCCGACCGGCCCGTGCCACGTGAGGTGATCGAATATTGTTTGCGTGCCGCAGGCACCGCGCCGAGCGGAGCGAACTTGCAGCCGTGGCATTTCGTGGCGGTGAGCGATCCGGCGCTCAAGCGGGAGATACGCGTCGCGGCCGAAAGGGAAGAAAAAGAGTTTTACGAACAGCGCGCGCCGAAAGCATGGCTGGAAGCGCTGGCCCCGCTCGGCACCGATTCGAGTAAACCATTTCTGGAAATTGCGCCGTGGCTCATCGCGGTGTTCGCGCAGCCGTTTCGCATCCTGGCCGATGGAAGTCGCACGCCAACGTATTACGCGATCGAGTCAGTCGGGATTGCGACGGGTATTCTGGTAACCGCAGTGCACTCGTGCGGTTTGGTGGCGTTAACTCACACTCCGAGCCCGATGGGATTCCTGAACAAGATCCTTGGGCGCCCTTCGCACGAAAAACCGTTTGTTCTTTTGGTCGTCGGCCGTCCCGCGGAAGATGCGCGCGTGCCGGACATAAGCCGCAAGGAGCTAGACGAAATCAGCACCTTTCGATGATGAATCTCTACGGGCGTTCCTCGAATTTGAGGGCCAGCCCGTTCAGGCAGTATCGTAATCCGGTTGGAGCGGGGCCGTCATCGAAGACGTGGCCGAGGTGGGCGCCGCAACGCGAACAGAGAATCTCGTCCCGATCCATCCCGAAGCTGCGATCTTTCACGGTCGTGATGATTCCCGGGATGAACGGCCCAGTGAAGCTGGGCCAGCCGGTGCCGGATTCAAACTTCGCGTCACTCGCGAACAAAGGTGCGTTGCACCCGACGCAATGGAACACGCCGCGGCGATGTTCGGTGAGCAGGACGGAAGAACAGGAGCGCTCGGTCGAGTGGCCGCGGAGAATCGCATATTGCTCCGGCGTGAGCTGCTTTTTCCATTCGGCGTCCGATTTCTCCACTTTCGGGACGGGCGCCAGATCCTGGGCGGTGGGCTTCAATGGTTCCATATTTTTGACGGCAACTTTTTCGGTTCCCTGGGCATGCGGTTGCCGCGCTATATAAAGAGCGCCAAGCGCGATTACGGCGAGGAGAATAAGAGATCGGATGGTGAGGCGATTCATAAGCGGGCTTTCTCAAGAGACAGCCTTGGGCCGCTCCTGTTCAATACAGGAGACGCACGAGCGCTGAATATTATTCCCGGGTGATGCAGCGCCAACGGCGCGCCCTCAACTCCAGCCTGGGGCAACGCCCCAGGATAGGGGGATTCCGTTGGTTCCAGCGCTGAAGGCGCGACTCATGTTTTGAATCGCGCTTTCAGCGCTCGGTCAATTTTGATGCGTGATTCCTGGGGCGTTGCCCCAGGCTTAAATTGAAGTGCGCCTTCAGCGCGGAAACGGACGCCGGCTTTGGTCGGCCCGGTAACCGGCGAGGGGCGCGGCGGAGCGCTGGGGAACGATGATAGGGAGGACAAAATGATCAACGATCTTTGGTACAAGAACGCGGTCATCTATTGCCTCTCGGTCGGCTCCTACATGGATTCGAACGGCGACGGCGTCGGCGATTTCGAGGGGTTGATGCGGCGGCTGGATTACCTTCATGGGCTGGGTGTAACCGCGGTGTGGTTGATGCCGTTCCAGACGTCGCCCTGCAAAGACGACGGGTACGACGTTGCGGATTATTACAACGTTGATCCGCGTTACGGGACGCTCGGGGATTTCGTGGAGTTTACCCACGCGGCCAAACAGCGCGGAATCCGGGTCTTGATCGATCTGGTCGTCAACCACACCTCGAACGAGCATCCGTGGTTCAAGGAGGCGCGGAAAGATCCGGAGTCGAAGTATCGCGATTGGTATGTGTGGTCGAAGAAGAAGCCCTCAAACGCCCACAAGGGAATGGTGTTTCCCGGCGTCCAGAAAACGACCTGGAGTTACGACAAGGAAGCGCGCGCTTATTATTTCCATCGCTTTTACGATTTCCAGCCGGACCTCAACACTTCGAATCCGCGGGTGCAGGCGGAGATTCTGAAGATCATGGGCTTCTGGATTCAACAGGGCGTGTCCGGATTCCGGATGGACGCGGTGCCGTTCATTATCGGGACCAAAGGCGCGAACGTGAGCCGGCCGAAGGAACAATGGGACATGCTGCGGACGTTTCGGGAATTCCTCCAATGGCGCCAGGGCGATTGCATCATCCTGGCCGAGGCGAATGTCCTGCCGGAGACCGATCTCGATTATTTCGGCAAGGACGGCGAGCGGATGCACATGATGTTTAACTTCCAGGTAAACCAGCACCTCTTTTATGCCCTCGCCTCCTGCGACACGCGGCCGTTGATCAAAGCGATGAAGGCGACCAAGCCGCGCCCGGCGACCGCGCAATGGGGAATGTTCCTGCGCAATCACGACGAGCTGGACCTCGGCCGCCTGACGAAGAAACAGCGTCAACAGGTGTTCGATGAATTCGGGCCGGAGAAGAAAATGCAGCTCTACGATCGTGGCATTCGGAGGCGGCTGGCGCCGATGCTCGGGGGCGACCAGCGCCGGCTCGAGCTCGCTTACAGCCTCATGTTTACCCTGCCAGGGACGCCGGTGATCCGTTATGGCGATGAGCTTGCGATGGGTGACAATCTTGAGCTGCCGGAGCGGAATTGCGCCCGCACGCCGATGCAGTGGTCGTCCGAACCGCACGGTGGGTTCACGAAAGCGGACAAACCGAACAACCCGGTGATCGAGGAAGGCCCGTACGGCTATCAGCGGCTCAATGCGGCGATCCAGCGGCGGCATCCGGAGTCGATGCTGAACTGGACGGAACGCATCATGCGCATGCGCAAGGAGGTGCCGGAGATCGGTTGGGGCGATTTCGCCATTCTAAAGATGCGCGATCCCGCGGTGCTCGCGATGCGGTATGATTGGCGGAACAATTCTGTTTTGGTTCTGCACAATCTGCATGAGGAACCGCGTGAAGTAGTCGTTGATGTAGAGCTTGGCAAAGAGGGGCTGCGCTTGATGAACCTGCTTGGCGATGAACACAGCCAGGCCGAAAAGTCGGGCAAACACCGCATCGTGCTCGAAGGCTACGGTTATCGGTGGTACCGGGTGGGTGGCCTCGATTATCTTTTGAAGCGGACGGCAGTGTGATCAGCCTTCGCCAAGGCTACGGCTGACAGGCAAGCGACAGCAACAGAAGGAGCGACGCAGCGCCAACGGCGCGACCTTAACTCCAGCCTGGGGCAACGCCCCAGGAATAGGGGATTTCACTGGTTCCAGCGCTGAAGGCGCGACTCATGTTTTGAATCGCGCTTTCAGCGCTCGGTCAGGTTTGAAGCGTGATTCCTGGGGCGTTGCCCCAGGCTTAAGTTGAAGTGCGCCTTCAGCGCGCGGAACCTCAGCCAGCTTTCAGCACCGCGACGATCTTCTCGATGGTGTTCCAGTTGCGGTTCGTGGCGGGGACGCCGATTTGCTTCTCGAGCTTGCCGAGGCAACCGATGGCTTTCATTTCGCGGCGATAAACGCCCAGAACGAATCGGCCTCGGATGGCGATGACCTTGGCGAGCCAGGCTTCCTCGGAGGGAAGGGAAAGTGACATGTGACCCTCCTTCGCCGTGCTTCGGCGTGGCAGGCGAGTGACGTGTGACGTGAGGGGCTTGTGAAGCACGTTCACGAAACGGGTGATCATTGGACCAGAGGGCTGTCCTTTAAATGGATCGCTTGCCACGAGATTGAGAATCTCCCGGGCGGGACAAATCATAATTTCGATTTTGAATGGGAGCTCCCGGGCGATCGCGGCCCGCAGAGTGGATTCGCTGACCTCTTTTCGAACCACGAACGTTCCGACCGCGCCGATGTTCACTACGTCGAACCTCGACAGCTTCTTCGCGATCTCGCCGGGCCGGCAACGATTGGCTTTGCCGACGTTCACGGCGCGGAGAAAGACGACGGAAGACATCCAGGAAAGTAAGAAGGAAGAATTAAAAATTAAGAAGGCAGACGAGCCCTGCTTATTTCGCCGGAGAGATCAGGTAGATAACGTGAACACTTTGGCTCACGGTCATCGGCCCGAGAAGGTACTCGGGCGGGCCGGTCACAATCGAGCGTGCGGTGGTCTCCGCATAGTCGGAACCAAATATGTCACCGCGAATTTGCGCGAATGGCTTTGGCGATATGGCGAACACGGAATCAATTGTGACGCCCATTGCTTTCGCAGTTTTATCCGCTTGTTCGCGGGCATTAACCAAGGCGCTCCGCCAGATTTCGTCCTCTACTTCTTTCTGTTTTTTCAGAGCCCCAGTGATCTCGGTGAACTCCGTGCCGGGAATACCTATTAATTCATCGACCAGCTTCGGAAATATCTCGAGATTATGCACCTTCACTTCGAAGCGTCTCGTCACACTGTAGCGGATGATCTTACCCTTCCTGTGACCGGGCTCGTCATATTCGAATTCGGGCTCTGATTTGATATCCGCGGCAATGGTATCGCTTTGCGCGATATTCTTGTCCTTTAGGAGCGCGAGAATCTTCGTGGCTTTTGTTTGGACCTCCTGATTTGCCTTAGCCTGGTCCGGATTGCGAGCGACGGAGTCGAATCGCAGCGTTACCATGTCGGCCGCTTTCTCGATTTCGGCTTTGCCTTCGACGTAGATGTAGGGTTTGTCCGGAAGGCCGCCCTGGGCAAACAAGGGCACGGGGAGAGCGAGACAGGCGAGGAGAAGGAGCTTCTTCATTGTGCCAGCGTGACGGAACTGGCCGCATCCTTCAAGATCGCAACGTCACCGGTAGTGCAATCGGATCAGGCGGGGCTTTTCTTCGAGGAGGACGATGAAAAGATTGTCGTAATCGGGATCGTCGATCTTGATCGGCGTCGTGATGCCGAGAGTCTTGATGAGGTTGGGAATGGTGTTGCCGTGACCGACGACGAGGATGTTGCCGGATGAACCCTGGAGTTTCGCGATGAGCGCGGGCTGATCCTTGGCCGGAATGATGGTTGGCTCGAGATGGAGCGCTTTCGCGAGCGGCGCGGCGGTTTGTTGAGTGCGCTTGAGCTCGGTGGTGAAGATCGCGGAAATCTCGGCGTCTTTGAGAAGGGTCGCCAGGGATTCGGCCCGGGCCCGGCCGGCTTCGGATATGTCCATATCGTCGCCGCCGGTAGTGGTTTTTTCGGCATGGCGAACGAAGAAGATCGTCGGACCCGCGAGGGCGTTGCCCGCGAACAAGACGCAGGAAAGCAGAAGAGCGAGAAGTGTTTTCATGGTGGAGTTTGCGCGACTTATCGCGGTGCTGATTAAGGCGAGAAGCCCGAAGCGGGCAGGTTCGTTTGAATGAACTTCGGGCTGGCGTGGACATCGATCTGGCGCAGGATCGTGTCGCCAGAATTTACGAAGCGATGCGGGGTGCCGGCTGGAATAACGACGATGCCGCCGGCTTTCACTTCGCGCTCTTCATCGCCGACGGTGATAGTGGCGGTGCCCTCGAGCGTGAAGGCGACTTCGACGTACGGGTGACTGTGCAACGGCGGACCTTTCCCCGGATCAGCGTTCACAATGTAGGCGGAGAAGGGCGCGCCGTGGTTTTCGCCGATGAAGTCGTACGACATGCCGACGAAGGGGAGCTGGTCGAGGTTGAGAAAGCTCACGGGAAGTAAGAAGTAAGAAGGAAGAAGGAAGAAAGTTGAGAGGGCGGTCTTACTTCTTGAGATCGGCGAGGGCCTTTTCGTAAATGGGGAGATTTGGTTTTTGGACCTCGGGGACGCTCTTTAGGGCGATCTCCCAGTTCTTGATGGCGTTCGGTTTGTCGCCCAGCGCGGTGTAGCCGCGAGCGAGGCCGACGTAGGTGTAGAATTTTTCGTCGGGATGCTGGGCGGCGTTGAACTTGAATACCTCCATCGCTTTTTCTTTGCGGCCGCCCCGAAGAATCCTCATTGCCGCCTGATGCACCGTGATCACGTCGGGGTTTGGCAGATGAAGGGCTTTGTCCAGGGTCGCATCGGCTTCGGATTCGCGGCCCATTGCCGTCAGGACGGCGACCTTAGTCTGGAGCGTTGAAAAATCTTCGCGGCCGCCTCCCTCGCCGCGGAACGGTTCCTTAATCGCTTTGTCGGCCCAGACAAGCGCTTCCTCGAGGTTCACTTTGTGATCCGCGCAAAATTGAGCGGCGGCCTGCCAGCTGCGGTAATTGAACCCCGGCCAGGAATTGAGTTGTTCCCGCATTTTGGCGACGTAGAGCTCGTTTACGTTGGGCACATCGATCTTGAAAGAGACGCGCTTGTTTTCCCATTGCAGGAACGCTGTCGCGGAGTCGGGCAGGCGATCGTCGAAACCGAACGTCATGAATTCGGTGAACGGCGCATCTTTGGGATCGGCGGGCACGCGGAGCACATCATTCGCCGGATCGTATTGATAGGCGCCCCAGCCGATGGTCTTGGAGAAGATCCAGGTCCACGGTCCGGTTTTCTCGAGGGCGAGGAACAACCCGTAGGTGCCGGCTTTCAAATCTTTCCCGCCGATCTTCACGTCGTGCGACAAGGTGATCGTCGTCGTTTCGTTGGCGCCGGTCCGCCAGGGTTGGGCTTTGCTCGGGCCGAAGCCGTCGTCGAAAAACCCGTACGGGATCAATTCGCCCCAGATATGGCCGGTCCGCTCCTGCTTGTTGAAGTGAACGCGCGGGCTGTGGTAAGTGATGGATACCTCCACCAGGCCGATCCATTGCGAGACTTTCGCCTTTTGGTTGTCGCTGTTCGGCGGTTGGGCGAGGTCCGATAGCTCCTGGCCCCAAACGGGGAGCGAAGTGGATAACAAAAGGGCGCACGAAAACAGAATCCGTTTCATGGGGTGAGTTTAGGCTGTGTGGCTCTGGCAGCGCGAGAATGAATTGAATGGCGTCTCAGTGCGCCAGCCCTCTTCTGTAGCAGCGTCCCTGTGGGACGCTCGCGCGGAATCCTGGGAGATGCCGCACCCAGCGCCTGAAAGGCGCGCAGGAATTAAGCCGGGAGTGAAGCGGAGCGGAACTCCCGGGTATGGTGCGCAACGATAGCGAGCCCCTGAAAGGGGCGACGGTGCGTCGTCCGCCACCCCTTGTCAGGGGTTGGAGAAATTGGCATCGAATCGGTTCCCGGAGTTTCGCTGCCGCTTCACTCCGGGCTCTAATCCGACGCCCCTCCGGGGCTATCGGGACGCGCGGCGTTTCCTCTGACGTCGCCCGCAGGACGACGGCTACAGAAGCAGCGATCAGAGATCGCGGGCCTGGAAGGTATCGCCCTGGTTCAGGTCGCCGGTTTCGTAGCCTTTCCGAAACCAGCGGACGCGTTGCGCGGAAGTGCCGTGGGTAAATGAATCAGGGACGACGTAGCCGCGGGACTGGCGTTGCAGATTATCGTCGCCCACCGCACTGGCGGCCTTGATCGCTTCGTCGAGGTCGCCAGCTTCGACGATGTGTTTGACCCGATCGGCATAATGCGCCCACACGCCAGCGAAGAAGTCGGCCTGAAGCTCAAGCCGAACGGAGAGCTTGTTATATTCCGCTTCACTGACCCGGCCGCGCGCGGCTTGCACGCGATCGGAGATGCCGAGGAGATTCTGCACGTGATGCCCAACCTCGTGCGCGATCACATACGCTTGCGCGAAATCGCCCGGGGCGCCGAAGCGGTCCCGCAGTTCGCGATAGAAACTGAGGTCGATATAAACGCGCCGGTCTTCCGGACAGTAAAACGGCCCGGTGGCACCGCTGGCGAATCCACAACCTGAACGAGTCTGGTTCGAGAAGAGGACGAGCTTCGGGTCTTCGTACTGCCGACCCATTTTGGCGAAGATGGCCCGCCAGGCATCCTCGGTATCGGCCAGGACGACGGCGACGAATTTCGAGGCTTCGTCTTTGGGCGCGTTGCTATCGACCGAGCGCGGTTGGGTCGAAGCCGATTGCTGCTGCGAATTGATGAGCGCCTGCGGATCGCCCCCGAGGAGAAGATAAGCGACGACGAGAATGACTCCGCCGATTCCTCCGCCGACCGCAATCCGGCCGCCGCCGCCGCCGGATCCGCGTTGGTCTTCAACATTCTCGCTTTCCCTTTGGTCCCGCCAGAGCATCGCCCTTCAGAGTGGCCCGACTCATTTGGATTTACAAGGAGCGTTGCGTAGACTCCGGGTGATGACGCGCACGGAAGAGGAGGACGAACGGTTCTATCGCGATACGGAAGCGATCGCGTTTCCGAAGCTGACGGACGAACAGCTCGCGCTTTTGGAACCGCTGGGAACGCGGCGCAACCTGAAGCGTGGCGACATTGTGCTGAAAGCCGGCCAGCGGGAATTCCCACTCACTGTGGTGTTGGAAGGCGAGCTCGAGGCCTTCGAAACGCGTGACGGCGAGGAGCAAATCCTGGCGACTGCGGGTCCGCGCGATTTCCTGGGCGATGTCTCAATGCTTCAGGGAACCTCAGCGCTGGCGAGCGCGCGGGTGAAATCGGAGGACGCAGAAGTGCTGCAAGTCCCGGCCCAAAAACTCCGGCGCGCCCTGGCGGAAATGCCGAAGATCGGTGAGCCGATCGTGAATGCGCTGATCATGCGACGGGTCCGGTTGAAGCGGGACAAGGAGTTTGCCGGGCTGCGGATTCTCGCGGAGCCAGACTCGCGCGCAGGCCGGCAGTTGGACGATTTCCTCGACAAGAACCACATTCCTCACCGCCTGATCGATGTGAAGAGCGAGCAGGGCGCAACCCTGGCGAGCCGTTTGCATTTGTCCGATCGAGATCTGCCGGCGCTCATTACGCCGCGCGGAATGCCTCTGCGCCGGCCTTCCCTCCGCGAAGTGGCGCGGGAGGTCGGTTTGCTTCAGTCGCATGTCGACGAAAACCAAGACGAGATTGCCTGCGACCTGGTGATAATTGGCGCCGGGCCGGCCGGCTTAGCGGCGGCGGTCTATGCGACCTCGGAAGGATTGGATACAGTGGTCTTGGAGAGTTACGCGCCCGGCGGCCAGGCCGGTTCCTCTTCGTTGATCGAAAACTTTTTCGGTTTTCCCACCGGCATCAGCGGCGGCGACCTGACTTGGCGCGCGCAGCTTCAGGCCTACCGTTTTGGAGCAAAATTTTCCACACCCGCGCAAGCCTTGTCTCTAAAATATACTCCGCACGCTGAATACCGCGCCCACTTTCAGGTGGAAGGTTGTTCCGCCACGCTCTGCGCTAAGGCGGCGGTGATCGCGACCGGCGCAAACTACAATCGGCTCGAAGCCGAGGGGTGCCATCGGTTCGAGAATGTTGGGGTTTATTATGCGGCCACTGCATTCGAGGGCAGGCTCTGCCGGGGCGCGACCGTGATTGTGGTGGGCGGCGGAAATTCGGCAGGCCAGGCGGCGATGTTTTTGTCCGAAGGCGCGGCGAAAGTGTTGCTGGTCATTCGCGGCCACGATCTTTCCCAAAGCATGTCGGATTACCTGTCGCGGCGCGTTCTGGCTCGGGAAAACATTGAGCTCCTTCCCTGCACCACGATTCGGCGGATGACAGGCAACTCCGTGCTGGAGGCGGTGGAGTTGGAAAACACAAAGACAGGCGAACGCCGTTTGGTTGAAACGCCCGCGGTCTTTTCCATGATCGGGGCAACCCCCTGCACCGAATGGTTGCCCCCCGAGATCTTGCGCGACAAGAAGGGCTTCATCCAAACGGGCGCGCTGGTGGCCGCCGCGCCGGAGTGGGCGGGCCTGGCACGTTCGCCGGCGGCGCTGGAGACGAGCCTGCCAGGGATCTTTGCCGTAGGCGATGTTCGTTCGGGCTCGGTGAAACGTTGCGCGGCCGCGGTGGGCGAAGGGAGCATGGCCATCGCCGGAGTTCACGAATCATTGAAGGAGAAATCATGAACGCCGGCACGTGCCCGCACATCGATGCCGTTGTTGAGGTCAAGCTCCCCGACGTTCTCGAGTGCAACGAGTGCGTAAGAATCGGGGCGCAGTGGGTGCACTTGCGGAGCTGCCAGACCTGCGGAGTCACGCTCTGCTGCGACGATTCGCCGAACAAGCACGCCACGAAACACGCGCGAGCCAGCGGTCATCCCGTGATTGCATCCGCCCAGCCGGGGGAGCGCTGGCTATATTGTTATGCCCACGACGCATTTACCGAATATTGAAACAGGAAAAAAGATTGCCCCTTGCCGAATAAATTTCGAGGCCATACGGTCAAAGGAAGTATGAAAAAGAAGATCTTAATTCTCCTGGCAGCTGTGGCGGCACTCAGTGCGCCGCTGATTCAGGAGACTCGTGCGCTCGATTTCACCGTCAGTGTGGGTGATCGGCCCTATTATCATGGGGGCGGTTACTGGCACCAGGGGTATTACTGGGTCTGGGTTCCGGGGCACTACAGCCATCGCTGGGGCCGCTGGGTTCCTGGACATTATAGTCGGCGAGGCGGATACAATTCCCACTACGCTCGGACACATTATCGCCATCATCGGGTCTGGGTTTCAGACTCCAATTGGCGGTAACAGGATAGAATAATCTAGCGACTGGGCTCGCAGGCGTAATGCCTGCGGGCCCTCGTCGTTTGGAGGGACGAGGGACAAGGGGCGAGGGTGGGCGAGGACGCGGACGAGGCGGTCTCGTTATCCGATCTCCTCGAACTCGCCGCGCTCGCGATTTTTCCGGACGCGTTCCCACCCAAAACATTTGCCGTTCATCGCCAGGTAAACTCCCGCGGGCAACACCTGCGCGAACGAAAGAGCGCTGCCGAGATTGAACAGCCCATCGGAACTTCCGAAAGCGTAAGGGATAATCGCCCCCGTCAGGACAACGGTTTTCCCGGTGACCGCGCGAGCCACCGCGGCGGCGGTCTCCGTCATGGTGTCGGTGCCGTGCGTGATGACGATGCGGTCCTCTTCGGACTGGAGGCAATTTTGGACGATGAGCGCGCGATCGGCGTCGGTCATTTCCAGGCTGTCGATCATCATCACGGTGCGGATGGTGACGTCGACGCGGGAACGCCCCAGCCGGAGCATCTCGGCGACGTGCGTATCCTGGAAGAAAAGCTCGCCGTTGCGCTCGTTGTATTTCTTATCAAACGTGCCGCCGGTAACGAGAATTCGGATCGTCATGGGACTGATGGTTCGCGAAGCAAGCCGAAGCTAGCGTTGCGGCGGGCGCACCGCAATCCTGCGGCGATTGACCTTCACCCAAACCGGCCCTAGGTGACCTCATGACGACATCGAAGCCCAACACGTTCGTTCATCCGTATTTGTTCTTTGGCGGCCGCTGTGACGAAGCGATCGAATTCTATCGCGCCACGCTCGGGGCCGAAGTGGTGATGCTTTCGCGGTTCAAGGAGAGCCCGGAACCGCAGCCGGGTCTGCCTGAATGTTTCGGAGACAAAGTGATGCACGCCAGCATCCGCATCGGCGATACGATGTTGATGGCCTCCGACGGCCGCTGCGAAGGCGAGGCGAATTTCGAAGGGTTTTCGCTCTCCGTGACCGTGCCCGATGAAGCCGAGGCGACGCGCGTTTTCACCGCCCTCAGTGAAGGCGGGCTGGTGACGATGCCGCTCGCGAAGACTTTCTGGGCCGATAAGTTCGGGGTCTTGCAGGACCGGTTCGGAGTGGGCTGGATGGTTTCCGTGATGCACAAGCCGGAAGCAAAATAAGCCGGCAGTCGATTTTTGATTCGGCTACGGGGCGGGGAAAACGCCCGGATTGTTCAAGGCGTGGAACGTCATCAGGCGTTTCGCGAGGCCGGCGGGAATCGGCCCGCTCAGTTGATTGTGGTCCACTCGCAATACCTGGAGGGCTGTCGCGTCGGCGAAACTCATCGTCCCGGAAAGCGATGCTGGACGGCGTTGGCAGACTCCGTTATTTGAAATTGCCGAGCAAGGACGTCGACGTGATGCAAACCTCCTCAACGCCGGCGACAGGGAAGGAAGGCGCCGCTCCACTAGCGACCGACGAGTCGCCGGTTTCGCGCTGCCCATTTTCACCGCGTGTTCCCGGGCTGCCGCTGCTCGGCAATACGCGTGACTTCCTGAGAGACACGACCGGGTTCCTGGTCTCATCCTATCGCGAGCACGGACCGATTTTCCGGATCCGAATGCTCTGGCTGAAGTTCACCGTGATCCTCGGCTTCGAAGCGAAGGAGTTCATGACGACGGGGGGCGAGCGTCACCTGACCCGTCACCCCATTTTTGATCCGGTCGGCGAGCAATTGGGCAGCGCGGATTTCGCCCTGGCCCTCTCCGGAGAGAAGCATCTTCATCTGCGCCGGCTCCTTCAGCTTGCCTATTCACGTGAAGTTGCGAGCCCCTATTTGCCGCAGCTCGTTCAGGCTGTCCGGGAAACTCTGCGGGAATGGCCGGCCGGTAGCGTCCAGGAAGTGTTCGAAGGCGTGCAGTTGCTGGCGTTCCAGCAGTATTGCCAGGTGATGGGAAATGTTTCGTTTCGCGAGCATTATCGCGATTGCCGGGTCGTGACCGACATGAACATGGAAGTCGGCGGCCGGGTCCTGCCGTTGTGGATGTTTCGCTGGCCGCCCTATCGCGCCGCCCGCCGGCGGGTCTTGAAACTGACGAGCGATCTGGTGGCACGTCATCGCCGGGACGGTCGCTCTCTGGATCGGCCACCCGACATCATCGACACCCTGATCTCTCTCAAGTTTCCGGATGGCCGCCCGATGAGCGATGACGAAGTGGTCTGCTACGCGCTCTATGGATTCGCGGGGAGCAGCAGTTACATGGGGCGCCTCGTGGCGTTCATGCTCTACGAGATCTTCAAGCATCCTGATCTCCAGGCGCGGCTGATCGAGGAGGTCGACGTGGCGTTTGCCTCGGGCCTTCAGGACGCTTCCGATATCCATGAGATGCGGCTTCTGCGCGCTGTCTTTCATGAAACCCTGCGCTTTCATCCGGTTTCGCAGGGAATGCCGTATGTGGCGAAAGAGAGTTTCCGGTTCAACGGGAACCGCGTCGAGAAAGGGGACATGGTTGTGCTCTCGCAGCTGCCGATGCTCTTCGACGAAAACGCGTTCCCCGATCCGGGCCGATTCGATCCGTCGCGTTGTCTGGAGGCGAGGAACGAGCATCGTAAGGGGGGCGCGTTCAATCCCTTTGGAATGCATCATCGGACCTGCGCCGCGATGGGCCTGGTCGAAATGATGGCCATCACCATGGTGGCCACCTTGCTCCATGAACGGACCCTGGAGATGGCGCCGCCCGGTTATCGGCTCCGGATGACGGTCAAGCCGTTGCCCGCGCCAGATCGCCATTTCAAAATGCGAGTTCGCCCCCGCGAACAAGCGCTCGTTAGGCCGGGTGCCGCCCTTCCGCTGCGCGAAGAAGTTTTCCTCGCCACCTTCGACGGGGCGGACAACGTCGATGTGATCGAGGCTTTCCGGCAGGGTGAATACATCAGCTTCGAGCCCGGAACCGAAATCATCCGTCAGGGGGATGAAGCCGACGCGTTCTATATTCTGCTCGAGGGCCGGGTGGAAGTATTCCGCACGAATGCGGGCGGCACCGAGGTGGCGTTCGTGGCGATTCTTCTTCCGGGCGATTACTTCGGTGAGATCGGCCTGCTCACGAACGCGCCCCGAAATGCCACGGTGCGCGTCCTGCCGGGATCACCAGCTCGCGTCCTGAAGCTGGGCGCGGAGGCGTTCCGGCAAGTGGTGGCGGAATCCGACATGGTGAGCAGTGAGATAGCTCGCGTCGCCCGGAAACGCGTGGCCCAGGAATTCTTGCTAGGGTCGGTGGTGGGCATGAATGAATCGGAAATTCAGAGCCGATTTCCGGAGTTCAAGCGCGAGAGGTTTGCTCCCGGAGAAGTGGTCCTGCGGGAAGGCGATTTACCGGACCGCTTCTACCTTCTCGTTCGGGGAACAGTCAGTGTCTCTCAACGCGACAAGGCGGGACGCGACCAGCAGGTCGCGACGTTGCGTCCCGGAGATTATTTTGGGGAAGCGGGCCTGATTCACAATGCTCCCCGCAACGCCACTGTGACCGCTTCGAGTGACGGCGAGACCGTCGCTTATTCCTGCGATCGGAGCGCTTTCGATCTTCTGGTCCGGGAGGCGGGGGGTCCGGCCGGCGATCTCGCTTTGGCGTTGTCCGGCAGACTCCGCGACCCGGTCGCCTGACGGTTTTGCGGCTGCGGCAAGTGTCCTCTGATTGTCGCGCCGTCCGTCACCCCTTGCCAGGGGTTCGACAAATGCCATTGGATCGGTTCCCGGAGTTCCGCTGCGCTCCACTCCGGGCTCTAATCCCACGCCCCTCCGGGGCTGTTGCCGGCGGCCTAACAGCGCCTGAAAGGTGCGAGGAATAAAGTCGGAAGTTTCGCGACGCTCCACTCGTGGGCTCTAATCCCACGCCCCTCCGGGGTTGTGGGCGGCGGCCTAACAGCGCCCGAAAGGTGCGACGAATAAAGCGGGAAGTTTCGCGACGCTCCACTCGTGGGCTCTAATTCCACGCCGCCCCGGGGTTGTTGGCGGCGGCCAGGTAGCGCTTGAAAGGCGCGAGGGGGCAAGGCCGGGGGTTTCGCTGCGCTCTATTCGGGCTCTGAGCCCGCGCCCCTCGGGTTGTTGCCGGCAGCCTAACAGCGCCTGAAAGGCGCGAAGGACTAAAGCCGGGAGTAAAGCGGAGCGGAACTCCCGGTGTATGACGCGCACCCTGACGAGCCCCGGAAGGGGCGACGGAAAGCGGGTTAGCGTGACACGAAAAATAATGCCAATCCGACAGCGACCAGGTCTTCGCTGAGAGCGATGAAGACGTCTTTGATGTTAAGTTTCGTCACCAGCCATCGCCGGATTTCGTAGCCGGCAAAGGCACCGATTATGGCGCCGACCGCTCCGAGCAGGGCGCCGATCGGTAACGAGCGATTGGCCGACGCGCACAAGCAGGCGCCGCAGAAGGCTCCGGAAAGCAGACGAGCGAGCAAAGGCGCGACGGCGGTTCGCCTGGGAATCGACGGGACGAGATCGGCCACCAGTTCGCCAAGCGCGCCGATCGTTAGTCCTGCGAGCGCGAGATTCGATTCCATGAACGCGAAGGGCGAACCATTCAGGTTCAGCCAACCGAGCCGGACAGCCCACGCGGCCGCCGCGGGCGCGAGGAAAGTCCGCAAACCCGCGACGAAACCGATGCCGGCCGCGAAGAGAAATGTTTCCACGAAAAGCGCGGGCGTTACTCAGCCTTATTCCGGTCGTACGGAATGATATTGTCCCATTCCTCGGCCGAGGAGCGGGCGACGAAAGCGACGACCGGTTCGGTGTCGCTCATGTTAAAGACTTCATGGGGCACGCCCGGTTTGATGTAAATGAAATCGCCGGCCTCGTTCTCCAGGACCTGCTTGAGCCCCGGCCCGAATTCGTGCCGCACTTTTCCCTCGAGAATGTAGAGGATTAGCTCGAAGCCGACGTGGATGTGTGCATAGGCCACGCCGCCCGGAGGAATGGTGGCGATGTTGGCCGATAGTTTGGTCGTGCCGACGTTCTTTGCCGACATGCCCTGCTTGTAATGAATACCGTTCCAATCCCGGCGGGGGCCGCCGCCGCGAATCGTCAGGATCCCATCATGATCCTCGACGGCGTTGAGCTCGACCTTATCTTTGTCGTTCTTCATCTTGCTTCGGGAATTTCCACAAGTTCTACCCGGCGGTTCTGTTTCCTGCGAGGTTACAGGCGTAATCCACGAACGAGCAATCTGTTTCCGCCGCGCCAACGGCGTTGTTGAGCGACGCGACTTACGGTTAAGTTGAGCCCGGATGCGTAAGATTTTGCTGATCGAAGATGAGCCGTCGATTGCCGACAACATCATCTATGCATTAAAGACGGAAGGTTTCTCGCCCACCTGGTGCCAGACTGGGGGCGACGGGCTGCGCACCTTCGCCGAGCAAACTTTCGTGCTCGTGATTCTTGACGTAGGGCTGCCCGACATGAGCGGCTTCGAGCTTTGCAAACAGCTCCGGACGCGCTCTCGGGTTCCCATCGTTTTCGTCACGGCACGCAAAGACGAAATCGACCGCGTGGTCGGGCTCGAGATTGGCGCTGACGATTATGTAGTGAAGCCCTTTACGCCGCGGGAGCTCACCGCGCGAGTGAAAGCGATCCTGCGCCGAACCGAATCTGCCGGCGCGGCGCAGCCGGAGACAACGCGCCTGTTTTCGATCGACGAGGAGCGTTGCGAGATCCGTTATTGCGGCAGCCCGCTTCAACTGTCGCGATATGAGTTTCGCCTCCTTAAAGTGCTGGTCCAAAAGCCGGGGCGGGTTTATTCGCGCGACCAGCTGATGGAGTTGGCCTGGGAAGAGCCCGATACCGCGCTCGACCGCACGGTGGACGCGCATATCAAGATGCTTCGAGCCAAGCTGCGGGCGATCCGCGACGATGAAGACCCGATCCGCACTCATCGGGGGCTCGGCTATTCGCTGAAAGACTGACGTGAGCATTCGCGCCCGCATCATCGTCACCCAGCTCCTCATCGTGGGAATCGGATTTTTTTATCTGGTGAAGAAGATCACCGACGTGAATGAGATCAAGCCGCGCTACATGCAATCGATCGAGGAACCGATGGTGGATACGGCGCGGCTCCTGGCGGCGCTGCTCGAGAGCCAGAGCCCCGGCGGCAACATCGATATCGGGCCGTTCCGCGAATCGTTTCAGCGCGCTCGCTCCCGCCCCTTCAGCGCGAAGATTTACAGCAAACTCAAGACGGACATCGACCTCCATGTTTACGTCACTGACGCGAACGGAATCGTCCTCTTCGATTCGAATGGAGGCAAGGCCGAGGGCCGCGACTTCTCCAGGCAGAACGATGTCTGGTTGACCTTGCGGGGGAAATACGGGGCGCGATCTACTCGAGCGGATCCGAACGATCCGACTTCCGCCGTGCTTTTTGTGGGAGCGCCCGTCATGAGCGAAGGCAACGTGATTGGCGTCCTGACGGTTTCGAAGCCGCAGAAGAGCATGGCGACGTTCATGCAAGAGACGCGACGAAAGATTTTCGTCATGGGTGCGATCGCCGCGGTTGCGGTCGTGATTGCCGGCGCGATCCTGTCGGCCTGGATAACGCGGCCGATTGAGCGGCTCACAAAATATGCGCGCGGGGTCCGGGATGGGCGCCGGACGCCGCTCCCAAAGCTGGGCGGCTCGGAGATCGGATCGCTGGGGAAGGCCTTCGAGGAAATGCGGGACGCGCTCGACGGGCGGAAATACATCGAGAGTTACGTCCAGACACTGACGCACGAGATCAAGAGTCCGGTCGCGGCGATTCGGGGAGCGGCCGAATTGCTTCACGAACAAATGCCGTCCGAGCAGCGGGATAAATTTCTGGAGAACATTGAGGGCGAGACCGTCCGCATCCAGGAAATCGTGGATCGGCTTCTGCTGCTTTCGGCGGTGGAAGCGAAGAAGTCGCTCGAGGACCAGAAGCCGGTCAACCTGGCGGAACTTTTGGAGCGAACCGTGGCGAGCGTAGCGGCACAGGCTTCGGCGAAGACCATCCACCTCGAAACCAAATTGCCGGCTGCGCCCGCGGTGATATCCGGCGACGAATTTCTCCTCGAGAAAGCGATTCTCAATTTGCTTCAAAATGCGATCGCGTTTGCCCCGGCTGGCGGAAGCGTCTCGGCCGAGCTGGTTCGGACCGACAGTTCCGCGGCGGTGCGGATAACGGACAACGGCCCGGGTATTCCAGGGTTCGCCGAAACAAAAATCTTCGAGCGTTTCTATTCGCTGCCGCGGCCGGATACGGGAAAGAAAAGCTCGGGGTTGGGGCTGGCCTTTGTCCGCGAGGTAGCGTTGTTGCATCGCGGGTCCATCGAAGTGAAGAACGCGCCGCGGGGTGGCGTGATCGCTGAGCTGGTGCTGCCGATCTAGCGGAGTGAGACGCGGTGCACTATTTCACGTCGATTTCACGCTGACTTCAAAATGTTTTCACACGCCGTCGCCAGAGTGGCGGCATGAAAACAAAAATCATCCTGACGGCGCTGCTGCTCGCGCTGCTGCCGATCAGTCAAATCCGAGCGAGCGAATCTGAAGATAATAAAGCGGACAAAACGCTCTCGCCCTATTTCCACGTGAAGACGGCCGAGACCAGCGTCGACGCGATGCCGCTCAAGTCCACCAACGTTCGCGCGACCATCGCGGGCGTCATTGCCGACGTGGTCGTGACGCAGACGTATTCGAATGCGGGCGGTGTGCCGCTGGAGGCGACCTATGTGTTTCCCGGTTCGACCCGCGCAGCCGTTTACGGAATGCAGATGAAGATCGGCGATCGTCTGCTGAAGGCGAAGGTAGAACCGCGCCAGGAAGCGCGCCGCACCTACGAGCAGGCAAAGACTGAAGGCAAGAGCGCGTCACTCCTCGAACAGCATCGCCCCAACGTCTTCCAAATGAACGTGGCCAATATCATGCCGGGCGACACCGTTGAAGTGGAGCTGCGTTACACCGAGCTGCTCGTGCCGGACAGCGGTGAGTATTCCTTCATCTACCCGACGGTGGTGGGACCGCGTTACTCCAACCAGTCGGAGTCGACCGCGCCGGAGACCGACAAATGGATTAAGAACCCGTATCTGATGAAAGGCGAGAAGTCGCCGGCGACCTTCAGCGTCGCGGTGGATATCGCAGCCGGGATGCCATTGCTGGACTTTCGCTGTGAAACTCACGAGGTGAAACCGCAATTCACCGATCCGTCGCGGGCAACGATAACGCTTATGCCCGGCGACGCGACCGCGAACAACCGCGATTTTATTCTCAAGTACCGGCTGGCCGATTCCAAAATCGAGTCCGGCCTCCTCGTGAGCACGGGGGAGAAGGAAAACTTTTTCCTGCTCACGGTGCAACCGCCCAAGCGAAGCACGCCGGTAGCGTTGCCGCCGCGTGACTATGTCTTCGTGCTGGACGTTTCCGGATCGATGCACGGTTTCCCGATCCAAACCGCGAAGCAGTTGATCCGGCAGCTGTTCGGCACGCTCAAGCCTAACGATACTTTCAACGTGCTCCTGTTCTCAGGTGGCTCGACCGTCATTTCCCCCACGGAACTTGTTGCGACAAAGGAGAACCTCACGCGCGCCCTGGGCGTGATCGACCACGAGAAAGGGGGCGGTGGGACGGAGCTCTTGCCGGCGTTGGAGCAGGCGCTGGCCCTGCCGAATCCCAACGAAGCAGCGCGCAGCATAGTTGTCATTACAGATGGTTACGTCGATTGCGAAGCGAAGGCGTTCGACCTGATTCGCGGGAACCTGAACCGCGCGAATCTGTTTGCCTTCGGAATCGGCTCCAGCGTGAACCGTCACCTGATCGAGGGAATGGCGCACGCCGGTGGTGGTGAGCCATTTGTCGTAACCAAACCCGAGGAAGCGGAGAGCGCGGTCGCGAAATTCCGCGATTACGTCGCCGCGCCACTGTTGACTCACGTCGCCGTCGACTTCGGCGGCTTCGATGTTTACGACGTAGAGCCCCGTTCGGTGCCCGATCTCCTGGCCGACCGCCCCCTGGTCATTTTTGGCAAATGGAAAGGCAACGCGAGCGGAACGATCTCACTCCGCGGCAAGACCGGGGCCGGGGATTATCACGCCGAGTTCGCGCTCCAGGATGCGCGCTCGATGAGCGGGAGTAATGCGCTCATCTATCTCTGGGCGCGGACGCGTATCGCGGCGCTGGTAGACTTCGGACACGCTGGGCCGGAGGAGGAACGCGTAAAGGAGGTCACAAACCTCGGGCTCACCTACAATCTGCTCACGGCGTACACTTCGTTCGTCGCCGTGGACGACATCGTGCGTAATCCCAACGGGAACGCCCAGACAGTGAAACAACCGTTGCCGATGCCGGCCGGAGTGGAAAACAGCGCCGTCGGCACACCGATTCACACCACCCCGGAGCCGGGAACGTGGGCTCTGTTCAGCGTCGTGGCAGTGGTCCTGGGCGCCCGCGTGTATCGCGCGAGGAAAACAAGATGCGCTCGGGCCTGATCAATCCGCCGCGGCTCATGCTCGCGGCTTTCGCGGTTGCGCTCTGGCCGGTGGGGCGTTGGTACGCTTTGCGCATGTTTGACGGCAGCGACGAACCCTACGGCCTCATCGCGCTCGGGACACTGGTGATCGTGCTCGTCAGAAAAGGATTCTCATTGCCGGATAGCGAACTGCGGTGGAGCTGCGCGGGCGGTCTCCTCCTCGGGTACGCGCTGTTGTATTCCGTGTTCTCGCCGCTGCCACGCGCGCTCGTGGCAGCGGCAGCGCTGGCGATCCTCCTTTTTCGTCAGCGCAACGTCGTCGCGCAAACGGCCCTGCTTGGCCTTTCCCTGCCGGTCGTGGCAACCGTGCAGTTTTATCTCGGCTTTCCGTTACGCGTAGTGGCGGCGGAAGCGTCGGTGCTGGTTCTGCGGGCCCTCCATTTGGAGGTTTCTCGCGAAGGCACCCTGCTGCACTGGCGCGGCGAAACCATTTTGGTCGACGCGCCCTGCAGCGGAGTCCGAATGCTCTGGTTTGGGCTCTATCTTGCCGCCGCTCTGGCGGCGCTGGGCCGACTCGATAACCGACGAAGCCTGGCCGCGCTGAGTGGAGCGCTCATCCTGGTTATCACGGCCAACGTCGTGCGCGCAACCGCGCTCTTCTTTAAGGAAACACAAATCGTTGCCCTGCCGGATTGGACGCACACCGGTATCGGCGTCGTTCTCTTTGTCGCCGCCGTTCTTATCATCGTCCGCCTAACGAGAGCATTGTCACCATGCGTTTCCGCGACCTGATTATTCGCTCGTCGTTCGCGGCCGCCTGCCTGGTCGCTGGCCTGGTGCCGTTGCGACCGGTCGCGCACGGCAGCCCGCCGCTTCGATTACCGGAGTGGCCGACCGGGTGGGATGGCCGCGAAATCTGGCAGATTCCCTTGAGCGGGAGCGACGAAAGGTTCGGTGAAAACTTTCCAGGCCGAATCGCGAAGTTTACCGATGGCCGACGCGAATTCATTTTCCGGTGGGTGACAATCGGGACGCGACAGTTGCACCCCAGCGCCGATTGCTTCCGTGGGGCGGGGTTCACGATTACGCCGCGACCGGCCTTTCGCGACCGGGAGGAAAGACAATGGAGTTCGTTTCTGGCCGGCCGCGATCAGCGCCAGCTTATTGTGCGCGAACGGATTGCCGACCGGCACGGCCACGAATGGACCGATGTCTCCTCGTGGTTTTGGAGCGTGGCCTTCGGTCAGACCCAGGGACCCTGGTTGAGCGTGACTGTGGTCGAGGCCGACGTTCCGCCTTGATCGATAAAGGTTCGGAATGCGCTCTCTGCGCGGCCGGTGATTTTTGTCTTTGAGAAAGAGGACGAAAAAGAGAAGCTCGCCGGCACCGGTGAGAATGATTGAGGGGGACGCAACACCGCTTCGGCCAGCAACGTGGTCCGCCGCGCGACCGCTCCGAAAAGCGATGATTCGAAAAATGATTTCCGCAGCGGGAGCGGCGTTCGTCGCCGCGCTTTGCCTTGCTCTGCTTTCCTGTCATTCGCCTAATCGCGAGGCGAACGCGGCCGCGGTCCATTTCGCCTATTCGTGGGAGCAGACGATCCGGGTGCTCGGTCTGCAGGATTTGTCCGATCTCAAGGCGGTCGAGACGCAGTCCCGCAATCTCGATCCGGAGCGCGTCGCCCTGCGAGCCTTGGGCTCGGAGACGATGCGGGCCGAAGGGGACCAGCTCGACAACCTCGTTCTCTACGTTGCCCGGACCCTGGACGAAAATATCCGGGTCAACTCAGCCCGGTCGGAATCGGCCGTGTCCCGCGCGCCGATTGCCGTGGATTTTGCAAATCCTTCGCTCAACAAACTCCTCGGGCTCGATCCGAAGGAGGGCGATAACAATCCGCCAAAAGCCCTGGCTGCGCTTCATGAAGCAATCATTCGCTTCGCCGACAAGACAGGGGTTGGAAAGGAATTCAAAGAGGCGCTCGAGCAGCGGAACCAGGCCGACGCCGCACAGGGCGGCGGCGGACCTGTTACGACCGAGCTGAGCTGGCTGGAGATCAGGGAGGAAAAAGTTCGAGCGAGCAGGAAAAAGGCGGCGAGCTTGGCCAGTCAGCGCGACAAAGTCGAAAAAGACGCGGCGGCGGCGAATGCGCCGGTGGGATTCGCGGGTGCGAAATGGCTGATGCACCCCGACGAGGTCAGGCACGTCCGACCCAACACTACCGTCGACGCTGATGGCGACCTGGTGGAGTCGATGGAATGGCTCGGTCGTCCCGCCCGGGTCTGGTACAACTTCAGTAACGATTTTTTGGTGATGGTCAGTATCTCTTTCGGCCGCGCATCGGAGGCGGAATTCGCCATGACCCAGGGTTTTTTGCAGGGCCTCTACGGACGAATGCCCGCCGCTGATAAGACGGAGAAATATCTTCTTTCTTCGCATTACACCACCGGTCTCACGAGCGGCCACATTGTCCGCTTCTCCATTTCCCACGTCCTGGGAACGCCGCCGGCCAGTGTGGAGCTGGTGGTTTATTCTCGCGAAGATTTCTGATCTCGATGCGGGAAGAGACCGCCCGCGAATGGACGCGAATAAACGCGAATGAATCGTAGGAACGGCGTGCTGCGTCGTCCGAGGGATGGAGACGGCCTGCCTTCAGGCCGTTGGGGGAAGCGCGGTTGTTGGAAGAAAGGCAGCAGCGGCGCTTTCCGTCTCCGGCACGAAGGCGTGCCGGCTCCATAGTGGAAAATCAGGATTAATCCAGCAACTCAACCGGATCGCCTTTCCGCACGAGACCTTCAATGAGCACGGCGCCGTAGAGGCCGGCTTTGCCATCGTGGTTTTGGGCGACTGCCTTCAACACCTGCGGTGACTTCTCAGCCGTCTCCGGATCGAGTGTGATCATCATGCAGCGGCCATCGCGTTTGACTATGGAAGCGACGACTTTCGAGCCAAGGCGTAGCGATCGTCCCACGAAGTCGTCCTCCGCGAAGGCCGGGAGGCCGGGAAGGTCCAGATAGACGTTGGCGCGGAACTGCCGCTTATCGATTGACGTCCCGGATTCTTCGGCCAGTTGGCGAGCTGTTTGCAGCGAGAAAAAAGAAACTGGCGCGCAATCGGTTAGGCTACGATCGGACCGAATGAGCCTGATCTCGTGGAGATGATTAATTCCCGCGCGCAGATTCTCGATCAAGGCTGGGTCATCAATCGCGAAGACTTTTCCGTCCGGGCTTTCCACATCGAGCCCCATCTCCGCCGCGGCCGCGGGAAGGGGCCACGCGCCGTTTTCCTCGGCCTCGAGCAGGTTGATCGGCCGGGCCGCTTGGGCGCCGGCGCGGAAACAGGCCCGGTAGCGAATCATCTGGCGCTGGTCGCGTCCGGTGAAATAGGGAAAGCCCGGGGGAGCGCCGGAACTGCAAAAGGCAAAAAGGCGGTCGCCATAGACTCCGGCATAACCCGCGAACAGTTCGTCGAGCTCTTCGCCCTTCATGCTCTTTACGGGGTAACGCCAAAGACTGTCGATGGTCCCGATGACGCTCACAGCGCACGGTAGAAAACCGATGGACCAAAGTAAAAGCACAAATCCAGTCGCTCTGCTTAAGGCGGCAACGGGACGTTTTTCCAAGATTCCTTTCAATCCGATAATCCGCTAGAAGGGCCCAGGATGGAAAAAATCTCGCGAACGAGTCTGGCGTTCCTGGTGGCTATATGCCTCGGCCTGATTTCATGCGGGGAATCATCCAAAGGCCAGCGGGCAGCGGTCCAGTACGCATTCTCGTGCACGCAAGTAGTTAAATTCCTCGGCTTCGGTTCCATGTCCGATTTACGGGAGGTCGAGAAACAATCCCGAGGTATGGACCGGGAGCGGGAGGGGCTTCGCGCCGATGCTTCCGAGCGAGCACAGGAAGAAGCGCGCCAGCTGGATGCGCTCATTCTTTACGTCGCGAAATGCCTGGACCAAAATATCAGGGACAACGCCGCGCGACCTGAAGCGGAGGCTGCGGCCGGCCCTCTTCCGGTGGTTTTCCCGAATGCCGCCTACAATCAACTTCTTGGACTCGATCCGAAAAATGGGGACGACAGCGCGCAACGATCGCTAACCGCGCTTCACGCTGCTATTCATCGTTTCGCGGAGAAGGTTGGAGTCGATGGCGATTTTAAGGACGCCTTGCAACGCAGAGCAGAATCGGACGCCGCTCAAAGCAGTCGAAAGCCGGCCGCACCCGAAAAGACCTGGAAACAGGTCCGCGAAGAAAAGCTCGGAATTATGCGAGCAAAGAAGGCGGCTTTGATTGCCGAGCGCGGCCAGGTGGAAAAACAGGCCCTTGAGGCGAAGGCGCCGGTGGGATTCGGGCCAGCCAGGTGGTTGATGTATCAGGAGGAGGTGAAAAAGGTTTGTCCCAACGCAACTCCCGACTCGGAGGGCAACCTGGAGGAGAAAATGCAATGGCTGGATCGCCCCGTAAAAGTGGAATACAAATTCGAGAACGGTTTCCTGGTTAACATCATGGTCTCCTTCGAAGACCCGGGGACGAAAGCCACTTTCTCTGCGACGCAGCAGTTCCTGCAAGGCACCTACAAAATGTCGAATCCCAAACCGATGGAGACGTTGGCCCTGACCTCGACTTACTCGACCGGTATTCTGAAGCCCCACCTTATCCGGTTTACGATCTTCCACGCGCTCGGCAATACCGCTTCCGGGTTGGAGCTCGTTATTTACTCGCGAGAGGATCTGTAGTTGGTAAGACTCGGATAGGATGGGACCTCGTAAATCTGCTGTTTGGTTCGCTCTGGCGACGACGGTGCTGGCCAGGCCGGCAACATCAGCCGGCGGTGAGTTCAAGCGGTTTCCGGAAACGATTTCGCCCGACGGCGCTTATGTCCTGGCCTGGGGAGCGGGTGGAGAACAGGCTGGGGATACGGCGCAATTTACCGAGGTTCCCTACGAGAACGACGATTTCGACCAGGCGAACGTCGACGCGGATGTAAACAACTATTTGGTCGAGACAGCTACGAACAAGATCGTCGCGACCATTCCCGGCTTTTCCTATTTTGCCGGGCCGAATCTCCGCAAGAACCGATCGGGCCTCAACATCGCCTGGACGCCCGATGCGCAGTCCGGGCTGGGAATATTCGATGGGCGCTGGAGTTCGGAAGCCGTGGTCTGGATCGAACCGCGAACGCGCAAGATGGTGGATGTGCAGGAGCAGCTTGCGAAAGGCTTTATGACTGTGCTGCACAAGAACGAGAAGCGCTTCAAGACCGTCGAGGTCCGATTCTTTGGGGCCGTGATTCCCAAGCCAGGGGTCCTTGTTATCCGCGCTTCCGGCTCAATCCCGAAAGAAGATGAAACCGCCGATTATGCGCTGAAGTTCACTATCACCGGAGCAGGCGACAAGGTTCAATTCCATCTGCAAAGTGGCCGGCGTCTGCCGGAGGAGTCGAGGGCCCTTCCCAGTGATCCGGAAGAGGAGTTAAACCGGGTTTACACCAAGGTGCGGAGCAGCTTGTCGCCCCGCGACCGCGATACCTTGCGCGACGAGCAAACGCGCTGGCTGAAATTGCGCGAGCAAATCGCCAACGACAATAGCCGGGAACGATTCACTCAGCACCGGATCGAAGAGTTGCACTCTCTGGAAGTTTCCAAATAAGGGAAATGCTGGCCGGCCGAGAAGGAAGGTGCAGAACGAGTTTGAAGCGCGATAGTTCCAGCCTTCATGCCTTTTCGCGCTCTCCACCTTTCACCTCAAATCTTGCAGGCGGTTCTTGAGGCCGGCTACACAGAGCCCACTCCGATTCAGGTCGCGGCCATTCCGCCCATTCTCGCCGGACAGGACCTGATCGGCATCGCGCAAACCGGGACCGGAAAGACAGCGGCGTTTGTGCTGCCGATTTTGACGAAGCTCGCCGGCTCGCTCCAAAGCGGGCAAAGGCGTGGCACGCGTGCCCTCGTGGTTGCGCCTACTCGCGAGTTGGTCGTGCAGATAGAGGAGAATGTCCGCGCTTACGCGAAACACCTTCCTTTACGAATGGCGACGGTTTTCGGCGGCGTCAGCGAGCGCCCTCAGCTCGAGGCCCTGCGTTCCGGAGTCGAGTTGGTGGTCGCGACCCCGGGCCGGCTAATCGATTTAATGGGCCAACGCGCCGCCAACTTTTCCGGGCTCGAATTCCTCGTGCTGGACGAGGCGGACCGAATGCTCGACATGGGATTTCTTCCGCCCATCCGCCAGATCGTGAAGGCGCTGCCGCGAAACCGCCAAACCCTCATGTTCTCCGCGACGCTTTCGCGTGAGATCGAGAAACTTACCCACGAGTTTCAGCGTTCGCCGAAGATTGTTGAAATCGGCCGGCGCGCTAACCCGGCCGACACGGTCACGCAGTTTGCCTACGAGGTGTCGTCGCACTTGAGGCCGGCGCTCCTGCTCCATCTCCTGGGGGACCCGCAGTTCGACACGGTCCTGGTTTTCACGCGGACCAAGCGCGGGGCCGATCGAATCGCACGCCGTCTCGAAAGCAGTGGAATCAAAACCGGAACGATCCATTCCAACCGCTCCCAAAATCAGCGGCTGCGCGCACTGAAGGATTTCAAGTCGGGCGCAGTCCGGGTTTTGGTGGCTACGGACATCGCCGCGCGCGGTATCGACGTGGATGGGATTTCGCACGTGGTGAACTACGATTTCCCCATGCACCCGGAGGATTACGTCCATCGCATCGGACGCACCGGCCGCGCTCTCGCCATTGGCGACGCGATCAGCTTTATCACCGCGGAAGATCACGGCCCGTTGCGCTCGCTCGAACGTTTCATTGGGCGCGGCATCGTGCGCAGACGCGCGGAAGGCTTCGACTACAACGCGCCCGCTCCGCCACGGGAAGAGAGGGGCAGAGGAGAGCGACGGCTTTCTCCACCGAAGTTAGAACCGAAATCCCCAGGGAATTCGCCGCGCGGGAGCGGTGACGCGGCGCAACGCAAGACCGGGTGGCGGCCGCGCCGCTTTTCTTCGAATCGCCGCTCACGAGGACGGTAGAACAGAGGATAGAGAATGGAGGATCGAGGCTGGCGGCGGCGACTCGCTCACATTGCCATGGGCGTTCTGGTGCTGGTTGTCTCTCTTGCCGCAACGGCAGCATGTCCGCCGTGGAGAGGAGCGCCGGTTATTATTAAACCATCGGGCGAACGTCTTTGCGGGAAGCATCGCGAGCCCTTGCGGAAAACCACAGTCTACGGACCTGATCCCGCGATCTGCATCCTGGTCCAGGAAAACAAAGAGGCCGCCAAAGCGCGCGCCTGTTCGCCTAACGCCATCTCTTTTGGCGTCAGCCGGACGAAGAGCCAGCTTTACTCACGGGCGGTCGAGACTTCCTATTGTCCGCAGTGCGAGGCTTTCATGCATGCGCAGACGAGGAAGTAAGGTGCGGGGTCACCGCTTGCGGCTAATCGGCGCGTGTCGCGGACAGGTGACAAGATGGTCGTTGACCATGCCGGTCGCCTGCATCAACGCGTAACAGATTGTCGAACCGACAAACTTGAATCCGCGGCGGAGAAGATCGCGGCTCATCGCGTCGGATTCCGCGGTGCGCGCCGGCACCTGCGCTGGGCGGCGCCACCGGTTTTGAATCGGTTTACCACCGACGAAACTCCAGAGGTAGGCATCGAAACTTCCGAACTCTTTTCGGACTTTAAGAAATGCGTTCGCGTTCTGAATCGCGGCCGCGATCTTGAGGCGGTTGCGGACGATTCCCTCGTCGCCGAGCAGTCTTTTCACCTCACGCGTTCCGTAGCGGGCGATATTCTCGGCGCGAAATCCATCAAACGCTTTGCGGTAGTTCTCCCGTTTTTTCAAAATCGTGATCCAGCTCAGTCCTGCCTGCGCGCCCTCCAGGATCAGGAATTCAAACAGGCTTCGATCGTCATGCAGAGGCACTCCCCATTCTTTGTCGTGATAGCTGATTGCCGGCTCAATCGTGGCCCATGGACAACGAGGCATAGGCAGACGATGCGCGAACGCATCGGCGGTTTCAAACCACCGCGCCTTGATCCCGCAAAAATGGCGGAACCGGGCAGTCGAGCGCATCGGCCACTGCGCGAAGCAACTCGGCCTCGCGCGGCTGGATCAGGCGATCGGCGGCAACGGTTTGGGCGCAGGCGTTCAGGACATTCTTTTTGATCTGCGGCACAGCCTGGCTGAAACGCTCCAGGACAGGATCGAGATGGGCGAGATCGCATTCGCCCGGCGGCAGCCAGGGTATTTCGGAACGGGCGATTCGGCCTAACGACTCGGCTCCCTGGGCAAAGGCAACGCGCGCCTGGGCGGGATCGTCCTGGCCGGCGTAGGCCGTGGCTGAGAGGAGCACGCCGCAATCGCGCGCCAGGGGACGCAAGTCGTAGAACTGGATGACCGACCTGCCGCTGGGAAAGAAGAAGGTCTCGAGATGACGCATTACAATTTTTTGGAGCATGTATTCGAACAAGTTCGTCTCGGCATCGCTCTCCACGAGCATTTTTACGGCGGCCCGGAACTGTTCGAACTGCGGACGAGAGAGACGGCGCAGAGCGGGAAGGGCGAGGTCCAGCAACGGAATTCTGGCCGGCGCGGGAAGTTGTTGGATCTCGGGAAAGATTCGAATTGCCGCGTCCTGCATGCCTTCCCAGGTTGCGCGGCTCAGCTCGTCGAGCTGCTTCTCGCGCGCCGCGGGATCTTTCGCGAGGAGGAACGCGCAGACTAACGCTCCGGCTTCGAGCGGATCGCGGACGGCGGTCCGAAGCGCCGGCGAAATTGTCTGGTGAAGATCGATCGCATATTCAAGGTGTTCGGTTGTCGGACGGCCAATGTCTGCCACGAGCGCCTGCTGGGTAATAACCGTCGGCGCTGATGCCGGAAGCGGTGGCGGCTTGGCTCCAGGCGGTGGCGGCGGCCGCATCGGCGGCAGGGGAGGCGGTTGCATCCGCGGTGGCGGTGGGGGCGGCGGTTGGGGTTGCGCGGCGGGTGGCGGAGGCGGCGGTTGGGGTTGCACTAAAGGCGCAACTCCCGGGAGAGGCGGGGGAGCTGATGGCGCGGCGTCGGGCATCACAACGCTTGGAAAATTTCCGTCGAAGCTCGGGTCAAGGGCGCGAATTCTTTCGATCAACGGCGGGTGAGTTGCGAATCCAAAAAAATTGCTCTTCAACCCGTTCGCAAAAAACAAGTGACTGGCTTCTTCGGCCCGAGGCGCCTGCAAGCGAGAGCCTTCCGCAATTCCCCCAATTTTTTTCAATGCATTCGCCAGCCCGCCGGGATTGCGCGTGAATTGCACAGCGGAAGCGTCTGCCAGGAATTCCCGCTGGCGACTGACCGCGGATTGGATCAGCCGGCCAAAGAGGACGCCGATCCAGCCAATGGCGATGAGCGCCAGACCGAGCAGCGGCAGAGGATTTTTCTTCCCACGCGTCTGGAGAAGGACGCGGCCGATGACAGTCAGGCAAAGAATTCCGAAGATGAGTCCCATCAGTCGGAGATTGAGCCGCATATCGCCATTGAGGAGATGGCTAAACTCGTGCGCGATGACCCCCTGCAGCTCGTCGCGGCTCAGCAGGTTGATGCATCCCCGGGTGACGGCGACCGCGGCGTCGCTGGCGGAATGTCCGGCGGCGAACGCGTTGATCCCGCTTTCGTTCTCCATTACATAGACCTGCGGAACAGGAACGCCGGAAGCGATCGCCATTTCTTCGACCACGTTCAGGAGCTTCCGCTCGTTGAAATCGGTTGTGTTGGAATCAACGAGACGGCCGTCCATGAGCTCCGCGACGGCGCGACCGCCGCGCGCCAGGGCCATCGTCTTCGCGACGCTGCCGATGGAAATGACAGCCAGGGTGCCGAGCGCCGTGCCGAAGAACAGCCCCGGGTTCGCCCAGTTGAAGGTCGTTCGCCCGGAAGAATTCTTGAGCTCGACGCCGGAGAAAATCAGCGCGACCGCCACGTAAACCGACACGATCAGGAGGACGACGGCGACGGCAAAATAAAATACCAGGAACTTGGTATTGCGACGGGCCTTGTCCTGGCGCTCGAAAAAGTCCACCCGCTCCGGATTATCTGCGAAGACCTAGAACGCGACCTTGGGAGCTTCCTTTTGTTCCGGGTTTTCGATGACGAAAGGTTCGGCCGGGGCAAAATTGAACGTGTTCGCGATGATATTAGTGGGAAAAACTTCGCGGCGCGTGTTGTAAGCCATCACCGAATCGTTGTAAGCCTGGCGCGCGAAGGAGACTTTGTTTTCAGTGGAGGTCAATTCCTCCATCAAGTTCAGCATGGTCGTATTGGCCTTGAGATCGGGGTAGGACTCGGCCAGGGCAAACAACCGGCCGAGGACGCCGGACAATCCCGATTCCGCGGAAGAGAGCTGTTTCATCGCGGCCGCGTCGCCCGGGTTCTGCGCGGCGGCGGTATTGGCGGTAGCGGCCGCGTTCCGGGCCGCGATCACCGCTTCGAGAGTGCCGCGCTCGTGCTGGAGATAGCCCTTGGCCGTTTCGACCAGGTTCGGAATAAGGTCGTAGCGTCGCTTGAGCTGAACATCGATCTGCGAGTAGGCGTTCTTGTAACGATTCCGCAACGCGACCAGTGAGTTGTAGGCGCCGACGACGAAAACCACGAGAACAACCGCGATCAGCACGAAGAAGCCGCAAGAAAGCAAGAGCATCCGATTACCTTTCTCCTAGAATGGTGCACTGGTAGACCAAAGCGGAACGACAGGCAATCACAAGATTGCGGCAAAGCAAAAGGGCGCGGCCTTAACGACCGCGCCCTCGCACCATGCCTACAGAAAATCGAGTGTTCCTGCTTAGTCGACCAGCGTCGAAGCGAGCACAGGGGATTCTACGCCGCCGGATGGCACGGGGGTCAACAGGACGGCATGGTAAGCGCCAACCGAATTGACGAAGGCTACTGCGGCGATCTGGCCTTTATCGTTGATCGCCGTGGCACGATCGAGGCGGTATTCTTTGGCCGCTTCGCCGATTAGGTCGTTCAGATTGCTCATCGCGCCGTTTTGGGAGACGAAGGCTACCGACCAGGGTCCGCGAGTCGCGTCAATGATTCCCCGTGTGTCGGACGGAAGATAAGTGTAACCAACAACTGCGTCGGTTGAATTGATTCCCAAGGCATAGCTGTAGTCCAGATCTCGGGAACTGCCGGCCAGGGTGCCGAGGTCGCGCATGGCTCTGCCATCGTATAGGAAAGCATGAATTCCTTGCCCTTTTGAGTCGATTGTTGAATAGCCGACCACGTGGCCCTTTTCATTGATGGCCATGCCATAACTGAAGTCACCGCCGAGCGTTCCGAGGTCGCGCATTCCGGTTTTGGTGCTCCAGACAAACGCGTGGGTGGCTCCTGTGTCGCTCTTGAGCTGAGAATTTCCGGTCACTGCTCCGCCGTCATTGATTGCCCACGCCTGCGCGAAGGCTCCGCCGAGCGTGCCAAGATCGGTCATGCCGGTGCGAGACGACGTGCTGGTAATGAAGGCGCGGCCTGAGCTGATGTCCGAGCTTTCGCTGGCAATCCCAACTACCTGGTTAAAGGAGTTGATGTCATTGCCTCGGCTATACGGGCGGCCTTTGAGCGAGCCCAGGTCGGTGGCCGTTCCATTGCTGAAAACGGCGGCGTGCGGGATGTCCATGCCGAAAGTCGAATCACCGACGACCAGACCGGAGTCATTGATTCCGAAGCCGTGACTGATTCCTTTCGAATACTTGGCGACATCCTCCATTTTTTCCTTCGCGGTTTCGGTATAGCGAAAAGCGGAGGTTCCCGAAGTGCCCGCGACCTGAGCGTTGGCATTGATCGCGGCCGGTTCGCTATGCTCCTGGTCGGGGAGAACCCCGAGGTCGGTGACGTTGTAAGTTTGCGCCTCGGCGCTCAAAACCCCAAACGCGCAGGACGCGGCCAGGGTGAGTGCCAGAAGGCGATGTGAAGTGTTTGAGTGGATAGGTAGTTTCATGGGGGAAGAGATACGGGCGCTACAAAACCCGCGCCAATCGGGAAAAGTAAACCGACTGTTACCTTCGTCTTTTACGAGGGAAAAACGCTCGCTGAAGGCAACGAAATTTCCGCCAAGTTGGTCTTGGTTCGACTCCGCACGAGCGCGGTGAGACCAACACCGAGCCACAGGACCGCGTAAACATACCACAGAAGAATGAGCGTCGGGCCCGAGAACAGCGGGAAGATTAACCCGGCGCCGACCGCGTTAATGGTGGCGTGAAACAACATCGCGAGCAGCACGCTGCCTTTGGTGTGATTGAAAAGCCAGGTCAGCATGAACGTTCCGCCGAAGACCGAGATAAGAAACGCGGGGACGATTGGTCCGGGAAACTCGTGGCCAACCAACGGCAAATGCCAGACCGCCCACAGGAGAGCGAGAATCAGGCTTGCCCTCAGCGCTGAGTGTTTGCGTAGCAATTCCGGCAGAGCGAAGCCGCGCCAGCCCGGTTCTTCGCCCAGCCCGATGAAGAGCAGGATGAAAAGAAACCGGTCTGGCAGTTCGCGAATTTTCTCCGCGGACAGATTCGCAACCGGGCTGTGAGGCAGAAAGCAAAAGGTAATCCCAACCGCGGCCACACAAATCGCGAGCGGCACGAGGAAGACGATGCCGTACCATTTCAGGCCGACGCGCCAACGCACGATACGGCTGAAATATTCACGGAGTCCGGGCCGGCCATACGCGACGGCCGTAATGACAATTCCAGCGACGAGCGGCCCGAGAGGATTGGGCCCGGTGTTGCGACCGCGAGCCAGGGCAATGATCCAAGGATACCAGGAGAGGAGATAAGCGAGCGTGAAGAACGCCGATAGCTTGTGGCGATTGAGGAAGGCTTTCACTTTGTGGATGTGATGCGGCCAGCGCATTCGCTGGATTCAACAAATTGGTTTTGAGTCATAATACTGCGCCGCGGCGGGGAACAGATGCTCGCTCGCGAATTACGTGATGTGCGCAGTGATGCGGGGAGCCGAATCAACGCGAATGAAACGCGCTTTCAGCGCTTGCGATCGGGGACCGCGGATTATCCTGGGGCGTCGCCCCAGGCTTTAAATGAGGAGCGCCGTTGGCGCTGCCTTTGCGCCAGCGGCGCAAATCAAATCAGCCTGGGGCGTCGCCCCAGGACATGAATGGCAAGAAATCCTAGCGCTGAAAGCGCGATTCAACTCCTGGGGTGCGCCGCCTAATCAGCAGCCAACTGCTCGCCGGGACAAGCAGGGGAATTACTTGCTGTCGACCGTGTGAAGCTTGATCTGGATCTCGGATTTCAAAGTCCGGTGGACGGGACATTTCCCGGCGATCTCCATCAGCTTCGCATGTTGCTCAGAGGTGAGGGGACCGGTCAGCTCGACGGCGACGTCGATCCGGTCGAGCAGGCCCTCTTTCGTTTCGCAATCATCGCAGTCCTTCGCGTGAATGCGGGAATGGCGCAGAGAGACGGTGATATTTTCGAGTGGCAATCGCCTCTTTCGCGCGTACAAACCGACGGTCATCGACGTGCAAACGCCCAAGCCGATCAGGAGGTAATCATACGGCCCGGGAGCGGCATCGCCGCCACCGTCGCTGACCGGTTCATCCGCCTGCAAATGGTGCCGGCCGGTGACGACTTCCTGGAGAAATTCGCGCGCATTCCCGCGGACGACGACGTCCGGAGGCTGCGTGGCTGGTTCTGTGGCAGGCGAGGTATTTGTGTCCATGGCGCAAGGATACCGGAGAGCGGCGCGGTCGGAAGTCTGAAAGCGAATGAAAGAGTTTTGCCATTCGCTGGGCCGGGGCGTTAAGGTGGGTTCATGAAATCATTCCTCTTTGCCATTTGCCTGGCATCCGCCGGGATCTCATCTCTGCTCGGCCAGACTTCTCCCACTCCAGCCTCCAAAGCGCCTGCCCAGGAAACAGCCACCCTGACGCCGGAAGAACGGACGCGCGCGATCGAATATCTGAAGCAGACCAAAAAAGATTTCCTTGCTTCCATCGATGGTGTTTCGGACGCGCAATGGAGGTTTAAGGCCGCGCCCGACCGTTGGTCGATCGCCGAGACCGCGGAGCATATCGCCGTCGCTGAGCAAACGATCTGGGAGCTGGTTACCGGAAAAATCATGAAGTCACCGGCCGCGCCGGAAAAGAAAGCCGAGGTGAAGGGCAAGGAAGAGATTATTTTTACCAAGATTCCTGATCGATCGCGAAAGGCACAGGCCCCGGAGCAGTTGAAACCAACGGGGCGATGGGCGACTCGCGCCGCGCTCACGAAGGAGTTTGAATCGACCCGGGAGAAGGAAATCGCTTACGTCACCGAAACAAAGGAAGACTTGCGAAGCCATTTCGAGGACCATCCGGCCGTTAAGACGATGGACGCCTGGCAATGGCTTCTCTTTAACGGCGCCCATTGCAAGCGGCACACCGCCCAGATTCTCGAAGTGAAGGCAGATCCGAACTACCCGAAGAGCTAACGTGGCGGATACACTTTCATTGATCGTCGAGCGCGATCGCATCCCATCGCCGGGGAACACGCCGCAGGCCCTGGCCTGGCACCAGGGTGAGCTTTGGCTGGGGTCGCGTGATCTCCAGCGAATTTATCGAATGGATCGACCAAACGGACGCGTGCTCGAGGAAATCGAAGCGCCGGGAATTCCCTGGGCGGCGGTCTCGGTCGGAGATTCGCTCTATTTCACGCTGGGTGAAGGCGCCGAGGACGATCGCTATCTTCGGCGCTACGTTCCGGGGAGAGGATTTTCAGACGACGAACGCATCGCCTGTCCTGACTTCACGGGCTCCTATCTTAGCTACGATGGGAACGATCTTTATTTGAGCCAGTGGTACAAGAACCGGATCCTGAAGCTGGACGCGAAAGGGGGCATCGTTGGTGAGATCGCGGTCGGTGCCGAGATCAGCGGTCACACTTTTGTAAACGGTTCGATCTACGTCCTGGAAGGGACCGAGCAGAACGGCGGCGATTGGCGGCTGGCGCGCCTCGATTCGGTCGAAGCGAACCCCCGGGTGGAGGAACTCGCTCGCGTCCCGTTTCAATGCCGATCGCTGGGGTTCGATGGAGAAAAACTTTGGACGAACCATCGGGAAGCAGATCAAACGGTCAGCTTCGCCATGCCGTCGCCAAATGGCGGATGAAAACGTCCCCGCGCCGGAGTAAGAATCTGGCGATGCGTAAAGTAACGTTCGGCGGCGCTTGTAGTCTCGATGGTTTTTTTGCGCGGGAAGACGACTCCGTCGACTGGCTGATGTGGTCGGACGAAGCCGCCGAGATCATGGAGGATTTCTGGACGACCATCGACACGATGGTCATGGGCCGGAAAACCTATTTGGCCGGACTAAAATTAACGAAAGGGAAAGCCAATCCCTATCCGGGGATCAAATGTTACGTTTTCTCGCGGACGCTGAAGCCGCAAAAGAACGGGCCGGAGATTGTCGCGACGGACGCGGTCGCATTCATGCGCAAGCTGCGACGACAGGCGGGGAAGGGCATTTGTGTGATGGGAGGCGGCGAACTGGCGCGACCACTTCTCGAAGCCGGAGTCATCGACGAGATCGGCTTCAACATTCAGCCCATCCTGCTCGGCTCAGGCATTCCGCTTTTTCACCGGATGAAACGCCAGATTGATCTGGAGCTGGTCGAGTGCAAGCCGTTCAAGAACGGCTGCGTTTACGTTTTGTACCGAGTGAAAGGTTCAAAACCGAAACGCAGCAAGAAGTAGAGGAATCTCCAGGGCTTTAGCGGCGCTCGGAGTTGCTCTGCACTAACTGGATCGCGTCGCGGAATGGCAGCGGAGCAGCGATGGTGGAGAATGATTCCGACGACCCGCCCGTCCCGCGAATTTCCACCGTGCCGTAATTGAAGAGCCGTCCGAGCATGCTTTGGAACACGGCGACCGACTCGATCTTAGAAATGAACATCTCGAAGGTGTGGCGACGAATAAACCCGACTTTGATGAGGACGCGCCGGTCGGTAATGACCAGCTCGCTCGTTTTCAAGGTCAAGGTCGCGGAAAGCAAAATGACGGCGGGAATCAGCAGGAGCAGCCATGCCAAATAAAAGCCGCGCCACGACGCGAACATCGCGATCGGCACAATTATGATCAGCGTCAGGAATGCAACGACGATTGATCCACTCAGCGCCATCCAATGGATCGCGGTTTGGTGCAGCGGCCGCTCGTCCGGCTGCAAGGTCGCGGTGGTGTACGCGCCGAGCTTGTGGGGTGTCGGCGCCGCTTGTTTCTCCGGAGCGACTCGCGGGATGTCCGGAGGGGTCGGGGGCGCCTGCGACAAAGGCGGGTCCCGGTGCGCGATCGAAAATTGTTCAAAGGTGGAAAGCGGAACCCATTCCGTCCCGCCTTCAGGCCGCCCAAGGTCGGAGAGCGCAACCTGGCCGGCGATCAGGCGGCTCCGGATCTCAGGCTCCGAATACGGCCCAAGCTCGCGGCCGTCGTGGCGAATCATGAATTCCATCGGTGGTCGTTGAGTAATCGTTGCCCGCCGGTTGTAAAGTCGCCACGAACCCGGAGGAACGCTTGACGAAGAGCACTCTCTCGCTCTTATGGAACGCGCCATGGTGATCAGCGCAAGGCTCGTCTCGTTGCAGTTGGTTGTTGCTCTTTTGCTCGGCGTTTCCGGCTGCTCGAAGAAACGAAGCGAAGCCATTGTCCTCGCCAAGGAGCATATTGACGTGGCGGAGGCCAACCCTTCGCCGACCGCAACCCCGTCAATGGATGACGTAAAGGACCGGCCGGCTGACACTCCGGCCGAAGAGGTGACGCTTCAAGAAATGGCTCCTGACGAGATCGCCGTCGACGGCTTCGTCATGAAGAAAGAAGTCCGGGGCACGAGCAAAGATCCGCGGGCGAATAAGGAAGAACAATGGCGGATCGAGGTTCAGATCGTCGATATCGGCCGGTCGAAAACAATTCAAAGCGACCGGGCCCACTACGACAAACTGAAGGTGGGCGACCGCATCAAGGTCGCCTATTACAAGGGCAACTACACCGGCACCGTGTGGGCCGCTATCATCGAGGATTAAAACAGGCCGCATGACTTATGACGTGGCCATTGCCGGCCTGGGCGGAATAGGCAGCGCCATCGCGGCGCATTGCGCGGCCCGCGGCGCGTCCGTGATCGGGCTCGAGCAATTCGGCGCGGCCCACGATCTCGGGTCGTCGCACGGCAAAAGCCGGATGATCCGGCAGGCTTACTTTGAAGATGCCGCCTATGTGCCGCTGGTCCTCCGCAGTTACGAATTGTGGCGGGAGCTGGAGCGGCAAACGGCGGAAGAATTGTTGCGGATCACAGGCGTGCTCTCCGTTGGAGAAGAGTCGTGCGAAATCATTGCGGGGACAAAGCGCTCTGCCGGCGAACACGGGCTTCGACTGGAAACCTTGAGCCAGCACCAGGTGCGGGAGCGTTACCCAAGGTTGCGCTTGTTGCCGAACGAGGTCGTGTTGTTCGAGCCCGATGGCGGCGTTCTGGATCCGGAGCGCGCGATCCGTGCGCATTTGCAGGTGGCGCAAAAGAAGGGCGCGGAACTGCGCTTTCAGGTTTCCGTTCGGGGGTGGGAAGCGACGCCAGGCAACGTGGCGATCGGCCTCGAAGATGGAACGCAAGTGTCGGCGAGAAAGCTCATCCTGTCGTTAGGCCCGTGGTTCAAGGAAACGATGGACGCTCTCGGCGCGCCGCTCCGTATCCAAAGAAACGTTCAAACCTGGTTCTCGCCGAGCGTCGCTTCCTACAACGCCGGCGATTTCCCTGCGTTCCTTCTCGATCGGGCCGGCTTGCCCTCGCCGCTCTATGGATTCCCTGATTTTGGCGATGGCGTAAAAGCGGCGTTTCACGGCCATGGCCAGATCACAACCGCTGACGAGGTCGATCGCGAAGTCCATCTCAAATCAGACGTCGAACCGATTGTGACCGCGATGGAACAATGGATGCCTGGCGCGGCCTCGAATTTCCGCGAAGCAAAGCCATGCATGTACAGCCTGACGCCCGACGGCAATTTTGTGATCGATCGCCATCCAGCCCACGCCAACGTGATCCTCTGCGGCGGTTTTTCGGGACACGGCTTCAAGTTCGCCCCCGTCATTGGTGAAATCGCGGCGGACCTGGCTTTGGACGGCGGCTCGCGTCATCGAATCGATTTTCTTTCGCTCCAGCGATTCAAAACCGGCGAATAAATTCGCTTGGAGTTTTTTCGCAGAACGCCGAAATGTTTGGACCGATGCACGGCCGGTTAAAGAAATTCTTAGTTGCTTTCGTGGCGATCGCGTTCATCGCCATTCAGCCTGTGCGCGCCGGTTCGGTCGGCGATTTTTTCAAGGCGCTTGGTAATTCGATCGCACATCCGGGCCAGAAAAAGAAGACGCCACCTCCGAAGCCGGGAACGACGACAACGACGAAAAAACCGAGGACGAAAGGGGAACAACAAGCCGCCGATTACCCTCCCGTGCCGCCCACGCCTCCGGCGCCAGCGCCGACGTCCACGCCTACGGCAACAACGAGCCAGCCGCCGGTTCGCCCGGCATCGGCGCCGACGATCAAGACCAGGCGCGACATCCCGTACGCCATCCCGGTGCCGAACAAGCCTGGTTTCGTTACGAGTCCGTATGCGCCGAAGCAAGGCCTGGTGGATGTGCGCGGTTTCCCGAGCGGGACGGAAGTGAAAGACCCCTATAGCGGGAAGACCTTCCTCACGCCCTAGAACAGGCGTTGCCTTTCACGGGCCTTACCGATTACAACGCGGGAGCAAGCGCACGGCATGGCTCAGGACGTATTCATCTCACACTCGACCAGAGATAAGGTTGTTTCGGACGCTGTTTGTGCCGCGCTCGAAAATGGCGGAGTCCGCTGCTGGGTCGCGCCGCGCGACGTCCAGGCCGGACGATCGTTTGCCGGCGAAATTACCCGTGCCATTCAAGAGAGCAGGATCATGGTGCTGATCTTCTCCGCGCACTCGAATAATTCCGAACAGGTCTTGCGCGAAGTGCAGCTCGCCGTGAAGGCACGCCTGCACATCATTCAATTCCGAATCGAAGATGTTCGTCTCAATGACGATCTCGAGTATTTCCTGAGCACGCCGCATTGGCTGGATGCGTTGACGCCGCCGCTGGAGAATCACCTGCGAAAGCTGGAAACGTCGGTCAAAACACTGCTCGATGGCGCCACGACCGAACGGGCGGCGAGGCAACTGGCTTCCACCGCGCCCGGTGTGCCACTTCGCCCACGGCCCTCTGCAAAACTCGCCTGGATTTGCGCCGGCCTGCTCGTCGCCATGGGCGCGGCCGCCTTGGTTTGGAAAGCTTCGCGACCAACGCAAGATCGGTCTTCGCCCCCCGCGCCTTCTGCCGCATCCCGCGCATCCGTCAGTTCGTCACCGACAGCCGCCGCCACGGACGAAGTGGTCGTCGAATTTCCCGAGGTCGATACCAACAGTGCGCCGGGACACACCGTGGCCGCCCTTCCTTACCTGCATCGGCTCGGAATATCCGTCACAGACGTCGAGCCGCCTGGCTCGGAGATTGTCCTGATCAATAATCGCGCGGTGTATCAAGGCCAGGCCGTCGCGCCGACGACGAGCCAGAACCTGCTCACCCAGATGAACACCGGGAATGTCCCGGCCTCGTTTACGCTGAAGTTCCGAGATCCCGCCCGAAGCGTCAGCTTCATTCGCCCTTCTCTTTATCCGGCGACCAACAGCGGAATCACCCATCCAGCCTGGAGCGTTCATGCCCTCGATCGGGAAGGCCGGGAGCTAAGCGCGCAAAGTGAGGGGCTGACCAGGAGCTTCTCGGATGTACCCGGGGCGGTTTATATTCTGCGGGCCCCGGGATTCGAGCCGATCGCCGGGCTTCGTTTCGATTCCGACCCGAGGCTCGACGGTCGACCCTTCGCCGCGTTCAGCGCCATCCTGATTGAACGGTTAACGCTGGTGCGGTTTGAGACGAAATGAGCTTCAAGGAGCGGCGGTTTGAAACCGCCGGTTTTCTGTAGCCGCGTCCCTGTCGGACGCGTTGCAGCGGCGCGCCACAACAAAGACGGCGGTTTCAAACCGCCGCTCCTTGAAGCGCAATTACGTTCGACGCGTCAGAGCTTAAGCGCTGTCCGCAAATGGGGTACGAGGCGTTTCGTGAATTCGACGGAGTCGCCCGCGGAGAGGTGCGACCATTCGGGACAATGGAAGCTCGCCAATTCTGGAAAATCTTCGAAGTAAATCCCGGGAACGCCGCTTTGCTGGACGAGCGGGTCCCAGGTCCGGGCGCGTGGAGTCTGGGCGTCTTCGAGTTTCCTTAATTGATCGCTAACCGGAAACCGGACGAAGACCAATTTGCCGCCGCGGGCGCGGAACTTCTGGACGGCGGCGATCGTGTCGCCGAACCGCGCTCCAATCGCCGCCTTGATTTTCTCGCCGAAAACTTCCGGAGGCACAAAGCTCGGCGGCGGCGGCGGCGTGAAGAGCGCGATCCAGCCATTCTTGACCCGATCCTGCAAGCGGCCGGGCCGGGCGCATTGTTCGAACATCCGGGCGCGCCGTTCGCGATCGATCGAGCAGAAGTAAGGTGGGAAGGGCGGCGGCACCTGCGCATTCGGACGGTTTGGGACCGGCAGTTCTTTCAGCAGCGCCTCCAGCGTCAGGTCGTCCTGTTTGAGGAATGCGAAACTGCGCTCGAGCGGCACGGAAATTTCGTGGCTGACCCGCTGCGCCAGAGTCTGGCCGTGATAACGCTGGACCGCTTTTTCGCCGCGCTCGACCGGGAACGACCCGGGCGGTGCGAAATAAAGCCCCGGCACGATGCTGCAAATGATGGTGCCGTGAAAGTGCTCGTCGTTAACCAGGTCGGCCAGGACCGGATAGGCGCAGCCGCCGGCGAGCCCGAGTTGCACGGGCCGTTTGCCGAGCCCCTGCTCCAATTCGTCGAGATCCATGTCGAACCAGATCCGCGAATCACCGACGAGCACGATCGATTCGGGCTCGACGTGCCGGCGGGCTTCGGCCCAGAGATCGCTCGTATCGTTCAAGGTCGGCTCGTAGCCTAACGAACGGCAATAGACTTCCCAGGCCGCCACCGCGACCAACACCGCCACGGCGACCGTCACGGCGATGCCGCGCCACGGCAGCGGCGGAATCACCCGCTCAAAACTGGAAGTAGATGAAGGCATTGCTGTTTCCCTGGTTAAGAATAATGGCGGAAGCCATGAGGAACCAAACTGTGGTTACGAGCCAGCGGGGGACGCGGCTGACGGCGGCTTCCAGCGAGATGTCCCGCAAGGACCAGTGCCCGATAAGCAGGAAGAGAGTGACGATCGCGACCTGCAAAATCTCGCGGGTGCTGAGGATGGCGTCGCCGTTCGGATGACGTCCGAACATTCCGGCGATCATACGGCTGGCGGCTTCGAAAGTGGACGCGCGGAAGTAAACCCATGCGATCAGGACCGCGAAATAAGTCGTTAGTCCGATCAGGAGTTTTACGCCCAGGTTTTCCGTCCAGGCCGCGTCTTTGATCGTCGCTTTTAGCAAACGCTCAATGGCCAGATAGGAGCCGTGGAGCAAGCCCCAGACGACGAAGGTCCAGGCCGCGCCGTGCCAGAGTCCGCCGAGGAACATCACGATGACGAGATTCACCATGGCCCGCGCCGCTCCCTGGCGATTGCCGCCCAGCGGAATGTAGAGGTAATCGCGCAGGAACGTGGAAAGCGAAATGTGCCAGCGCCGCCAGAAATCGGAGAACCCGATCGCCGCGTAGGGGAAACGGAAATTGTCCTTGAGATGAAACCCGAGGCAGAGGGCGGCGCCGATTGCGCAGGTGGAATAACCGGCGAAGTCGAAGAAGATCTGGCCCGCGAACGCGATCACGCCCATCCAGGAGTCGAGGGCGACCAGCGGACCGCCGTGGCCGAAGACGCGATCGGCGGAGCCTGAGAGCATCGTATCGGCGAGCACGACTTTCTCGAAAAGCCCGAGGGTCATCAGAAAGAGGCCCCAAAGAAAGCGGCCTGATTGTGGTTTTGGCGGCGCATCGAGTTGGGGCAGGAAATCACCCGCCCGGACGATCGGTCCGGCGACCAGCTGCGGGAAAAACGAAACCGCCAGAGTGAAATCACGCAGCGACCGGGTGGGGCGCATCACGCCGCGGTAGATGTCGAGCGTGTAGGAGAGAGAGTGAAAGGTGTAAAAGGAAATGCCGATGGGCAGAAAGACGTCGAGATGGGGCGGCTTATACTCGATGCCGCCGCGCGCCAGGACCCACTGGAAATTTTCGAGGAGGAAATTCCCGTATTTGAAAAACCCGAGCATGCTCAGGTTCACCGCGACGCTGATGATCAGCCAGAGCCGGCGTTCATGCGGCGTATCCACTTTTCCCATTTTCCGGCCGAGATAGAAATCGAGCGCGGTCGTGGCGAAGAGCAGCGCGGCGAATGGCGGGTTCCAGGCGCCGTAAAAAATGTAGCTCGCGACCAGGAGCAGATTCTTCCGTCCCTCCCACGAACCCATCGACCAGTAAGCCGCGAGGACGACCAGGAAGAAAACGACGAAGGTAAGCGAGTTAAACAGCATCCGAAGCCGGTTTTCCTAGCGAGTGGCTGCCGTCACGACAAGCGGATTTTCGCAGCGTTTATCAGCTATTCGATCGACTTCAATGAGGCGACGTCTAAAAGCACCAGCCGCTCCTGATCGGACTCCCCCTGTTGGACCATGAGCCGCTTTCCATCCGGCGAGAGCGAAACGCCGAGGACGAAATCGAGGATGCGAAATGTCTTTACGATTTCCATTTCGGGGAAACGTAGCTTCACGACGTAGTTGTCGTAATGTTTCTGACTCATGAAAGCGGTGTTGTCGGCCACGAAGTAGCAGCCTGACGAGTCCGGGGCCATTATCACCTTCTCGATTCTCGCAGTTCCCGAATAAACGTGTGCGACTTTGCCGCTGGAGGTATCAACCAAATCCAACACGTGGTCCGCACCCCAGACCAGGATCCATTTTCGATCCGGTGAAATTAGCGTGTTGGGCCCCTCGATATCGTCATGTCTCCGGAGCGTATAGGCGACCTTCATCGAAGGAAGCTCGTGCACCCTCGCATCCCCACGACCAGGCAGGACAAGGACGCGATCCTTGCCGACGAAATGGCCCGCCATTCCGTTGGTCGCAGTCAACGGCTTGCCGATCGCCTTATTCGTGATCGCATCCCAGACCTGGAGATTACTCTTCGGACCGTTTTCACCCGGAGTGTCGAAGGTTACGACCCATTTCCCGTCGTCGCTCGCGTCGAACCCCAGGCCGTAGGCAGCCTCCGTCTTCGGGTGACGCATCGGCGCGCCGGCGGCCTTCCACTCTTTCGTGTCGTAACGCGTTACGGTGCCCGCTCCGTCCATCAGGAAGCATTGCGATCCACCCGCCGCGAAAATAGCGAAGCCGGTGGCTTCATCACTCACGGGTTCGCCAAGAGAAATCGTCGCGATTTTTTTGCCGCTTGGAATCCCAAAGACGACGGCTTCTTTGTTTGCGAAGAGGAGGAGCGTTGTTCCATCGGGAGAGAACAGCGCCGGCATCTGGAACTCCGCGTTGAACTGGTAATCGAGGAGCGGTGATATCGCTTTGGCCGTGGTGGCATCAAAGACGCGCGAGTGACCATCCTTGAACCCCACTACGGCCAGTTTCGCGTCGCTGCTCATTACAAATCCGCCGGCTGCGGCGTTCGGATCCAAATCGCCGGCCACGATTGTTCCCGCCGGCAGTTCCCAGATGGCGAAGGCTCCCTCGCGGGAAATGGTGATGACCCTCGACGCGTCGTGATTGAAGCTGGCGCGGAAAACGCCTCGCAAGTCGCTGAGTTTTTCCGCGGCCTCCGCGGGGGAAATAAATGCTACGGCCAGGACCATCAGCTGCGAGATCGAAACGAAAAATCGCCGGATTGCGTTCATGCCGGCGGATATTGGCGTCACGGAAGTTTCGCGGCAAGAAGCATTTATGATTCAGCGCTTTGATGCTCGGTCTTTCGCTCATTCTGTCCGGTTCTTAAGAAAGGCGACGTTTATCCCGCTTACCTAGCGCGAGAGGGAGACACCGCCCACTGGCCTTTGGCGGTTACTGGTTCGCGACCCCTGCGCCGAGCTTTTTCTCCCGTGCCGTCCAGGGAGGGATTGGAATGGCGGCTGCTTAGATAACGCGCCGCGTGCTCGCCATGGGAACCTATTTTCGCCCAAAAATTTTCATTACTGCCGTGCTGGCGGTGACTTGGGTGGCTGCGCTCGGATACGGAATGCAGGTTCTGCTCAAATACGAGACCACCCCGGGCTCTTCGGGCCCGCTCACCCCAAAATGGCCGTCGGCGTCCATGGTGCACCGGCAGCCGGACAAACCGATGCTGTTGATGATAGCGCACCCGCATTGCCCCTGCACGCGCGCCAGCGTCGCGGAGCTCGCCCAGATCATGGCGCACGCGCCCGAAGGAACGGCGGCAACCGTGCTTTTCGTGAAGCCGTCCGGCGCGGGGCCGGATTGGGATGACACTGATTTGCGCCGGAGCGCGGCCGCCATTCCCGGGGTCAGCGTTCTAACCGACGCGAACGGAACCGAAGCGGCGCGATTTGGCGCCCAAACGTCCGGACACACGCTGGTGTTCGACCGAACTGGGAACCTGTTATTTAGCGGCGGAATCACGGCTACTCGCGGCCACGTTGGAAGCAACGCCGGGGAAAATGCCGCTCTCGCCGCGCTACGACAACAAGTGCCCGATCGTGCGCGGACCGCAGTGTTCGGTTGTTCGCTCGCGAACCGGGTTCCGTGCCCGGCAGACAAATTATGATCGAGCTAGCCACCTTGGGAGCGACTCCCGAACCCGCCACCGAGCGCGCGGAAGAACTGTTCCAGCAGCATCGCCGGGAAATTTTTCGCCACACAGACCAGCTTTTTGCGAAGCTGATGATCTTCCAATGGGTGGCCTGCATCGTCACCGCCCTCGTCGTATCGCCCCTCACGTGGAGTGGGGGATCGAGCCAGATCCACATTCACGTTTGGGCGGCCGTCGTCATCGGAGGCGTTATCAGCTTGTTCCCGGTCTGGATGACCCGCGCCTGGCCCGGATCAGTCGCGACGCGGCACGTGATCGCCGTCGCGCAAATGCTGATGTCGGCGTTGTTGATCGCGCTGACCGGGGGCCGGATCGAAACGCATTTCCACGTCTTCGGTTCGCTGGTAATTCTGTCATTTTATCGCGATTGGCGGGTGCTGGTGCCGGCGACAATTGTAGTGGCGCTCGACCATTTTCTGCGAGGCGTGTTTTTGCCCTATTCGGTTTACGGAGTACTGAGCGCGAGTCCGTGGCGTTCAATAGAACATGCTGGCTGGGTCATATTTGAGAATGTTTTTCTCGTTATTTCGTGTTTTAGAAGTATTCGGGAAATGCGCTTCATCGCCAACCGCACCGCGGCCTTGGAAGCCAGTGACGCGCGCTCGCGCCAGCTCTTTGATGACGCGCCGATCGGCATGGCGGTGGTGTCCGCTGACAACAAGAAATTCAAGCAGGTCAACGCCCGGTTCGCGGAGATGATCGGGTACTCGGAGGCTGAGCTCACGGCTTTGACGCCCCTCGACCTGACTCATCCCGGCGATCTGGCTGAAACGCAACGGCTCGTTACGGCGATGCTGGAGGGAGCCGGGCGGTGCTGCGTCGAGAAACGTTACCTGCGCAAGAACGGCGAGGTCCTTTGGGCTGAGCGCACCGCCTGCGTCATTCGCGACAAGGACGGCACGGCGCGCGACTTCCTGATCATGGTCGAAGACATCACGGAACGGAAACGGGCCGAGGAAGCGGTCCGCGAGAGCCAGCGCAAGCTCGCTGCGGCGCTCGAGACCAACCAGCTCATCATGGACAACTCCCAGGACGTTATTTGCACGATCGACGAGGAGGGCCGCTTCGTGACGATGAACCAGGCGAGCGAAACACTTTGGGGTTACGTCCCCGCGGAGCTGATCGGGCGGCGTTACATGGAGCTCGTCCATCCCGAGGACCAAGCTGCTACCGAGCAAGCCGCCGCCGATATTCGCGTCAACGGCAAAGTTGTCGACTTCGTCAATCGCTACGTGCGCAAGGATGGATCGGTCGTCAGCGTGCTTTGGTCCGCGTCCTGGTCGGACAGCAAGAAAATGCTTTTCTGCGTGGCGCACGATATCACCGAGCGGACGCGGATCGAGGCAGCCTTGCGCGAGGCGAAGAACGAAGCCGACCGGGCCAACCACGCCAAGAGCGAATTCCTTTCCCGCATGAGCCACGAGTTGCGCACCCCGCTCAATGCCATTCTCGGATTCGGCCAGTTACTCGAGCGGCAAAACCCCACCGTGCAACAGCGGGCGCGCGTCGAGCACATCACCAGCGCCGGCCGTCATCTGCTCAACCTGATCAATGAAGTTCTCGATATCAGCCGAATCGAAGCGGGCCATCTGCAATTGTCCGTGGAGCCGGTCTCCGTGACCGACGTTTTGGAAGAAACCCTGGCCCTGATGCGGCCGCTCGCCGCCGCCCGCGAAATGGAAATCTCCGTCGATCCGCACCTCGACAAGGAGCTTCACGTCGGCGCGGACAGACAGCGGTTGAAACAGGTGTTGCTGAATCTGCTCACGAACGCGGTGAAATATACGCCGGTCGGCGGCAGCATCGCCGTCGTTCTCGATCAATCGCAATCGACCAATACGCGCCTGGTGGTGACGGATACCGGCGCCGGCATTGGCCCGGAAAAACTGGAGCGGCTCTTTACGCCCTTCGACCGGCTTGGCGCCGAGCAATCCGGCGTGGAAGGGACCGGGCTAGGTCTGGCGCTTTGTCAGAGGCTCATGCATGCGATGGGCGGCGATATCGGTGTTCATAGTGTGGTGAACAAGGGAAGCGCGTTTTGGATCGAGCTTCCCTCAGTCGATTCGCCCCTGAAAACGTTGCCGAAAGATCGCGGCGCGAAGCTGGCGGAAGCGAACGGCCGCGGAAAAATTCTCTACATCGAAGATAACCTTTCGAACCTGACACTCGTCGAGCAGATGCTCGCGGAGCAGCCGGAGATCGAACTGCTGACGGCGATGCAGGGCGGCCTGGGGCTCGAGCTGGCCCGGCGACATTCCCCCGACCTCATCTTGCTCGATCTTCATTTGCCCGACCTGCCGGGACACAAAGTCCTGGCCGGCCTTCGTGAGGATTCGCTCACCCGACATATTCCGGTGGTCGTGATCAGCGCCGATGCCACCGCGCGCCAGATCCAGCGTCTGATGTCGGCAGGCGCCCGCAGTTATCTCACCAAACCTATCGACATCGGCGAATTTTTCCGGGTCATCGACGAAACGATGCGCGGTCACGGTTCCCGGCTCGAAAACGCCGCCGCCTGATTGTGTATGAGTGCCGAACCTGAGAAGATCGATCACAACTGGCTCCCGAACGCCGCGCCCTTCGCGAAGATGAAGATACTTGTCATCGACGACGAGCCGGTCAACGTCGCCCTCCTCGAAGCGATGCTGCTCGAAGGCGGATACACGCGGGTCCAAACGATCACCGATTCCCGGCTGGCCATGGAGACGTGTCACAGTTTCGATCCCGACCTGGTGTTGCTTGATCTGATGATGCCGTTCGTGGATGGATTCAGCATCCTGGAATCGATCCGCGCCGCCGGGGCCGAAGAATTCCTGCCGGTAATCGTGCTGACGGCGGACGCGAATGAATCTACCAAGCTTCGGGCCTTGCGTGCGGGAGCGACCGATTTTCTCCTGAAACCTTTCGATCAACTGGAGGTGCTCTTGCGGATGAACAATTTGCTGGAGACGCGGCGGCTTCATCTCCAGCTCGACATGCAGGTGGCGGCCTACGCTGATGCGGTCCGCGAACGCACGTCCGAATTGCGCGAAGCGCAAACCCTGTTGCAAAAAGCCTAGTACGACGCGCCGGACAGCGTGAAGGTGACCGGACAGGTTACGGTCGAAACCGATCCCGGCTTGAAGCGCCACCTCCGAAATCCCGCGATCGCCGCGTTGTCGAGAAACGCGCTGCCTGTGCTTTTCGCCATGGTCACGCCGGTCACGCCGCCGCTTGCCGGATCGACGCTCATGACGACCACGCCGTCGCCGGTGATTTTCTGTCGGCGCGCTTCGTAAGGATATTTTGGACGCGGCGCGTTGAGCGCGAGCACTTTTGCCGCGGACATATTCAGCGAACTCGGAGCGTGAGTATTTCGCTGCGCTGTTATCGGCGTGAATTTCGTCGGAGGCCGGCGGACGGGTGGGGGAGTCGTGGCGGGCTCAACGAACAATTGATCGAGCACCGGTGGCGTGGGGAGCGGATCGGTTTGTTCCGGCTGCGGATCAGGAGTCGGGTCCACAGGCTCTAATTCGATTACGGGCGGATCGCCCGTGGGCTCGAAGGGGATCGGTGGCACTGTTTGTGTCCTCGCGAAAGTGATGGCGGCAACGTGGATCGCCGCGGCTGCCGTCAGCGCTGTGACGAAGCGCCACTTGTTTTCTGGCTGATAGATTAAGGCGTTCATGACTGGTCCTTTCACCAGTCAGACACGCGAAAGCGGCGAATCTTAAGTTGAAGCGCCGCGGCTTCGAAAACTCACCAGATTCGCACTCGGTCTTTCGGGTCTACAAACAGCTTCTCGTCCGGCTGCACTTTGAAAGCATCGTACCAGGTGTCGATGTTCCGCATCACGCCGTTGACGCGATATTGCCGCGGCGAATGCGGATCGCTCACCACCTGACGACGCACAAAATCGTCCCGCACCTTGCCGCGCCAGGCCTGGGCCCAGCCGAGGAGAACGCGTTGCTCGCCGCTCAATCCGTCGATCATCAGCGACGCGTTGCCCTGGAGCGACGCTCGATACGCGTCCAGCGCAATCACGACGCCGCCGAGGTCGGCGATGTTTTCGCCCATGGTCAGCTCCCCATTCACTTTCGCGCCGGGCAACGGCTCGAATCTCGAATATTGCTCACCGAGCACCTTGGCGCGGGCCTCGAACGTCTTCGCGTCTTCCGCCGTCCACCAGTCATTGAGCTTGCCCTCGGCGTCGAACTTCCGGCCCTGGTCGTCGAAGCCATGGGTCAACTCGTGGCCGATCACCGCGCCGATCGCGCCGTAGTTAATCGCCGGATCCGCGTTCGCATCGAACATCGGCGGCTGAAGAATGCCAGCAGGGAAAACGATGTCGCGCAGCGCGCCGTTGTAAGCATCGTTGGTCTGCGGCGTCATGCCCCAATCCGCCATGTCGACCGGCTCCGGCAGGCGTCCCGAGTAGAAGGCCCAGTCGGCCGCGCCCGCGCGGCGCACGTTACCCACGAGATCGTCATCGCGGATTTCGACTTTCGAATAATCGCGGGCCTTATCCGGATACCCGACCTTGATGTTGTAAGTGTCGAGCTTCTTGAGCGCCTGCACTTTCGTCGCTTCGCTCATCCAATCGAGCTTTGTGATCCGCTCGTGCATCGCCACTTTCAGGTTGCGGACCAGCTCTTCGATCTTGGCCTTCGCCGCGGGTGGAAAATATTTCGCGCTGTAAAGTTGGCCGACCGCCCAGCCCAAATTGCCGAACCGATCGTAACGATCGCCCGCGCCGTAATCCCCGCCGCTCACCGCCTGGACGCCGCGTTTCCACCGGACCTTCTGTTCTGCCTGTCCGGAAAGCGTCTTGTTCCGCATCTCGAAGAACGCGTCCACGAAAGCCTTCGAAAGATACGGGGCGGCGTGATCGGCAATGTTGAATGCCTGCCAGGCCTGAATGGTCTCGATCGGCGCCTTGTCGAAAATCTCGGCGATCTTCGGGAACGCCGATTTCTCTGCGACCACCACCCGTTCCACTTTCGATAAGCCCGCTTCCGCGAGAAATTTCCGCCAGGCAAATTTCGGCGCGAGTTTTTCCAGCTCCGCGACAGACATCGCGTTGTAGGTCGCCACCGGATCGCGCTGTTGCGTCTTCGTCCAGCTCGCGTCCGCGATCTTCGTTTCGAGATCGATTACTTCCGCGGCGCGTTTCTCCGCGTCCGGCCACTCGAGCAATTTCAAGAGCTGCACGGCGTAGGTCTGATACTTCTGCTTCTTCTCCGCGAAGTCGGGCTTCAGGTAATAATCGCGATCCGGCAAGCCAAGCCCGGCCTGTCCCAGATAGACTGCGTATTTTTTCGGCTCCTTGATATCGACATCCACTCCCACGGCGAAGACGCCACCGTGAAAATCGGAGTTCTGCCGTCCCATCGTTGCCGCCAGCGCGTCCCGAGTTTTCGCGGACCGAATCTTCGCCAGCGTTTCCTTCAACGCCGAGGCGCCTGCCTTCTCCACGCGCGCCTCATCCATGAACGATTTGTAGAACGCGCCGACCTTGCCCTCGATCGTCGTTGGTTTCGGCTCCGCCTTCTTCGAGTTTTCCTCCAGGAGATCGTGGACGCGTTGTTCTGTTAGATCGGTCATTGCCAGCCGCAGGCTGTAACCCGGCTTGTCCGCCGGAATCTCAGTCTTATCGAGCCAGGCGCCGTTCGCGTAGCGGAAGAAATCGTCGGCCGGTTTCGTTTTCAGGTCCGCGCCTTCGGTGTCGAAACCCCACGCGCCATATTGCGGTTTGCCGGCCGGCTGGGCGAAGGCGACGGCGAGAGATAAAACGAGGATCAACAAGGCGGCTCGCGTTTTCATAGGGAGCCGTTTTAGCTGGGATCGGTGATCCCGGCTATAGGTATTGTTCGTCCGGCTGGGAAAAATTGAGAAACTAAGGTTTTAGAATCCGTCATAGACGAGCATGTATTCGCCCATTCGATTCTTCGCTGTTGTCACTCTCAGTCTGCTTTGGCTCATGTTGTGTCCCGCAAGCGCCCCGTCTTCGGAGCCGCCGAAGTATCTGGCCAAGGTCACGTTCGCCAAAGGGCTCGTCTTGCATTTCCCCGATTTCGATGTCACTCCCGCCGAGAAACGCCGGGTCACTCCACCGCAGTATCCGCGCGGCTGGTGGGTTTATGATTTTGTTGTCCGGAGCAAGTCGGGCGAACAAACGGTCTCCTGGTCGGCGGGCACCGGTGACATTGGCCCCGCCCGCTTCAAGGTTGATGGCGGCGAATTTCAGATTGAGCTGGCTCACTCCGACAAGCTCGGAGCATTGGGAGAGGACGAGCTGGTAATCTCGAAAGTCGAGCGGCGGTGAATTAGCTACAGCTATTCCGTGTTGGCCCCGAACCATTTCTTTTGCAGCTCATCGATAAAGCCGCGCTCGTTCAAGGCCAGGAGGGCGCGATTGATCGGCAGCCGCAACGGGCTGTCCTGTTGCAATCCGATTCCGTACGACTGCCTCTCGAACGTCGGTCCGACCAGGCGCAGCCGCGTGCCGATCTTCTTTGAAAGGTAATAACGCAGCACCGGCGCATCATAGACCACCGCCTTCACCTCTCCCGAGTTCACAGCCGCGATTGCCGTCGCGATGTCGGGATAGGAGGAAACCTTCGCTTTGTTACTTCGCAACCACGTTTCCGCGGTGCTCCCCGCAACCGTGCCGACCTTTACCCCGGGTAAATCGCCGGGGCCGCCGATATCGCCGGTCAGGCTTTTCACCGTCATCTCCGTTGTCACCGCCGCGGTGAAATAGGCGATGAGCACGATGCTGACGACCATCCAGAGGATCGCGACCAGGCGTGCCGGCACGCCCATGGGGCCTTTGGCTTCGCAGCCACCGGTGCAGAGCATGCTGATCGTCCACCAGAACGATTCCCAGACGCCCGGTCCGTACGGCTCCGGGTACATCTCCGCGTTGCGCCGTCGCTCGAACCACCACACCAGATGCGAGATCAGGAACATCACCAGGAACACGAGCCCCAGGACCTTGAGCGTGTTCCAATTCATGAATTGCCGCATCATGTTCGAGCCGAAATTTCCGCTGCCGGCAGCTACGTTGCCGGCCACGAGGATTTGCAGCCCGGAATCGTAATACGGCTGCGAAAAATCCATCATGGCATGCCGCTCCGCCGTGATGCTGATCGCCGCGATCGCCACATCCGCCTGTTTGGTTTTCACTGCGTCGAGCATCTTCGGTACGCCGTCGACGCTCTGCATTTCGAACTGCAGTCCGGCTTCCCGCGCGACCGCTTCCCAGAGATCGATGCTGAATCCCACGAGCTTGCCGTTCTGCGTAAATGAGAACGGTTCGATTGGCTTGGTGACGACGCGAACCTTTTGCTGGGCAAAGCCAGACGCTGCGCCTAACGACAAGCCGATGACCGCGAAGAGGAGCCGGCGGAGAGCGATTCGCACCAGCGAGGGATAATTGGAATGCGTGGTTTGTGTCAATTCCCCGCTGTTATGGCCGCGCTCTCTTAATAAAACAAGTTGGCGCCGAAATCTGGAATCCGCCCAGTTTGGACCTCTGCGCTCCATTGATCGAGCTGCTTTCCTCCGAGGCTCCAAAACTTGCGGCAAAGCTCGAAATACTGGAGCACGACCTCTCTTTCGCCAATCTCTAGCAGGTCTTTCGCCAGACTCATATTCGGACCGAAGCTGTTCATCTGGGGCGACCCGGGGCTCTTTCCCGCTTCGAGCAAATGCCGTTTTGCATCGTCGATGCGTTTTTCGCAGATAGCGATTCGGCCGAGAACAAGGTTCGCGTTTTGAATCGCGTTGCCATAGTTCCAGCAAGAGTCGAATTTCGGGGCCAGCGCCCGCAATTCCTCCGCGTACCTCCGGGCATCGTCGATATTACCCGCGATGAAACTCTCCCTGGCCGCATCCCCAAGCGCGTAAAACCTCTCCTCTTCGGTTTTCGCCTGATTTAGTTCGCTGATTGCGCGATCGAGCCGTTCCTGCTGAGTGAACGCCAGCTCCGGGATGATCCTGGTATCGGCACTCCGTTTTTTCGCCATCGGAACGAGCAGCACTGAAGTTACGAACCCGAGGAGAGTCACGGCTACGACAGCAACGCGTGGAAGCAACGGCCGGCGCTGGTAGAACCACCTCCACAGCTCGACGGCTGCATAAAGAACGGTAGCGCCAGAAAGAAGAATGCTACCAGCGAACTCCGGCAGACGGGTGGCCGGAACTCCCCAATACAACACCCGCCAAAGTTCGCCTGCGCAGAGCAGGAGGGACAGGAGCATGGCGAAACTAACCGCCGCCACCCAGAGAACTGAAAGGAATTTGACCATCAATTGTTTGGCAGAAAATGGATACTGCCGCGCGGCATTCTGCATGCAGGAAACGAGCCGTCTCCTCCTGCGATTTTAGAATTGGCACGATCTCCGTTTGCTTAGCCGCGGCCTGCCAGGTCGTATGACCAGGCCCGGGTCAAGAAAAGCCTCTACTTCGCAGAACAAGATGCCTAGGATCGACTCGCCCGCGATAGGTGGGACGAGGTCTTGGGGCGAACAACTTCAAAATTCCCTAAACGGGCTGAACTGGAGGACTAAGATGTTTAGCAAAATGTTACGTTGTCTGTCGCTCTTGCTGCTCTTGCTCTTGAACAACAGCGTTAGAGATTCCGTTGAGGCAGCGGGGAATAGCCCGGGAACACGTGTCCCGGGACCGGACGTCATCACTGGAGACATGGATGAACTGGCCGTCTATGGAAACACCCAGACGCGTCTTGGCCTGGGAATAGGGATAACCTCCTGCAATGCCGGAGACGCGGAAGCGCATTTCGTTGCCTTTCCCAGCCTCAATCATCCCACCGTCGCGCAAAACCTCTACCGAATGAGCGGCGGATCGGGCAATGACGATCGTTTTGAACAAATTGGCCAATCCTGGGTAAAACATACTTATGGCGCAGACGCGGCCAATTTGTGCGGTTTTGGTTGTACTCGGCCAACCCCATTTGACGGCACTCGTCTTGGCGTTGGGTGTTCCGATACCTATTTTTCCTTTCAAAGCGCGTGGCAAGGCGATCTCGGGTCGCGGGCTTGGGTAAATCCTTTTACCGGTAATTTTCCGTCGACGGCAAGGGATCACACCGGCCACACTCATGCTCCCGAATCGCACATGATTCTGACGGAGTCGGGCGATTTGGATCCCGCGGCAAATCCAGGCGCGACCTATTATGCCGAAGTCCAATACAACACGCCAGATGAGTATACGTGGTGCCAGACTCATCCCGGGCAATGCAACATGTACAACAATGCGTCCTACCGTCGGTACGATGTCGCTGTCGGCGCGAGTAGCTTCACTTTTTCTGCCCCTGGAGAAACCGTGCGGATGAGTCCGGCCATCAATGCCTGGACTGGAGCGACCATCGTTCCAATTGAGCCCGAGGCGGGTGCCGACGGTCGCGGGTTCGTAGCTTCCAAAGTGACCAACCCGTCCGCGGGGGTGTGGCACTATGAATACGCCGTCTATAACCAAAATCTCGATCGCGCCATCCAATACTTCAGTGTGCCTCTGGGATGCGGCGTCAGTGTGAGCAACCTCGGATTTCACGCTCCGCTCAATCATCCTGGATTCCCCAACGATGGAACCCGCGGTGACGCGGGATTCAGCAACGCTGCCTGGACCTCGAGTCAGACTGCCGGCGCGGTGAGCTGGAGATCCGAGACTTTCGCCCAGAACCAGAATGCGAACGCCATTCGCTGGGGCACGTTGTATAATTTCCGTTTCGATGCCGATCGTCCGCCGCAGACAACGAATGCGCTGATCGGATTCTTTAAGACGGGATCTCCGGTTCTCGCCGCAATCCAAGGCCCGGCCCCCTGCAATGCGACCCCGACACCTGCGCCCACTCCATTTCCGCCGGGAACCGCGCAGGCCGTAAATCTTTCCACGCGGATGCGGGTTCAGACCGGGGAAAATGTTGGCATCGGCGGCTTCATCATTACCGGTAACGCGCCGAAACATGTTCTTCTCCGGGCTGTCGGACCTTCTCTGGTCCGGGCGGGTATCTCCAATGCGCTGCCCGATCCCGTGCTGGAGCTGCACGGTCCTGGCGCGTTTGTCACCAGCACGAACGATAACTGGCGAGATAACGCTGCGCAGGAGGCGGCGATCCTGGCCACCGGTCTCGCGCCTGCCAACGATCTCGAATCGGCAATCGACACCACCCTGGACCCGGGCGCTTACACTGCAATTGTCAGGTGTACGAATTCCACTCAAGGGGTCGCCCTGGTCGAGATTTACGATCTCAACCCGGAAGCTCCTTCGAAGCTAGGCAACCTCAGCACGCGGGCCTTTGTCGATACCGGGAACAACATCGTGATCGCCGGCTTCATTGTCGGCAGCCACAGCGGGAATGACAGGTTTGTAGTGCGTGGGATGGGCCCGAGCCTCGCCGCGGCCGGAGTGTCCAATGCCCTGGCAAATCCTACTCTGGAACTGCGCGATCAAAATGGAGCGCTCTTGATCGCGAATAACGACTGGCAGGAAAACCCGGCCCAGGCAGCGGAAATCAGCGGCGCGGGTCTGGCGCCTGGAAATAATCTCGAAGCAGCGATTGCGGCGACGCTTTCGCCGGGGCTCTACACGGCTTTGCTGGCGGGAAACAATGGCGGCACCGGTGTTGGTCTGGTGGAAGTCTACGACCGCGGATCGCCCTAACTTTTAATCAATTAGCGTCCGCGACGTCGTAGGTCGTGATCTCGAGCTGAAATCCGTCCGGGTCGCGAAAGTAGATCGAGTGCGAAATGCCGTGGTCTTCAAACGCAAAGGGGATGCCTTTCGACGCAAGCTCGGCCTGCGCCGATTGAAAATCGCCGCTGGTCGCCGCGCGAAACGCAAGATGCGACACCGCGCTGCGACTCCCGGCCTGCTCGCCTTTCTTCTGCGGGAAGAGGGCCATGAAGGTGGAGCCCAGCCGAATGAAGATCGGCACGCCCGACCACTCCCCTTGAAATACGTGCTCAAACCCGAGTGTGCTCACATACCACTCCATGGTGCGTTCCGGCGACGCACAATGAAGAGCAGCGTGGTCGATTTGCTCAAGTCGCATGGGGCGGTACCACAATCTGCAATCTGCAATCTGAAATCTAAAATCGGCAATGGCGCCCCTACAGCGCCTTCAGGATCGGCACGATCTCCGTCTGGATCGGTTGGCCGGTGACTTCGATATCTTTCTCGCCGACGTAAACGTCGATCTCGGAGCGGACGCCGAACTTTCCTTCGAGATAGATGCCGGGCTCGATGGAAAACAAAACGCCTGCCGTGATAAAGCGCGAGTCGCGCGTCTCGAAGTTATCGATGTTCACACCGTTGCCGTGGCATTCTTCACCGATCGAATGGCCCGTGCGGTGGGTGAATTGCTCGCCGTAACCGGCCTTCTTGATCACGCCGCGCGAGACATCGTCCACCTCGGCGCCGTGGATCCGTCTTCCTTCCCGGACATTCTTGCGCACGAACTCCGTCGCGGCGTCGCGGGCTTCCCGGACGATATTGAAAATGCGGACATGCTCCTCCGGCACCTTATCTCCGACGAAACCGGTCCAGGTTTGATCGGTGCAAATGGCACCCGTCTTCTTTAGTTTGCTCACGATATCGAGCAGGACGAAGTCGCCGCGTTTGATCGGCGTCGCCGCTTCGCGAGTAGGGAAGTAATGCGGGTTCGCGGCGTTGGCGTTCACGGCGACGATGCCCTCCTCGCGGACCATCCCTTCTTCCTCGAGCCGGCGGGCAATGAACTGTTGGATGTCGTATTCAGTGATCGCCTTGTCCGCGCGGATATTCCGGCCGATCTCGGCGAATGCATCCATCAGGACGCGATGCAGTTTGTCGGACGCTTCGAAGTGCGACTGCTTTTGTTCGGGGGTGACGACCGCTTCGAATTGCTGGACCAGTTCGGCGCTGGTGACTACTTCCGCGCTGCGCCGGACCAGCTCCACCGTGCCGGCATCGACGCGCGAGATGTAGGGAATGTCGTTGTCCGGCGAATACTGCATCGCGACGCGTTTCTGCGTCCGGTCTCGAGATCGTTTTTCCGCGGGACCGGCGATCGCCTGGGCCACAAAGGCGTGCAGTTCTTCCCAGCCGCGATAGATCACCCGCTGGCCCGGGAGAGCGTCGAGTTTCCCGCGCTCGATCGAGTGAACGATCTTGGTCGGTTCGCCTTCACTGGGGATGTAATAGAACCAGCGGCGGGAACCGGAAGCGTGCTCGCCGAGTTTCAGGATGCGCGCTGCGAGCGGATCGCTCCCGCGAAAATCGTAGAAGAGCCAGCCATCCAGTTTCGCGGCGCGCAGAGCTTCCTGGATCGCCACGACTCGTTCGGCAGGTGTAGGGTCGGCACGCATGGCGGGGGGTAAGATGAAGAAAACGGCGAGCGTTGCCACCGCGAAGAATTGGGTCGGTCGCATAAGAGAAGAAGGAGTGTAGACGCCGGCGCGGTTGCGCTCCAGCGTTTGCTTACGCCAACCCGTGCCGCTGGCGGATTTCGGCGAAAGCCTTGTCTGCCACTTCCGCCGACAACTCCAGCCAATCCACGGCTTCTTTCAGCTGGCGGAAGACGCGCACATTCTGGCCCTCGGAATAGCCATGAAAAATTCGGGCGAACCCGTATTGCTTGTCGCCCGCCACCACGGCCCGAAGCGAGCGCGGCGCCAGAACCGGCTCGCGTGCGAGCGACCAGATCTGGTCGTTGGAAAACCGCATCTCAGTCACATCCGTCAGGTTGGCAATTTGCCGGAAAGTTGCGTCGAACGCAGCGTCCTGGGTCAGGCGCCGCCGATGTTCTTCGAGGTCCGCGAAGGAAAGGATGCCCCAGCCGTAACTAAAAACCACCTGGTGTTCCGAGAGGATGATGAAGTCAGCTGCCATAAATTTGTCGGCCTGCCGGGAATTGAGGGAAACCAAATGACTCCGGGAGGAGATGGTTTCATCTAATCACTCAGTGGAGGCTGTCAACATCCGGCGATTCGAAAAACCGCCGCTCCGGCGCGGGTTCGTTCGCTCTGCGATCGGTGGCGCAGCCCGCGAGGAAAAGCAGACTCAACAGCAGGATTAAGATCGCCGCTCTCATTGCTAAACGTCCTCTTCCCAGAATTCGGTTGATGCCTTCACCCGCCCGGCGCGATGTTCGGCCGCGCGGAGCTGCACGCGGCGAATCTTTCCGGAGATTGTCTTTGGCAGCTCGGAGAACTCGAGGCGGCGAATGCGCAGGTAGGGCGCGAGGCGTTCGCGACAGAAACTGAAGATCGAGCGCGCTGTCTCCGCGGTCGGCGCGTAGCCGGGTTTCAGCATGATGAACGCTTTCGGCACGGCGAGCCGAAGCGCGTGGGGACTCGGCACGACCGCGGTCTCGGCGATCGCCTCGTGCTCGATGAGCGCGCTCTCCAGCTCGAACGGACTGATGCGGTAGTCCGCGCTCTTGAACACATCGTCCGCACGACCGACGTACCAGTAGTAGCCGTCGGCGTCGCGCGAGGCGACGTCTGAAGTGCGGTAATAGCGGTGGCCACCGGCCTCCGCCACCGGCATTTGCGTGTCGAGATATCCGGCCATCAGCCCGACGGGCGGCGGATCGAGCTCCACGCCGATCTCGCCGTCTTCGCTTTGGTTGCCATCGGGATCGAGGAGGGCTACGCGGTAGCCCGGGAGCGGTTTACCCATCGACCCCAGCTTGACCATTTGCCCCGGAGCATTGCCAAACATCGCCGTCGACTCCGTTTGTCCGTAGCCGTCACGAATCGTGATACCCCAGGCCTCCCGCACGCGTTCGATGACCTCGGGATTCAGCGGCTCGCCGGCGCTCACGATCTCGCGAAGCGCGGGACGCCACGCCCGAAGATCCTCCAGGATGAGCATCCGCCATACGGTCGGCGGCGCGCAGAGTGTGGTCACGCGGTGCGCGACGAGCATGTCGAGGACGCGCTTCGCGTCGAAGCGGGCGTAGTTGAACACGAAGATCGTGGCGCCCGCATTCCAAGGCGCGAAGAAGCTGCTCCAGGCGTGTTTCGCCCAGCCGGGCGAGCTGATGTTCCAGTGCACGTCACCTTCCCGCAGCCCGATCCAGTACATGGTGGAGAGATGGCCGACCGGATAGCTGACGTGCGTGTGGAGCACCATCTTCGGCTTCGCCGTGGTCCCGGAGGTGAAGTAGAGGAGGAGCGGATCGTTGCCACGCGTCTCCCCCTCGGGCACGAAATCGCGTTCCCCCTCAGTGCGGTACGGAATCCATCCTCGACGCGGCGGGCCCACGGCGATGCGCGTGTAGTCACCCTTCACCTCATCGAACTTCTCGGCGCCCTCGGCGGCGATCACGTGCCGGATGCCGCCGCGATCGATCCGGTCCTGAAGGTCCTCCCCGGTCAGCAGCGTCGTGGCCGGACTGAAGACGGCGCCGAGCTTCATCGCGGCGAGAACAGTTTCCCAGAGCTCGGGAACGTTCCCGAGCATGATCAGGATCCGGTCTCCGCGACGGACGCCCTGCCGGCTGAGGAAGTCGGCCACGCGGGTCGAGCGTTCGCTCATTTCCGCAAAGGTGCGCGTCAGGGAGGTCCCATCATCCTCGACGACGTGGAGCGCGGTGGTCGAATTGCCGCGCGCGATCGCGTCGAAATAGTCGAGCGCCCAGTTAAACCGGTCGAGCGATGGCCAGGCGAACTCGCGGTAGGCCTTGGCGTAGTCGTCGCGGTGCCGCTGCAGGAGCTCGCGGGCCCGAAGAAAGGCGGATTCGTTTGGGCGAATCACCACTTGATTGTCTTGAGGTTGGCGCCTTGGTGCGGCACGAATACGGTTCGCGCGTTTTCATCGACGGTGAGCGGGATCCGCCACCGTTTGTGATCGTCTCCGTCGAGGACCCAGGTTTGCTGGTGTCCATCTGGAAGAATGTGCCGGAGCTCGGTCGTGTAGAAGTCAAAGTGGTTCCAATACTGAACGACGCGAAATTCGCTGCCATCGCTGAGCCGAAGCGACGCGATCGTGGGAGAGCGATCGACGAGGACATCCGGCAGCCAAACCCCGATCGCAAGCGGCAAGCACAAAAGGGCGGCAACGACCAAAGCCAAAACCAACAGAAACTTTACTGCGCGGCGAGTGCTCACAATCTAAATACAATGGAGCGGACTGACCCGCGGCAACATAAAAGCTCTTACTTTGCTTTCGTGTCGACGCACTCATACAGGCTCGTCCGGCAAACCTCGCCCGTTCCAGCTGCGGCTTTCTCCTGCCAGCGTTTGTACGCAGAGTCGAATGACTCCGGATATACATCATCATTTTTCCTTCGACTGAGCACCTCGACATGAATGGAAGAGCGCGTCGCTTTCAGTTTTCCACTTTCAAATTCCGCCTTTCAATGGGCTGCCAGCCGTTCGCGCGAGCGGCTGGTTATTTGGTGCGGTCGGAGTCAGGGACAAATTACGTGTGTCCAGCATGCAATGAATTCCTCGTAGGTGACCAAAATGTGTCTGTCATGAAAAGTCCGAAGTAGCCGTGGGGCATAAACGGCGGACACCGCCAAGACGCAGCAGAGCAGCGCGATAATGAAGCGCCGCTGCAAAAGCGCGGCTAACAGCGTAACGGCAGAAGCGACGAGGCCGAAAAGCGCGTATCGAGGTATCGAAACAAAATAGGACGCATCAACGTGATTCGCGTAGGGCTCGGAGCCGTCCGAACGAAAAAGCGTGTAGCGATGAAGTAGTTCTCCCCAGACAAAGAGCAGGCTGAACGTGGCAACGGCGAGCAATGCCAAAGTGGCCAATCGGACCGTACGATTCAATGGGGGCGCGAGCACCATCTAACGAGAACAAAATGAGCGGTGGCGGATAACCTGCCCGCAATCGCTGCGCGATAGCGCTGCGGGCGTGGGAGAGCGCGTAGCTCGGAGTGGACATGTAGAAGTCATCCCCAAAGTGCACGCACAGCGGTCCGTCGTTCCCTCCCCTTCGGCTCGCTCAGGGCCTTGAGCCTGCTGCAAGCCTTGAGTCTTGCGAAAGGTCGAAACGGCATCGTATGGTTAGGAGTATTAAGTGGCTTTAATGTGCGGGTTGGATGTAAGTGATTTCGAGAATGGCGCGTTTGTTCAAGCGGTAGCTGCCGAAGCCCTGAAATCGCCGTTCATAGGGCACGCTCTTTCCGAGGTAAGGCCTCGGCTGATAATGAAAAGTGCCGATAACACGAACATCGCGATTCGCAACACGCCGCCCCTCCTCAACTTCCCGCGCTGTTCGCCGGTAAGAACTTGGCTCCTTGGAATCTGACCCCAACCAGATGGAATCGTCGACGGTACCGCTGCTCATCGCTCGGCTGCTCGCATAGAGCTGGCTGTCTTCGGCGTGCACGGAATAATAGCCCGTTACGTCGACGCGCTTGCCGACGAATTTTTCGGGGGCGACCAGCAGCTGCTGGACGGTAACTCTGACCGGTGACTCGCCGGCTGACAACGTCGCAGAAGCACAGACTAGTAATAGTAGAAGAGTGATCCGCGTCATACGCCTAACGAGAAGAAGATGAGCGACGGCTGGCGGGAGAGCGTCGCTTCGGCTTGAGGGTGGAAGTTTATAGAAAGTGAGGAACCAAAGCTGCCAGCCGTTGGCTCCGCCGTTTGGTTAGATGTCGTCGTCATGGAAGCCAGTGCTCCACATCCACAATCTTCCATTCGCCTCGCTCCAGCTGCACGACATAAACTGTACTTTCGCGTCCGGAACCTTTGGTCCAGACTCTGACCTTGCCCTCGAAATCGCGATCAATGGTGATCGGATTCGACGTGCGCCGGCGAATCACCCGTGTAATCTCGAGGGTCTCGCGTTTGCTGATCTCTCGTTGGCCGTAGTCGCTATAGGTGAACTGAGGGTTGAGCTCGCTAGGTGTCTTCCAATCGATATGGTGCTGGTCACGGAGGATTGCCTTCTTTTCGGCCCAAAATGCGAAGATGAATTTGTCATTGCGTTTAACATTGGCGACGCGACGCTCGGCTGCGGCATCCACCGCGGCGAAAACGTCGCGTAGCTTTGGGTCGTCCTCCTGCGGATCAAAGCGCTCGCCCGCGGCACGCGGACGAGCGTGGCGGACGGCCGTCTCCTGATAAATGGGGTCTGGCTCGATCGCATATGCATGATAGAGGCTCCACAGGGTGAACAGAATGACGAGGCGCGCAGACATCTAACGGGAACAAGATGAGCGACGGCCGACCTACCCGCAACCGCTGCGCCGCGCCTGCATCGCTGTTGCGAAGCACTGCGGGCATGGCGGTAGCGATGCGGGCGACACGAGGCCGCGCGTCGCTCGGAGTGAAGGTGGAGAAATCATCTCAAAAGTGGAGCGGACAGCGGTCCGCCGTTCGCTCCCCCTCGGCAAGCTCTGGGCCTTGAGCCTGCTGCAAGTCTTGAGCCTTGCCGAAAGGTCGAAACGGCATCGGATGGCGCGGCGCGCCGTCCCTACCATTGATTCGCGCAGTGCCTGCAACACTGTGCGTAGCATCGCGGGCAGGTTTATTAGCGGCCATTCGCGGTTGTCCCCGCTTTAGTGAATCGCGCTTTCAGCGCGGAGGATCGACGGGGATTCGCGAGTCCTGGGGCGTTGCCCCAGGCTGATCTGAAATTGCGCCTTTGGCGCAGAGGGCGTTTTCGAAAGGGTCGCTACAGAGACGACGGTGGAGACACCGCCGCTACAGAAGACGGCGGTTTGGAAAGCGCCGCTCCTTGGTCGACTATCAACCCTTAGCTTTCTTGCTGCTGGGAGCGGAGCGGGCATGAGCGGCGGCGCGGTCGGCTTCGGCGGGTTGGCCGAGGGCGCGGTACTCGTCGGCCAAATGACGCCAGGCGAGGGTGAGGCCGGGAGAGATCTGGGTCGCTTTCTCGAAGGCTTTCACAGCTTCGCGATGCATCCCTTTCTTTTGGTAAGCGAGCCCGAGATGTTCCCAGACGGCGGCATAATTTTTCGGGGCCAGATTGGTGGCGGTGCGCAAATGCTGAATGCCGGCATCGACCTGGCCAGTGGCCTGAAGGCAGAAGCCGAGCTGGGCGTGGATGAGATAATCCCGCGGCGCTAGCCGGGCGGCGCGCTGGAGCGGGGCAATGGCCTGCGCGATTTTGTTCGCGTTGATATAAGCGTACCCGATGATCGCCATGATGTCGGCACTGTCGGGTGAGACCTCGGCGCCACGGGTTAGGGCGCCCAACGCGGCGCTCATGTTTCCGCCCGCCCGCTCGCTCCGCGCGAGTTGCATCCAGGCGTCGGCGGAAGAGGGGGCGAGGGTCGTCGCTTTGCGGGCGTATTGCGCGGCCTCCGCGTTGCGGCCGACTCGCAGGCAGCAATCGCTCAAGGCTAGCCAGCCGAACAGATAACCTGGGTCCAGCTGCGTCAGCCTTTTCAGGGGGGGAATCGCGGCCGCATAATGTTGTTGGAACGCCTCGACCGCCGCGAGGCCAAGCTGAGTCCCCCCGAGGGAGGGATTCAGTTTTTCGCTTTGTTTAAGGGAACTGCGAGCTTCCGCGAATTGATTCGCCAGAATCGCGACCAGGCCCCGGAGGCAATGGGCGGCGGCGTTATTGGAATGGGCGGCCGTCAGTTTGCGGCAAAGTTCCAGGGCCCGCCCGAAGCTGTTGGAGTTGAGCGCGGCAAAGATTTGAGGCACAAGCGGGTCGCTCACCGACGCATCGGATTTGTGAATCGCCTTTTGCACCGAAGGTTTCACCAATTTTTCCGGCGGCGGCAATTTCTTGAGCAACCGGTCGATGGACGGGTCCTGGCCGTTTGCGATCGAAATGGTGATGGCCGTCAGAGCGAGAACTGAGACGAGCAAGCGGGAACAGAGGGTGGGCAAAGGTTTCACGGGGGAGGAGGGGGCCAGAAATGTTTATTCCCGTCAATACTGAATAACTGGCTTGTCGCTTTTCGGCACTGCTGATAGAGGCAGAGCGTGTTTTTCAAAAGCCGATTCCCAGGACTGGCGTTTTCCCTCGTCGCGTTGCTGCTAACGGCCGGCTCCGTCGAGGCCTCCTCCGGGTGTGTCTGGAAGGTGACCGGCCCGACGGGTGGAACTCTTTATCTCGGCGGGTCGGTGCACGCGCTGCGCAGCTCCGATTACCCGTTGCCTCAGGCTTACAACATCGCGTTCGACGCCTCTCACCGGATCGTCTTCGAAATCGATCCCAAAGCCCTGGCCGGCTCCGGCGACGCGCTTCTCAAGGCCGGCAAGTATCCCAAGGGAGACAACCTCAAGAATCACGTCGATCCGCGGACCTACGAGTACCTGAAGCGGATCTTTTCGCTGATGAAAATTCCGGAGTCAAAATATTCGCAATACCGGCCCTGGTTGTTGGTCCTGTTGCTCGATTCTCCGCAAAGCGGCGTGTCCGATGAGCTCGGAGTGGACGAGTTCCTGATCAAGCGGGCCCGGGCAAACTCGAAGCCGGCCCTTGGACTCGAGTCGGCCCAGGAACACTCCGCCGTCTTCTCCGGACTCTCCGATAAGCAAAGCGAAGCGCTTCTTTTGATTACGCTGATCCCGCAAAGCGGCGGCGCGGATCGGGGGGCCGTCATGTCGGCGTGGCGTCGTGGCGACGTGGATACGCTGGCGCGCATCACCCACGCATCGTTCGCCGATTTTCCCGCCTTCGGCAATCGCATCATCGGTGCGCGCAATCGGAATTGGATCCCGAAGGTGGAAGAATATTTGCGGGGCGGTAAGACTTACTTCGTAGTCGTGGGCGCCGCGCATCTGGGCGGGAGCGACGGACTCCTGGCGCTGCTCAAGGCGCGGGGTTATCGGTTGGAAAAGCTGTGAAACTCCTCGTTATCAGCACGAGCGGCAATCCGGACAGCAATAGCCGCCGGATGGCACGCCGGGCTTTTAAGCATTTGGAGAAAGCGAAAGCCGAATGCACCTGGCTCGACATTAGCGAGCTCGGTTTGCCGTTGTGCGATGCCGACGCCTGCTATACGCAGCCGGCCGCCCAAAAGGTAAGCAAAGCAATCAAGGCGGCCGACGGCATTCTCCTCGCGACGCCGGTTTATAATTACGACGTCTCCGCCGCGGCGAAAAATCTGGTCGAGCTGACGGGGAGCGCGTGGGAAGAAAAGGTTGTGGGCTTTCTCTGCGCGGCGGGCGGGATGAGCAGTTATATGTCGGTGATGGCGTTCGCAAACAGCCTGATGCTGGACTTTCGCAGTGTGATTATTCCGCGCTTTGTTTATGCGACCGGACGTGCGTTCGAAGGCGACGACCTGAAGGACACGGAAGTGGGCGAACGAATCGACGAGCTGGCAGATGAGCTGATTCGCTTCACCAAAGCGCTCCGCGGTTGACAGGCGATGAAGAAGGAGCCGGCTACGCCAACCGAGTACCTGGCGAGTCTGCCGCCGGAACACAAGGCGACGGTCACCGCAATCCACAAGGCAATTCGCAAGGCGATGCCGCAACTCAAGCCATTCATGCAATCCTGGGGGATTGGTTACGGCCGCTATCGCTACAAGTACGAAAGCGGCCGGGAAGGGGACTCGGGCGTGGTTGCGATCTCGAGCCGGAAGCGCGGCATTAGTCTTTACCTTAGCGGCTCTGACGAGAGTGGTTATTTGGCGGAACGCAACGCGCATCGCCTCGGCAATGTCAACGTTGGGCGGGTCTGTGTTCGCTTCAAGAAACTCGAGGACCTGAACCTCAAGGTCGCTCTCGAGTTAGTGAAGAAAGCCGCGCGCCAGCTGAAGGCCGACCTTTACTAAAGTGGCTGCCACCGAATCAGCCGCGCGGGTCTGGAAGAAGATCGCGACCTTTTACGCGTTCACGCTGGGCTTCAGTCATGTTTTTAACGAATTCGTGTTCCACGCCGGCAAGATGGACGCGGGCAATTTGCTCTATGTCACCGGCGCGATGTGGAGCCCCGGACTGTCCGCACTTCTCACCAAACGCCTCTTCGACGAACCAATCGGCGAGTTGCCGTGGAAGTGGGGCGGGACGCGCTACGCCTGGCTGGCTTATCTCATTCCGCTGGCTTACGCTCTTCCGGTTTATCTGGTCACGTGGCTCACGCCACTGGGTGGTTTCCTCGAACCCGATTTTCTCAGCCGCACGGCCGCGCAGATGGGGTGGTCAGGCTATCCTCCATCTTGGGCGCTTTTGCTCTTCGTTCTGTTAACTGCCACCGTTGGCCTTGTTGGCAAAACCTCGCGGGCCCTGGGTGAAGAAATTGGCTGGCGCGGCTTCCTTGTCCCGGAACTGAACAAGGTCGTCGGTTTCACCGGCGTCAGTCTCATCAGCGGGCTGATGTGGGCCGCCTATCATTTCCCGGTCCTGCTTTACGCGGATTACAACAAGGGTGCGCCCGCCTGGTATAGCCTGACCTGCTTCACGCTCATGGTCGTGGCTGACTCGTTCATCCTCGCGTGGCTGACGTTGCGGTCGAACAGTCTTTGGCCCGCCGCCATTTTCCACGGCAGCCACAATCTTTTTATTCAATCGATCCTCACCCCGCTCACTCGCGATACCGGCCGGACGAATTACGTCATCGACGAATTCGGTATCGGCCTGGTGATCACGGTCGGGATCGGCGCGATCTTCGCCTGGCGCGCGTTTGTCCAGCGCCGTCCCGCTTAGCGGCGCTCTTTGGCCGGCTCAGTAACGGCCCGCCGCGGCGGGCCGCCGCCACGCTCTTATCTTAGCATCCCCGGTGGATCGAGAGCTCTGTCGCTCGATTGTCTCCGGCGCGCCGCGCCCTCTGGACAAGGAGGGGCGCTTTCCAAACCGCCCTCTTTTGCAGCCGTCGCCCTGTGGGAGACGCAAGGTCGCGTGTCCCTGCTCAGCCCCGGCGTTTCGCGCAGCGAAACGGCTACAGAAGAAGGCGCGGCGCGCCGAAGAGATGCCGTACGGCGTCGCTCGAATTGCACGAGCAAGAGCAAGAGCGAAAGGATCGCTCGATCCTATTTGCCCAGCAAAATGAGAATCCCGGCGACAAGGGCCAGGATGGGCAGCACGATGGCGGCGGCGCCCAGGCTGACGCCGAAAATGCCGACGATTCCGACTAGGATGAGGTAAATGGCCAACAGCAGCATGCCCAGGTTCTTGGTAATCATGGCCCGATCCTGACTGGCCGCGGAAGTTTGTCACGCGCGAATCTCGACTGGAACTACGGGTGGGGCGGATTCGGCCGGAGCTACCGCATCGTAAATCTTATCGGCAGGACAAAATGCTGCCCGGCGTTCACTCCTCCTGGCCGGGATGTCACCCGCGCGGCACAAACACGCCGCCGGTTACGATGACACGCTCCTCTGTCGCCGGCTTCGGCTTTTGCGGCGGAGGATTCTTGCATTGCGGTGCGCTCCGACCGGTGAGTTGAGAATGTGTCTGGCAGGCACCGACCACTAGCGGCGCCGAGGCGGTCAGGAGCCAGGAAAAAATCCGACGAAACCGGCTGACCACTCGTTCGCGAAAGAGGTCCCGGCGGGTGACCATGCTGCCATCTCCGCGACGCGTGTAGGTCACGCATACCCGCTCGCTCTGGGTCCGCGTCATAACATTGGCCACGCGACGACGCGACATCGCGGAGAGGTTCTGGACATTGAGCTGACAGTGATCGCAGTACCGGACACGAGAGTTCCCACGCATTTCGTCCCACCGCATCGGGCAAGGCGAATCAATTTCTGGCGGAAATTTCATGAACGGGTTGAACTCAGCGAGATGACAATGAGCCCGGCGCATCGGAAGGTCAATCGAAGGGACTGACTGGGCAACTTGCATGTTCGACAGCAAACAGATTCTAATGGTGGCGCTGGGCGGCGCGCTTGGTTCGGTGGCGCGCTACAAACTCGGCGGCGCAGTCCTGCACGAGACGCAGACATGGAACTTCCCACTGAGCACCTTTTGCGTGAACGTGGCGGGCTGCCTCGTGATCGGTCTGCTGGCCGGGCTCGTCGAGCATCATGATTTGTTCTCGATGCGGACTCGGTTGTTCCTGTTCACTGGCCTGCTTGGCGGGTTCACGACCTTCTCTGCTTTTGGCTATGAGACGCTGTTCCTTATTCGCCGGGGCCTGGTTTCAACCTCGATGCTTTACGTCGGGCTTAGCGTGGTCTGCGGTCTCGCCGCCGTTTTCGCCGGATTCAAAACGATCGAGATCTTCTGGCCGGCGCAGCATTAATTAGCTGATTGATTTCGCGCCCGGCCCGGCGTTATCCAAAAAGCATGAACTACTGGATCGGCACATCGGGTTTCCAATATCCGGAGTGGAAAGGGCCATTTTATCCGGAGGATTTGCCGGCGAGCAAGATGCTGGCGTTTTACGCGGAGCGCTTCGCGACCACGGAAGTGAATTACAGCTTTCGGCGAATCCCGAGCCCGAAGACGATCCAGAATTGGTGGGAGGGAACGCCCGAGCGTTTTAAGTTCAGTCTCAAAGCACCCCAGAAGGTGACGCATTTCGCGAAGCTGAAAAATTGCGGGGACACCATGCGCTATTTTTGCCAGGTCATTACGGACCTGGAAGCCAAGCTCGGTCCGGTGCTGTTCCAATTGCCGCCGAACTTCAAGAAGGACACGGCTGTGCTGGGCGAGTTTCTCGAGGACGTGCCGGCGGGACTGCGGGCCGCGTTCGAGTTTCGGCATCCCTCGTGGTTCGATGAGGAGGTGTTCGCGATCCTGAATGGAAAGAACATTGCGCTCTGCATTGCGGAAAGCGCGGACCTGAGCACTCCCGTGGTCGCGACGGCCGATTACGGTTATCTCCGGCTTCGACGCGAAGATTACACCGACGCCGACATGGAACGGTGGGCCACCGCGATCAAGGAGAAGGAAAGTGTCTGGCCGGACGTTTTCGTTTATCTAAAGCACGAAGAGAGCGGCATGGGGCCGAAGCTGGCGAAACAGCTGATGGAGAAACTCGAGGTAAAAGGCTAGCCCGCGAATGACGCGAATGGAGAAAACAGACGGGTTCGATCCGGCCGGGCGCAGCGCGCCGTCCCTAACATTGATTTGCGCCCATTCGCGTCATTCGCGGGCCCGAGCGTTCCACGCGGGCCGCATGGGCGGCGCTACAGAAGAAAGACGGCGGTTTGGAAAGCGCCGCTCCTTGATGCTTACGCCGCGACGCGACGCTTTTGCTTGACCAGCGTTGCGGTAGATCGGCTGCTCGAGCGGGCCCCGTTTCGTTTCGGTTTGACCGCCTGATTCCGATTCAAGCTTTCCTGAAGCACCTTTACCAGGTCGACCACGTTCGTCGCGCGGACGGCAGGCGCCGGTTTGCCAGTGACCTCTTTGTGCTGCGCTTTCTGTTCGATCAGCTCCATCACGGCGGTGCGATATTCGTCGCGGTATTTTTCCGGCTCCCACGCGACCGACATGCTCTCGACGAGCGATTGCGCCATCTTCAATTCCTTGTCGGTAATCGCCGTGACGCTGCCGTTCTTCAATTCCTCCGGGCTCAAAATCTCAGACGCGAAGTGCATCAGGTCGAGGACGAGGAACAATCCGTCCGGCTTTACCGAGGCAAGGTACTCGCGGTTGCTGATGACCACTTTGGCAATGCCGATCTTGCCCGTCCCGCTGAGAGCCTTGTGCAAAAGGGCGTAGGCTTTTTCGCCGCCTTTCTGCGGTTCCAGAAAGTAAGGCTTATAGAAAAATTTCGGATCGACCTGGGCGAGATCGACGAAATCGGTGATGTCGATCGAATGAGTGGACTCGATCCGGACTTTGGCGAAATCGTCTTCTTTCATCACCACATACTGGCCCCGCTCATATTCGAAGCCTTTGACGATCTGGTCCGCGCTCACTTCCTTGGAGTCGACTTCCGCCACTTTTTTGTATTTGATTGGGCTGAGATCGGTGGCCCGAAGCTGGCGGAAGCTGAGCTTCTCTTCGCGGGTGGCCGGGTAAACGGCAATCGGGATATAAACCAGTCCGAAACTGATACTGCCTTTCCAAATGGCGCGCATAGTGGTGGGAGGTTATTCACAACCCCCGGTTAATGTCAATCAAAGCAGGGTTTTGGCCATGTCTGAGAATTTTCGCAATACCCGTTTTTATGCTTGCCACATCTGTCGTTATTCGATATATCCGTCCCATGTTAAAACCTCGCCAGTTCCTTCGTGCTCTTGCAGCACTTACGGCCGGAGCCCTCTCCGGACTTGTTTCCCTCAGCAGCTTCGCGGCTCCCGCCGCCGGAGTGCTCGATGAGACCCACGCCAACGTCATGGCCGTCAAGGCCGTGCAGAATGAAGTAACCACCGACTGGATGCGCCAGAAGGAAGTCCTCGGGACTGCCATCGGGCTCGATGATTCCGGCAGGACCTCCCTGCTGGTTTACGTCGATCAGGACGCACCCAAGGCCGGTGAAGTGGTTCAGAATCTGCCGCGTGAGCTGCGCGGAGTAAGAGTGCAGGTGCAGTTGACCGATAAGTTCCGGTCCATGGTTGGTTCGGCCGCCAGCGTCACCGCGGTCAGCCATAAAGCGAAGCAAACGCCTCCCATTCAGCTCGGCACTTCCGGTGGATGGCGTTACGATTTGGCCAACGGTTTCTGCTGCGGCGGCACGCTCGGCTCGTTGGTTTCAATCGGCGGCGTCCAACACATCCTCAGTAATTATCATGTGTTCGAGGCGGATATCGTTCCCGGCGGCAACGGCAGGATAGCCCTCACCGGCGACCCGATAGTCCAGCCGGGTCTTATCGATATTAATTGCAACGCGGCCAGCGGCCAGGATGTGGCCACGTTGGTCAAGCGAAGCTCCCTTCCCGCCAGCAATGTCGATTGCTCTGTCGGCGCGGTCATTCCCGGAATGGTGCGCAGTGATGGCGCCATCCTCGAGATCGGAACGATCTCAAATCAGACTGTCGGGGCGTCGATTGGCCAGGCCGTGAAAAAGAGTGGGCGCACCACCGGGCTCACCCGTAGCTCCATTTCCGGTTTGAACGCGACCATCAGCGTTCAATACGAGAACGAGTGCGCTGGCGGAACCGCCTTCACCAAGACGTTCACCGGTCAGATCGTCGTCCGAAACAACGGCAGCCGTTTCCTGAACAGCGGCGATTCCGGATCGCTCATGGTGGAAGATGTGGCCACGCATGCGCGCGCGGTCGGCCTCCTCTTTGCCGGCAGCAGCTCGACGGCGATCGCGAACCCGATCGGACAGGTGCTGAGCTTCCTCGGCGCGACCATGGTCGGAAACTAAAACCTCAACCAACGAATCTTCGAAACACCCGTTCGCTTTTTGCGAACGGGTGTTTTGCTTTCTGGCAGGAAAGGCGATCATTCCTGATGGCCGGAAATCGATCGCGCTGGCTGAGCTTCCTTTCCTGTCTGGTCGCTCTCGCCTTCGCGGCCGGTTGCCAGAAAAATATGGCGCAAAACAATTCACCCGAGGCGAAGCGCGACATCAACGCGGTCTTGCATGATCACGACAAACAGTTGCTCGCGATCCCGGGTGTGGTCGGCGTGTATGTCGCTCTTTTGGAGGACGGCAAGACACCCTGCTTGAAAGTCATGCTCGCGCGGACCTCGGCGGAAACGGAACGGGCATTGCCCAAAACGCTCGAAGGTTATCCGGTTGTCGCTGAAGTGACGGGCGAAATCCGGCCGCTGGGAACCCCGTAACCTTTGTGGCCTCGATCGTTGTCACCGGGGGGACGGGTTACATCGGGAGCCGGCTCATTCCGTTGCTGGCCGGTCGCGGGCACGAAGTGAGGGCGGTGGTTCGCCCGGGTTCAAAAAAGCAATTGCCTGGTGCGACTTCGATCGTGGCCGATCCGCTCGAAGAAGGTTCTTACACGGAGGCGATCAAAGGCTGCGATACCTTCGTCCATCTTATTGGAGTGCCGCATCCGAGTCCGGCCAAGGCTGCGCAATTTCGCGCGATTGACCTGCCTTCCGCGAAGGTCGCGCTGAATGCGGCGCGTGACGCCGGAGTCAGGCACTTTATTTATCTAAGCGTCGCGCACCCGGCGCCGATGATGGAGGCATTCATTGCCGTGCGCAGCGAAGGCGAAGCGATGATTCGCGCAAGCGGAATCAACGCCACTTTTGTTCGGCCCTGGTATGTCCTGGGACCCGGGCATCGCTGGGCCTATGCACTCGTGCCGTTTTACTGGATCGCGGAACGCTTGCCGGCAACACGCGACGCAGCGCAGCGGCTCGGACTCATCACCATTTCCCAGATGCTCGAGGCCCTCGTCTGGGCAGTCGAGAATCCTCCCGAAGGCGTCCGGATTCTCGATGTGCCGAAGATCCGCGAGATGTCGCGCCGGTAGTAAAACAAGGAGGGGCGCTTTCCAAACCGCCCTCTTCCGCGACGGTTGAAAACCGTCGCTTCTTGATCCCGGGGATCGGGTGAGGCATGCGCTCGGCCGGGATCACCGATCCCGGCTGCAAGTACTCTAACTTCGACATTCGGGTTTCGTCATTGTTTCGACATTCATCATTTCCCCGCTTCCGTCGCCCTTTCCGGGCTCGGGTCTCTTGGAATGGTTTACGCGGAGTTCCGCTGACGCTTCACTCCGGGCTTTACTGCGCCGCACCTTCGGTGCTTCAGCTCATCGCCAGTCCCGTCCCACGCTTCCGCACGAGCGCGCAGTAGCGAAATTCGCCGCCGCTCGCTTACGATTTCATAGGTAACGAAACCAGTGCCGGAGGCACGATGGAATCAAGCCCGGAGCGCAGCGCAGCAAAGCTCCGGGTTTGCCAGCGTGCACGATATCAAACCCCGGCAGGGGTGACGGAAGCACGCGATGCAGCAACTGACGAACAACTTAAAAGCATGGTCCGGCTCTAACTTCGACATTCGTCATTCGTGCTTCGTCATTTGAGATCGCCTTCTTCGCCAGCTCAGAGCGTCTTCAAATATTCTATCAGCTCCCGCTTTTGCTCGCTGGAAAGCTTGGTGCCGTAGTCGTGGCCGGAATTGGAATTTCCCGGAGTGGTCGTGTCGAACACATAAACGCCGCCGTCGGCGTAACCCATCTGGGTTGCGTCATAATCCTGTGAGCCGCGATGAAAATTTTTCGCCCGCTGCGCCGGCGCGGTGAGCAATTCCTGCATTGTCCGAACGGAACCATTGTGCAGATAAGGCGACCGGGCCCAGACGCCGCCCAGGCTCGCCGCCCAATATTTTCCGGTGCTGCGGACTCCAAATTCTTTCGGCGGTTCGTAACCGACCGCTTCCAGCTCGGCCAGGAACTTGTTGAACCCTTCCGCCTGTTTCTCGGTAAACATTTCCGCGCGGCGAGGATCGGTCCCGACATCGGCGATCGAATACAAACGCTTGTCGCTCTCCGGGCCGCCGTGACAGGAGGCGCATGATTTTTCAAAGTGAACCGCGCCTTGCTTCGCCGCCGCGCGGTCAATCGCGAAGGGAAACTTCGGTGGACGAATACTTTCGGAGAGATCGGTTTGCCGTTTCACCATCGCAAAATCCAGGTCGCCGTGTTTCCCATGCAGCGGTGCCCCAAGACCGAGCGAGGCCAGCAGATTTCTGGCTATAGGAGACTTGGTGTTGCCATCCCAATGGACCCAGGTCCGTTTGTCCACATCCCAAACGAGACCGAATTTTATCGGCGCGTACGGTTGCGGCTTGTTCAAGAGACTGGCCGAGAGAAGGCCGAAAGCATCATTGCGTCCCGGACCGGAAGCCGGCGGCACCTTGTCCGGCGGTTGATCCGGAACGTGCAGGGCCGCGCGCATGTTGTGAAAAAGCTTGAGCATTGAATGCGCGAGCTGTGGAAGGCCGGAGGCGTCTTTGGCCAGTTCCAAATCGGCGGGCGCGATCTCGTGTAGCTCACCCGCGGCGACCTCCTTCGAGCCGAACGGGTCCGCCGCCATCCGCTCGGTGATGCCGGCTTGCTGCGCTTCCCAGGCCCGGTCCAGCACCGTTCCCTCCTTCGATGGCGCGTTGTCGGGCCCGGCGAAATACGCATTCAAGAACAACTTCATGTTGCCCGGCTCGGAGGTCTTGAAGGTCGAGATCAAGATCGAACCGAAAAACGCTTCGACGTCGAAATGGCTCGTTGCGCCCAGGATCCGCATCGGCTCCCTGGCGCCGCTGGAATTGATCTGGGCCACGTGACACGACGCGCAGTTGATTCCGACAGCCGACAAACCGCCGAGATGTTTAACATCGGATTTCCGGCTGATGCCGATCGGCCAACCGAAAGCCGGGTCCGGGATCAAACCGAGATAGGCGAGGTCGGAGGCCGGAAAAAGGTCGGGATAAATCTTGATGAAAGCGCGCAGCACCCGCTCGGGGACAACCTCGGTGCTCATCGATCCGTGCAGAAAGAAATTGAGATCGTCCGCCGACCACTTGGGGACCTGGGCCAGATCAAATTTCGGTTTTGCCGGTTGTTCAGGGGCGGCCTGCATTGCGGAGGCGATGATGAGGCTCACAATCGCCGCCGCGCTTCGCCGAAAACATGGAGGTTTCATCGGCTGCCGAGCCTATGAATTACGTTCCGGGATGTAAAGCGGCCGATTGCATTCACCTTCCCATCCCTAATTCAGCGCCATCTGATCGGACCGCCGCCTGATCACAGCACTTCGCCGCCCTCCGCGATCTGCCCCGGCCGGAGAAACGTCTTAATTAGGTCGCCCTCACCGCACACTATCAACCCTGGAAAACGTTTGAACCATTTGCCGTGTGGAACTTCGGGGTTCATTTCGAGCCAATCCGAAAGCAGACCAATCTGTTCTTCGGAGATCTCACGCTCGCGGATACGATCGAAAAGGTGCCGGAGGAGGGGGGCCGGAATCCCTTCCCGGCGAATCTTAGGCATCGGGCTTGCCGCCGTAGAATCCGCGGATCATCTGCTCACGAATCTCGAGGGCTTCCGTGGAATCGGTGGCCGCGACCATTTTTTTCGCAAGCGCTACCAGCTCTTTCCCACTCAACATTCGCTCGGCATCGAGGCGGTAGGCAAATTGGATGACCTCGGCTTGTTCGGTCGGTGTCAGATGCTGAATTTCCTCGATGATTTGGGCAGCACTCACGCGGTCAAGATAAGCGCGAACTCTTCGGAAACTCAACCCCGAACCCTCGCTGCGATGTATGAAATCGAGAGCAAGTGCTTCCGCGCTCAATTACGGTATCGATCGCACTAGGGATTCAATCAGTTGCTCATGATGGAGGAAAGGAAATTTGGATCGCATAACCGTCGAACAAATGTCGCGGTGAGTCCCATATTGAACAACGTAAAGACGAGCATGGTTACGATCATGTAGGAGGTGCTTGAAAAGCCGGCAAGCCTTGAATAAAAGGCGGCACCGTCCCTGTGCGACAAGCGTCCCAGTTTGGTAAACTGATTAAATGATCGCAGATGTGGGAAATACTCACTCAAGAGCGCTCGGGCATTCATTTCGGTTACCAATTGATAGGAGCGGAAACGAATTAGTTGATAGGTAAACCCAAAGAAAACCATCGTCAGCATAGCGGCCACCACTATTGGTTGCCAACCGCTTCGTGGGCTACCTAGCAGGAACTGGAGCCCAGCAGCTTCGAATGTGAAGGCGGTGGCGGGGAAAGACCAGAACTTGGCGTCGTAGTATCTACACGTTTCGCAAAGCTCCTTATACTGCTCCAACGCGTTAGAGCGCTTATGTTCCAAGTCGTCGGTCATACTAGGTGAACTCCGTGTGGTACCGGCTCTGGGAGCAGTCTGACGGAAGTGGAATGAGGTCTGGGTCAGAGCGCAGTATCGACATTCGTTTTGGGAAGGGATATTCCATTCGGAAATGTCACGACTCGGAATCCTAAACCACCACTCTCATCCCGAAGAGTAATCGCGGGTGGGTCTGAGTGCCCGTTTCGCAGGGCCACAGAGTCGGGCGTTTTCTTGCAAAAAGCTCGGGGTGAGGGTGCTTCGATGATATACGTGAATCACGTTCATCGCTGCGAATTGGGCTAACCTTACTGCCGTTGCGCGTGCTCACTTCAGATTCAAGGTTGCCGTGAGCGCTCGATTGTAAGACTTCAACGTCTGGCGGTCCTCGATAATAGTGAGCGTGGCGAAGAAACGAACCTCAGTCGCGCCGCGGATCGATAATCTTCCTCGGACGAACGTGAAAGTAGCCGGGGACGGCACACTCGGTTGGAGCTCGAGAAATTGGTTAACCCTCGGCGAATCCGCCCGCAGATTTTCAGATTGACGTTTGAAGCCACCGGTAGCCTTCAAATCATAGTTATTCTTGACGTTGTCTGACGCTTGAATGCCGCCTTCGCTTCTTCGCGAGGCGGGGATTATCCACAGCGTCCGTTGGCTCCTATTCACAAAGTTCACTGATACTTCGAGCTCCTGTGCGCCCAGCCGCGCCCATTCAGGCGTCGCAACTACATCGCCCCAGTCGAAGCTGCGCCGGGTTACGTCTTGGGGCGCAGGAGTCGCTTCAGCTTCCGACGATGTTGCACTCTGTTCGCGGCTGAATGTTGATATTGCCTTGTCCGTTTTATTTCTTTCTCCTCCGACTCCTTCCGTGGTTTTTTTGTCACGTTCTGCTCGCGGCTCGGCGGCAGTTTTGGCCTCACGTGCGATTGCGATCTGTCGCTCGAGATCGCTAAGGCGCTTCTCTGAATCGGTTTGTTTGGCAATTGCGACCGCTACACGGCTCTCTGCCTCTTCTCGCGCCATTTTCTCCTTCGTCGCTTCCTTTTCTGCGTCACGTGATTGGGATTGGGCGTCACGTCGCGCTTGGGATTCCGTTTCAAGCATTCCATGAAGTCGCTGACAATCAGGGTCTGTTTTCTCGCGAACAGTGAGTGTCGTATACGCACTAATCCCGGCAACGGCGAGCGTGACCGCAGCCCAAACGACGAGCGATTTGCGGGTTGAGTGGGGAGGGACTTGTTCCACCGGAGGCATAATTGAAGGGTTTAACTGATTCGGGCCGACTTGCAATAATGTGTTGCTACACTAATCCCGCGGGCCGCGGCTACACCGTGCGGCCGTATTTGCCTCGAATTGTAAAGCCGCCGATTGACCGTGCGCCGGAGAAACCGTAGAACCAAAACCAGATCGCACGATTTCGCATGGGGCAATACGAACCAACTTCGCGACGGCCGATCGCGGAAGGGTTTCGTTCCACCGCCCATTTTGCGACCAGGCTTTGCGTCCGGCTGGGCGTTCATCCGGATTCGATTTCGTACGCGTCGATCGTCGCCGCGGCGCTGGCGGCGGTTTGCTTTTGGAAATCAGGGGAACATCCGTGGCTGCTTATCCTGGCGCCGCTCTTCTGCCAATTGCGGCTCTGGTTCAACATGCTCGATGGCATGGTGGCGATCGCGTCCGGCAAAGCGAGCTCGCGCGGAGAAATCCTGAACGATCTTCCGGATCGTGTTTCCGACGTGCTGATTTTCGCCGGCGCCGCCCACAGCGGCTGGATGAACCCGTTCCTGGGTTATTGGGCTGCAATTTTCGCCCTCCTGACCGCCTATGTGGGGATGTTTGGACAAGCGGTTGGGGGAGAGCGCGAATTCAGCGGAACGATGTCGAAGCCGTGGCGGATGGTGACGCTTCACGCCGGCGCGTGGCTCACGTTCGCGTGCCTCCGTTGGAACCACGGGGCGGTTCGCTTCGGAAGCTTGACGATTCTGGATTGGGCTTGCCTGATTGTCGTGGCAGGTTGCTTGCAGACCATGGCGATCCGGCTGAAGCGAATCATGGCGGCGTTGAAAGCGAAGTCCGCCTCTCATTAATGTCGCCACATCACGCGCTCGAGGACCCGATCTTCCGCGCCTATCTCTTCATTATTTCTTTCTCGCTGGCGGGCGGGGGGATCGTGCTCGGTCTTCTCCATTGGGGTTTCAAGAAACCACTCGGGCCGATCTGGAGCACCTATCGTTCGTGGCTCGTGATGGCGCCGATCGGCCTGGCGGTGCTTTTCGCCGGGCGGGTTCCCACGATTGTTGGCGTTACGCTTCTCGCCATTTTCGGGTTTAAGGAATTCGCGCGCGCCTCCGGGCTCTATCGCGACTGGTGGATGACCGGCGCTGTCTATGCCGGCATCGTGACGGTCGGCGTGGCGTCGCTCGTTTCGCATCCGCGCGGCGAGGAACCGGGCCAGGGCTGGTACAGCTTTTTTGTGGCGGTGCCGGTCTTCGCCATTGCGCTGATTCTGCTCGTGCCGATCCTGAGAAACCGCGCCCGCGGCGAATTGCAGCGAATGTCGCTCGGCATTGTTGGCTTTGTTTACATCGGTTGGATGTTCGGCCACCTCGGATTCCTGGCCAATGCCGTGAACGCCTATGGCTATCTTCTCTATGTCATCTTCGCGACGGAACTGAACGACGTGGCCGCGTTCACCTTTGGCCGGCTTTTCGGACGTCACCCGTTGCGGAGCGAGATCAGTCCCAAAAAAACGTGGGAAGGCGCTCTTGGCGCGCTGGCGGTCTCAATGGTGCTGCCGTGGCTGCTGCGGTTTTCGTTCCCGGAGTTCGGCCCGTGGCAATTGATCCTGACCGGACTGATCGTTGGCATCGGCGGACAACTCGGCGACCTTTCCATCAGCGTGATCAAGCGTGACATTGGCACGAAAGATATGGGAGGTTTGATCCCAGGCCACGGCGGCATTCTCGATCGGATCGACAGTTTGATTTACGTTGCGCCGCTCTTCCTCCACATGGCTGGTTACTACACCGAATTGCGATGAAGAAATGGCAATACGACTCCGCCCAGGACCTCGACCAAACCATGGTCGAACGGCTCCGCCATTTTCCTCGTGAGCCGGACATGCTCGTCTATGGCTTGCGTTCGCTCGTGGCGCTGATCATTCGGGCTCTTCTTCGGGTTTATTGCCGGTTCGAAATCGTGGGCGAAGAACATCTGCGCAGTAATCGCTCATTTGTTCTGGTCGCCAACCACTCCAGCCATCTCGATACCGTTTGCCTGCTCTCCGCTCTCCCGTTACGAAGATTGCACCGGGCCTTTCCCGCGGCTGCCGCGGATTATTTTTTCAAAAGCGTGCCGCGAACTTGGATCGCGACGGTGGTGGCGAACGCCCTGCCTTTCGCGCGCCAGAACCATGTCCGGCAAAGTCTCGGAATTTGCGCCGAGTTGCTGGCGAATGCCGGCAACGTCCTGATCATTTTTCCGGAAGGGACCAGGTCGACGAGCGGCACGCTCCAGGAATTTAAGCCGGGCATCGGCGCGCTTCTGGCCGGGCGAGACATTCCCGTTTTGCCCTGTTACCTCGACGGCGCTGCCCGGGCCTGGCCGAAAGGCTCCCGGCTGCCACGCCCGCGCAAAGTGCGGCTGATCATCGGCGCGCCGCGAAGCTATGGTGCGATCATTCCCGACAGGAATTCGAGCGCCGCAATTGCGGCGGAGCTGCGGGCTGCCGTGCAGAAACTCGCGCCATAACCGTGCAAGCCACTGAATCCATTTCCGGGCAACCGACGCCGTCTGAATCTGTTGTAGGGCAACCGCTCCGGTTGCCATCGGAACCGCGATCGGCAAGCGGAGCGCCAGCCGGGCAATTCTTTTCGACCTGGGACGGCGTGCAGCTTTTTTATCGCGCCTGGATTCCCGCGAAGAAAACTGACAAAGCGCTCCTCCTGTTCCACCGCGGTCACGAACATTCCGGACGGTGGGCGGAATTTGTGAAAATGCTCGGCCTCGACGACGTCGCCGTCTTCGCATGGGACGCGCGCGGCCACGGCCGGTCGCCGGGCGAGCGCGGTTCGGCGGAGAATTTCGGCATGATGGTGAAAGACGTCGATGCCTTTGTCCGCCACGTCAGCGAACATCATGGCTTCGAGTTGCCAAACATGATCGTCCTGGCCCACAGCGTCGGGGCGGTCACCGCCGCGGCCTGGGTGCACGATTACGCGCCGCCGATCCGCGCGATGATCCTGGCCACTCCCGCGTTTCGGGTTCGGCTTTACGTTCCGTTCGCCATTCCGTCGCTCCGGTTGAAACAAAAATTCTTCGGACCCGGCTTCGTGAAGAGTTACGTGAAAGCGAAGATGCTTACCCACGATCCCGGGCAGGCGGCGCTTTACAACGCCGACCCGCTGATCTTTCGCCAGATCGCCGTCAACGTTCTCCTTGGGTTACACGACGCCGGCACGCGACTCCTGGCCGATGCGGGCGCGATCAATGTCCCAACGCTGATGCTTTCCGCCGGCCGCGATTGGGTCGTCAGCCTGGAGGCGCAACGAGAATTCTTCAACGGCCTTTCGTCGCCGATGAAAAGGATGCACGTTTTTCCGGCGGCGTTTCATGCGCTCTTTCACGAAAAGGAACGGGCCCTGGTGGTCGATCGTGCCCGCGAATTCATTCTCGAACGTTTCGCGGCGCCGCCTGCTCGGACCTCGTTGCTCGAAGCCGACAAGTACGGTCATACCTGGGAGGAATACGAGCGCCTGAAGCTGCGCGGCGGTCCCCAGTTTGCCCTCGTCCGCGGCGCATTGAAAACCGGCGGACGCCTGAGCAAAGGGATCGACCTCGGCTGGCGAAGCGGTTTCGATTCCGGATTGACGCTCGATTATGTTTACGAAAACAAACCGCGCGGCGCAACGGCGCTGGGCCGGCTCATCGACCGCAATTATCTGAACAGCCCGGGCTGGCGCGGAATTCGGCAGCGAAAGAAAAATCTCGAAATCCTTTTACGGCAGGTAATCGAGCGCGTTCAGGCCAGCGGCCTGCCCGTCCGGATCGCCGACATCGCGGCGGGAGGCGGCCGTTATCTGCTCGAAACCATGCACCGCTTGCCGGAGATCCCGATGACGGCGCTGCTGCGGGATTACAAACGGGAGAATGTGGAGGCCGCGGCGCGATTCGCGGCCGAACTTGGCCTAACGAACGTAACCGTCGAGGTGGGGAACGCGTTCGATCGCTCCTCGCTGGCCGCGATCGAACCCCGCCCGACGATCGGCATTGTCTCGGGATTGTTCGAGCTGTTTCCTTCGAATGCGGAGGTGCTGACGTCGCTCCGCGGTCTCGCCGACGCCATCCAGCCGGGCGGTTATCTCATCTACACGAACCAGCCGTGGCACCCGCAGCTCGAATTCATCGCGAGAGTTTTGCGCAACCGGGAAGGAGAGCCGTGGATCATGCGCTGTCGCACGACGGCGGAAATGGATGAGGTGGTCCGTGAAGCCGGCTTCGAAAAGATGACGATGGAGATCGATGAGTGGGGGATTTTCAGCGTGTCCGTGGCGCGACGTGATGGATCGCCAGGTGGATCGCGCGCTCCGTCGCGCGATGGTGAGAATGGCGCCAATGGCGCACGGTAAGAACATCGAGCGGCGGAGCGATCGATCCACCTTTAAGGCTCTTGCGGCCTCAATCGGCCTCTCGGCGCTTTTCCTCATTGTTTACGGCTGGTGCAACTGGTTCACCGCGCACCGGGCCAACGTCCCGACGCTGTTCTTCGAGTGGGAGCGTTCCATCCCCTTTGTCCCGCTCATGATCGCTCCCTACATGTCGATCGACCTGTTTTTTGTCGCGGCCCCGTTTCTTTGCCGGGACAACCGCGAACTCGCTACGTTTTCAAACCGGATCGCGGCCGCGATTCTCGTCGGCGGGATTTGCTTTCTCCTCTTCCCGTTGCGCTTTGCTTTTGAGCGCCCGCACGCGGACGGCTGGCTCGGCGCGCTCTTCGATTGGTTCCGGGGACTGGATCAGCCTTACAATTTGCTGCCATCGCTCCACATCGCGCTGCGCACCATCCTGGCGGAATTTTACGCGCGCCATACCCGCGGCGTCTTACGTCAGGCTTCCAACATCTGGTTCATTCTCATCGGACTCTCGGCAGTCCTGACTTATCAACATCATGTCATGGATGTCGTGGCCGGCTTCGCCCTGGGCGCCTATTGCCTCTACTTCTTTCGGCAACCGGCTCCGCGCCTTCCGGTCATGGCGAATCGGCGCGTCGGCGCATACTATTTCATCGGCACTCTGATTGTTCTGGGCTTGGTTGTTCTTTGGTGGCCGTGGGGAGCGTTCCTGCTTTGGCCGGTGGTGTCGCTGGGCATCGCATCGGCAGCCTACTTCGGTTTCGGCCCGGTAGTGTTCCGGAAAGAGAACGGTCAGTTACCTTGGACGTCGTGGTGGGCGCTGGGCCCTGTTTTGTTAGGTCACAAACTCTCCCGCCTCTACTACCAGCGGCAATGCCGGGCGTGGCACGAGCTGACGCCGCGAGTGTGGATCGGCCGAACTCTCAACCGACGGGAAGCTGCCGCGGCCGTCCAGCAGGGAGTCACCGCCATCCTCGATCTCACCGCCGAATTTTCCGAGCCGCCGCCATTCCGGACGATGACTTATCTAAACATGCCGGTACTCGACCTCACCGCGCCGACGACGGAGCAGCTCGAGGAAATGGCAGTCTTCATCGCGGAACAATCCGCCAGGGGCATCGTTTACGTTCACTGCAAAATCGGATACTCGCGGACGGCTGCGGCTGCGGCCGCGTATCTCTTGCGCGCCGGGCTGGCCGCGACGGTTCCAGAAGCGCTCGACCTGATTCGGGGCGTTCGTCCCACGGTAATCATTCGACCCGAAATCGTGGCGGCCCTAAATCGATTCACGAATGAAGCGCTCTAGCTAATGTTGCACTGCAAAGTTGAGCCTCGGCCTGAAGGCAGGGAAAACATCGTGGGCGTCGCTTTTCCGGGATAATGCGATCGGCAGCTGGCGGGAGGAACTTCATCGGCGGAAGCCCAACCTCCTGGCCAAGGCAGCCCGGCGTTTCGCGCCGACGGAGTTTGTGCCCTGGGTTGAAAGCCTGTTGCGCCAAGGCCACACGCCAACTCACTCGTTGACACTCTTCATAGGGGTTAGGCCTCTTCTGCTCCGCTTTGTTGAGTTTTGGTTTGCGCGATGCTTTTCTGAAACTCCGCTAGACGCGCCGGCGCTACATAAACATACTCAACCAAAGTTCGGAAGAACTTATCCATTTGCCACGTCATCGGGACCGTTACCTTCTGTTCAGTGTTATGAGCGCCGGAATTCCCGAGGGTGCGCAGGACCGATGTGATATCAACAAGTGTAGGCGGGATTTCCCCAGTGTTGGCGAGATGTTTGAGCCGAGTATGAAGCGTGCCTGACGGCACTTTTCTGTCGTCGCAGAGAGCTTCCAGAGCGCGCCGCATCAACACCGCGAAAGCATTTTGGGAAACCTTTTGCACGCGCTTGGACTCACGGTAGTTTTCAGCGACTATTTCCGGAATGGATTTATCGAGAGCGACATCAGCTGGGAAAACCAACGATCCGATTTCGCCAGCGTCGTCGACGCTCTCGTAAATACTTAGATCGCCACACGTCGAGCAGGAGAAACCGATATAGCAGGATTCGGGAGGATCTTCCATCGGCTCTCCTTTGGAGTTATACCAATCTCCGATGTAGCTGTGGCGGAAGACCTCTTTGTGCGGGGTCATATTACCGCAGTGTGGACATACAAGGACTGGTTCCTTCATCTTGAACAGGTCTAACGAGAACAAGATGAGCGACGGCGGACGAGACCGCGTGTCGAACGGAATAGAAGTGTGGAAGTCATCTCAAACTGAAAGCGCACAGCGGTCCGTCGTTCGCTCCATCGTAGGGTTAGGCCGAGGGCATGGTCATTGTTTTGGGTGCCGGATACAGTCCGGCTTTTACAGCGAGCTCATCTATCACGGTGAAGCAAGAAAGAATATCCGTCTCCAAGGTGGTCAAGTAATCATCTGTGATCACTGCTGTCCTAGGCGCGCCCTCGAAGTAACTCAGGGTCGCCTCATAAGCCTTGCCGTAAGAAACTCGACCATGTGTAAACGCGTTTCGGTAGCGGATGACTCTAGCGAGGAGGCGATCAATCTCGGATCGCTCGGCGCCAGAGATGGCGTCGAAGTTCGCTAAAATAGCGAGGAAAACACGTCGTTTCGCCGACATCGTGAAAAACTCTGCCGTAAGAATCGCGGCTTCAAAGAGCGATTGCTGCTCATTTGCCTGCGGAAACAGAAATCGCATGATAATCCGCTCAAGCTGCGACTCAATGTGAGCAGCGGCCAGGATGATTTTCTTTGTGTTCTCGATGAACGTCTCGTCCACCCGCGACACCTCTCCGACAGTTCCTGAAGCAGTCACTGTGAAGGAGCGGGGCAATCTGACAGTCTTCATAACAGGAAATACGGCCGACACTAGTGGCCTAACGAGAATTAGGCGAAAGCGCGTGCACGTGCATGTGCACGCGGATTTTCGAGGGATTAAGGAAATTGGGGTTGGGGTTGGTCATTTGTGGGGTGGGCCGGTAGAAGGGAGCCATGGCACCTCCAGATCCGCACTATACGCTCTTGCTAATTAATCACGAAACCAGGGAGCCACTCAAGATTGAATTGGCCGATCTCCCTTATCCGGGGCGCGCGGCTAATCGATCCGGTAAATCTCCGGTACCGCCGGTTTCTTCTCTTGCTGTAGCGACGGCGCTCTGTCGCCGTGGACCTGCTTCGCCTTCTCGTATTCCCGCTCGTTGAGATATTGCAGCATCTTCGTCGCTTTCTGTTGCTCCTCCAGGATCGCTCGGCTCACCTCCCGTAATTTCGTAAGGCGCGCGACCGCGGCAAAACCTGTCAACGCCACGATGACCAGCAAGGCCACGGCCCACCACAGCGCGCTTTCTATGCCCCAAAGCGTTCTTTCCTGCTGCTGGAAAATCGTCTCTCCGGCGAGGATATGGAGGAACATCACCCCTTCTCTTTTGCCTTCCTCAATCGAAAATCGCAAATCGAAATTCGAAAATGAAGAAAAGTAACAGCCCGGTTACCTCCCCGTCAGACCGCTGGTGAAGAGCGAACCCGTATTTCTCCTCGCACTCACGCCGCGGCTCCTTCAATAATGAGCGCTGCCATGAAATATACCGATCTGATTCAGCTCTATTTCGAGCGGACCACCGCGTTGCAGAATTATTGGACGCTCTATGTCGTCATCGTCGGCGGGATTCTCGCTTTTTCGTCTTTGCGGAAACAGCCGGCCGCCCTGACGACCTTGATCGTTTCGATCCTGTTCGGTCTCTTCGCCTACGAAAATCTTGACGCCATAAAAGCGACGGCGACGCAGCGGCACGCGACTCTCGCGGCGCTTAAACAATCCGATGCCGGTTCGACCGCCACCGAGATCAAACCGGTGCGCGACCTTCTGGAACCGACGCTGCAACCGGCCACCGTCAGTTCCACCCAAACCACCCACCTGATCAGCGACGTGTTGACGATCGCCGGCCTTTGGATCATGGAGTTGCGCCGGAGAAAAAACGTGGCGGTCGCGGCGATGACGGCGCAGCCTTTTCCGTAACTCATGCTCAGATTACGCAAATCAATTCCGGGCGAATCTCCCGGCACCCTGCGCCTGGAGAAAGAAGTGTTGCGGCGCAAGCCGGTCATTACGCTCATCGAATACGACCGCGTTGCCCTGGAAGAGCGCGTGATCGAGGACACCACCGAGCTCCTTTCGCATTTCGACAACCAGCGCGTGACCTGGATCAACATCGACGGCCTGGGCGACATCGAGGTTCTGCGGGCGCTCGGTTCGAAGTTCAATTTGCATCCCCTGGCTCTCGAGGATGTGCTCGACACTTTTCAGCGGCCAAAGGTCGAACAATACGACAACTATCTTTTCCTCGTCGCCCACATGCTTTACCTCGATCGCGGGCAGATCATGTGCGGCGAGCAAGTCAGCATGTTCCTCGGCAAACATTTTCTCATTACCCTCCAGGAAGAAGCGGAGTTCGATGTCTTCGAGCCGGTCCGGGCCCGCATCCGCAACACCACCGGCACCATTCGCAAGATGGGCCCGGATTATCTCGCCTACGCGTTGCTCGATTCGATCGTGGACCACTATTACCCGGTGCTTGAAGACGTGGGGGCGAAGATCGAGGCGATCGAAGAAGGCCTGGTCGATTTACAACCCAACGCGAGCCCGGTTGCGGAATTGCACGGCCACAAACGGACCCTCGCGCGCCTCCGCCGTTACGTCTGGCCGGAGCGCGATCTGGTGAACATTCTCATGCACGATGAAACCGGCTTTGTCACCAAGGGGACGAAGGTCTATCTGCGCGATTGTTACGATCACACGGTCCAGCTGATGGATTTGGTGGAGAGTTATCGCGACGTGCTCTCGGGATTGATGGAATTGTATCTCTCCGCTGTCGGTATTCGGACGAACGAGATCATGCGGGTTTTGACGGTCGTCACCTCCATCTTTATTCCGCTCACTTTTATCGTGGGCGTTTATGGGATGAATTTCGCGCGCGAGGTGGACGGCAAGAAACTTCCCTGGAACATGCCGGAGCTGGTTTCCCCGTATGGATACGTCGGTTGTTGGGCCGTCATGCTCGCCTTGGCGATCTTCCAGATCATCTATTTCAAGAAACGGCGCTGGTTGTAAGGGTTGCTTCGATCACGTTGTAGCGACGCCGCTCTGTCGGCGTAACAAGCGTGCTCTGCTGCCAAAGCGTTCTTACGGCGACAGAGCGCCGTCGCTACAACGCGTTTTTCGGCTTAAGTACTGCTGCCTTTACCGCACATGCGACGCCTTTTGTTCCTCTCGTTAATTGCTGCTTCCGCGGTCAACGCCGAACGGATCAACCACGAGGGCCGGATCCTGGGGCCCGCGCCGGTAGTTACGGCGCCGACCCTGTTCAATACCGCGGCAGCGGACGCGATCGTTTCCGCGATGCAAATCATGCCGCGTGAGAACCCGTGGAACGAAGACATTTCCCGCCGGCCGGTGCACCCGAACTCCGAGGCAATCATTGCCCAGATCACGAATGACCTCGCGTCCAACCGCCGGACGCTTCGCCCATTCTACGAGATGAATTATGTCCTCGTCCCGGACAATCAGCCGCGGCTGACAATCCCATTTTTCAACTACCCGGACGAATCAGACCTCGACGGGGGCACCTTTCCGAATGGCAGCTATCCCATTCCGAGCAATCTCCCGATCGAGACCTGGCCGCGTGGGACTGGCAATCTCACCTTGCAGCAATGGCAACAGGATGTGAACAACACGGGCGGGGATCGCCACGCCATCATCGTGGCGCCGGGTGCGGGCTCGATTTGGGAGACGTGGCTGACGAAGTTGACTACCGGCGGTTGGGAGGCGTCGAACGGTGCGAAATTCAATCTCAATTCAAATACGTTGCGTCCCGCCGGATGGACTTCGGGTGACGCGGCGGGATTGCCGATGTTTCCGGCCGTGGTTCGCTACGATGAATGCCAGCGCGGCATGGTCGAGCACGCCTTGCGCATCGTCGTGGCCAAGACCCGCCGCGAATATATTTACCCCGCGACCCACTACGCTTCCTCGATTCCGGCCACTTCGACGAACTACCCGGCGATGGGCCAGCGCGTCCGGCTCAAATCGAGTTTCGTTATTCCCGAGACCTGGACGATCGAGGAAAAAGCCGTTCTGCGGGCGCTCAAAAAATATGGAGCGCTGGTCGCGGACAACGGGAATTTCTTCTCGGTCTCTGTTTGTCCCGACGATCGGTTCAGCGCAACGGCGTTCGATCATCTTTCGACCATCGGCATCAGCAGCTTCGAGATTATCCAGACGACAGGCCCGACGGAAGGTCCACGGTCGCCTGGCGCGCCGAGTGTTTCGGCGGGCGCCGATCAATTTCTGGAAGCACCGGCCAACATCGCGCTGAGCGGGACCGTGACCGATCCGTCCGGGCAGGCGACTCTTCTCTGGAAACTTTATTCCGGTCCGGCCGGCGTTGTCATCGGAAACCCAGGTCAAGCGTCGACGACAGCGACCATGAACACGCCGGGCACTTACACGTTCCTGCTCAGCGCGGATGACGGCGTGCATGCCGTGGCCTACGACGCGGTCGTTGTCCGGGTGACTGGCCACGATGCGCTCGGGAACATGTCCACCCGGGTCCAAGTCGGCACTGGGAACAATGTGGCGATTTCCGGCTTAATCATTTCTGGAAACACCGCCAAGCAGGTCGTGGTGCGCGGACTCGGGCCGTCGCTCGCCGCCGCTGGAGTCCAGGGGGGCCTCAGCGATCCCGTGCTCGATCTTTACGATTCCGCCGGCAACCTGCTCGTGAACAATAATAATTGGCGAGAGTCCCAGGAACAGGCCCTCCTCAACGCGAATCTCGCGCCCACGAATGATCTCGAGTCGGCGATCCTGTCCAATCTTGCGCCCGGCGCCTACACCGCCGTCCTGCGCGGCCTGGGCAACGCGACGGGAATTGGTCTCGTGGAAGTTTACGACCTGGAGGAAAGCGCCGCCTCCAAGCTCGGTAATCTCAGCACGCGTGGCTTGGTGGGCGCCGGCCAAAACGTCATGATTGGCGGAGCCATCGTGACCGGACCGGATACCGCCCGGGTTCTGTTTCGGGCGCTTGGTCCATCGCTGGCGGGGGCGGGGATTCAGAACGCGATTTCCGATCCGCAGATGAATTTGTTCGATGCCAACGGCGCCGTGATTTTCTCGAACAACAACTGGAAGGATTCCCAACGGGCGGCGATCGCCGGCACCGGTCTCGCCCCTACGAATGATTTGGAATCGGCGATCCTCGCCGATCTGGCGCCGGGCAATTACACCGCAGTGGTCAGTGGCGTCGGCGGGACGAGCGGTATCGCGCTCGTAGAAGCCTATCATTTGCAATAGCGGGAAATTTTCCGCCTTCAGCCTCAAGGAGCGGCGATTTGAAATCGCCGTCTTCGGTGTCGGCGGTTTCAAACCGCCGTTCCTTGAAGCTGATCGGCTGCCACCCTTCCCACTTGTCGAAACATCAGGCTGTTATCGCATTTGCAATAGCGCTGGCGGTCACGCCGCGCGATGATGGCGGGCAATGCAAAGCGTCAGAGGACTTCACCATGTCACGGCCATTTCCGGACCGGCCCAGGAGAATTTGGATTTTTATGCAGGCGTCCTGGGAATGCGATTGGTTAAGAAAAGTGTAAACCAGGACGATCCAAGTACCTATCATCTTTTTTACGCGGATGCCGAAGGTCATCCAGGCACCGATCTCACCTTCTTTCCCTGGGCTCGGATGGCGCCAAGCCGTGATGGTTACGGCCTGAGCAGCGAGGTTTCGCTGGCGGTCCCGCCCGGCAGTTTGGATTTCTGGGGCACCCGGTTGCAGAAATACGGAGCGAGCCTGGGCAATGCCGAGACCCGTTTCGAACGGCAAGCCCTTCCCCTCCGCGACCCCCACGGACTACAGATTGCGCTGGTGGAAAGCGAAGATTCCACGCGCCGCCCATTCACGCCGTGGGAAGGAAGCCCGATCGCGGTCGAACATCAGATTCGCGGTTTGGAAAGTGCGCGGTTAGTGGAGCCCGACCTCGTTCGGACCACTTCGTTTCTCTCGAACGCGATGGATTTTACCCATGTCGGGACCGAGGGCGGGTGGCATCGCTATGCGGTCGGCGACGGAAAATCGGGCAGTTATGTCGACATTCGCGAAATGCCCATGGCTGTTCGCGGCGCCTGGGGAACCGGGAGTATCCATCACCTGGCCTGGCGGGTGGACGATGAAACGCATCAGCTCGAAGTGCGCGAGCGTGTGCGCAACGGCGGCTCGCGGCCAACGCCCGTCATCGACCGGTTTTGGTTTAAGTCCGTCTATTTCCCGGAACCCGGCGGCGTCCTTTTCGAGCTCGCGACCGAAGGCCCGGGATTTGCCGTCGACGAAGACCCGGCGCACCTCGGCGAATCGCTCGTGCTTCCACCGTGGCTGGAACCGGAACGCGCCAGCATCGAAACGGTCCTGCCGTCGCTGACGATGCCGGCACAGCGATAAGCCTTACTCAATCTTCAGAGTCGCGGCCCAGTCTCGAATCTTTTTTAGCGACGGTGTGAATGAGTCGTCGCGCTCCTTCGCCAAAAGAGCGCCGAGTTTTTCCGTCAACTTGTCCGCTTCTTCGTTGCTGTCATTGGCTGGTTTCGCGTGCTCTAACGCTGGATGGGTAATTCGAAAATCGGCGGAGACATAGTATCGACCATCTTTGCTCAGACCCTGGAGCAAATAGACCAGGGTCTCATTGTCGGGCCATTCGCCGATGCCTTGGACAAACCTGGTGACATAGAAGAATCCGCTTCCCCAGGGGGCATCGACAAAACTGGGTTTGACTTCGACGAGATGTCCGGCATTACGCGACGGATAATCGGGAAAACGCGCTTCGTTTTGGCCTTTGTCTTCCCTGTGTTTGAGAACAGCTGATCGTGCCTTTAAAAGTGCGCGCAACTCCTTAACGGAGGATTGAATTGTCTCGTAGGGAGCAGTCTTCATCCCGGATATGTTGAAGACCCGTAGCACATTCCTGGCGGTCATCATGTATCGTGGCCCCTTCTCCAACGATGGATAGCTGCGAAGATCCTCCAGATAGACTGCAGTATTGGGCGGAAAATCATCTGGGAAGGGGCTATTCATTTCCAGCGCCTTTGCTACAGGCGTGCCGGGGTTCGAGAACACATAGAATCGCTTCACGGGCAGGGGGAACGTATCGAAGGAAACGGCCGGCGATTTCTCTTCATCGCTGGCTGCAGCAAGGGCGCTGTTTAAAAGGAATAGAAGGGTTCCGAACTTGAAAAATCCGTGGGGATGCATGGTGACTGAGAGGAAGCTATGATCTTTACGCGATCGAGACAGTCTTCAGGTTGACGAACTCGCGGATTCCATCGACGCCGAGCTCGCGTCCAAAACCGGAACGCTTCGCGCCGCCGAAGGGCAGCCGGGGATCGGAGGCAACCATTTTGTTGATGAAAACCATTCCGGCTTCGAGTTCGTTTGCGAAGATCTCTTTCTCCGCCGGATCGTTGGTCCACGCGCTGGCGCCGAGGCCAAACGAGCTGTCGTTCGCGATCCGGATCGCCTCGGTCGCGTCCTTCGCTCGAAACACACTCGCGACCGGCCCGAAAATCTCTTCGCGATAGGCCGGGGAATCAGGTGGAACATCGGCGAGCACCGTGGGCTCGTAGAAGAAACCGGCGCGCTCGACCCGTTTCCCGCCCGTCAGCAATTTGGCGCCGGCCGCGACCGATTTCTGCACCTGCTCGTCCACGCCGCGCAGGATGGCTTCGGTGGCGAGCGGCCCGATTTCCGTTTCCGGATCGAGCGGATCGCCCACCTTGAGCGACCGCATTCGATTTACGAACTCGTCGAGAAACCGGTCGTAGATTTGTTCCGCCAGGATGAAACGCTTCGCGGCGATGCACGATTGGCCGGCGTTCTGGATTCGCGCCGCGACTCCCGTTTTGATCGCGGCGTCGAGATCGGCGCTCGGCATCACAATCCACGGATCGCTTCCGCCGAGCTCCAGCACGCTCTTCTTGATCTGGCGGGCCGCGGCGCTCGCCACGGCGCTGCCGGCGCGCTCACTCCCGGTCAGCGTCACAGCCATGACTCGCGAGTCGTCAATGATAGGCGCCACCTGTTCTGTTTCGATCAGAAGGTTCTGAAATACGCCCTCGCCGAAGCCCGCTTCGCCGAAGATTTCCTCAATGGCGAGCGCGCATTGCGGGACATTGGCCGCGTGCTTGAGCAGCGCCACGTTGCCCGCCATCACGGCCGGGGCCGCGAAGCGGAACACCTGCCAGAACGGAAAATTCCACGGCATGATCGCGAGGACCGGCCCGATTGGCTCGTAGCGGAGGTAGTTGCGCCCGGTTTCGGTCTCGATCTTCTGGTCGGTCAGAAATCGTTCGGCGTGCTCCGCGTAATACCGGCAGCCGCGCACGCATTTTCCGATTTCGTCCTCGGCGGCGCCCAGGAGCTTGCCCATTTCCAGCGTCATGATTCCGGCGAGACGCGCTTTCTCTTTCTCCAGCGAGTCAGCGGCGGCATTTAGCCAACCCGCCCGTTGGGCGAAGGAAGTCTTTCGGTGGGATTGAAACGCGCGGTCCGCCTTCGCCAATATTTCCTCGATCCGGCGCGAATCGATCGCGGTGAATTTCTTCAGCGTTTCACCGGTGGTCGGATTGACGGAGGCAATGGCCATTATTTCGATTTATCCCGCGCCAATGCTCCATGCAAATGGTAGGGACGGCGCGCTGCGCCTTCCGCCGGATTGGAGAGCGTCGCAAAAACTCTCGGACGCCGCGCGGCGTCCCTACCAGCGGCCTACAACCGCAGTCCTTTTGGAATCAAGAGCCGGTCGAGTAGATCAAAGCTCCATTGCACGAGAAGCGCGAGGACGGCAGCGGGAATCGCGCCCTGCAAGATCGTGACGTGGTCGTTCAAATTCAGGCCGCTCAGGATCGGTTCGCCCAAGCCACCGGCGCCGATGAGGGCGGCGAGAGTGGCTGTTCCGATGTTGATGACGGCGCTGGTCTTGATTCCACCGAGGATCGAACGCGAGGCGATGGGAAGGTAGATTTTCCACAAACGCGCCCGACGTTCCAGGCCGAGGGCGACGGCGGATTCGCGGATCGGCAAGGCGATATCCTGCAGGCCGGTTGCGGTGTTGCGGACAATGGGAAGCAATCCATAAAGGAAAAGCGCGGCAATCGCGGTGCGCGCGCTGATGCCAAGAAAGGGAACCGGCACCAGCAGGGCCAGCAGGGCGAGGGAGGGAATGGTTTGGACCGCGCTCGTTAGGCCGAGAATCACCTGGCCGGTGGCGCCGCCGCGGCTGGCGGCGATGCCAAGCGGAATTCCGACTGCAATCGAGAGGAGCAGGGAAAGCCCCGCCAGCTGCAGGTGCCGGGAGGTCCAGCGCCATAACTTGCGACCGAACGGTTCGCCGATCCGCGGGCCTTGGGACGAAGCGGTGTCGGTAAAATAGAGATCAGCCGCCTGCGCATAGTTTTTCGTCCGTTCCGCTTCGGCGTTGAGTTGGATCATGCGCTTCGCATCCAGCGTTCCCGCCAGCCCCTGCAAAACTGAAATGGCGTTGGCCGGGAGGGCGAGTCGATAAAGGAAAACGGCTTTGTATTGGGGGAAGAATCCGAGATCATCCTCGAGCACGACCAGATCGTACTCGCCGATTTTTGCGTCGGTCGAATAAGCGTCTTTAACGTCGATCGAACCGTTCCGCAGCGCATCGTAACCGAGGCCGTGATCGAGGCCCACGATATTTGTCCCGGCCAGCTGATAGCGAGCGGCCAGTGGTTGCCAGCCGTCCCGCCGATTAAGAAATTCGTGGGTCATCCCGAACTTAAATTCGGGATGGTTTCGCAAATCGCTGATCGTGCGAATTTGTTTTTGCTCCGCGGCAGTGCGTGACATGACCAGGGCGTAGGTGTTGTTAAAGCCAAGCTCGCCGGTCATTCCGACACCGGATTTCGCCAGTAGTTCCTGCATCTCGGCCGCGGTGGTGGTCGCTGGCGTCTTGAGAATTTCCTCGCTGATTGTGCCCGTGTATTCCGGATAGAAGCCGATCTGGTTGCTCCGCAGGGCCTGCCAGAGAATGATGGTCCCTCCCATTCCCTGGCGATGCTCGGTCGGGACGCCGGCATTTTCCAAAGAGCGCTTGGCGATCTCGGCCAGGACATATGATTCGGTGAATTTCTTCGAACCCGCGAGGATCGGCTCCGCCCAACAGGTTGAAGCTCCTAAAATGGAGAGCGCCGTTAGCAAACCAAGGAGGGGCGCTTTCCAAACCGCCCTCTTTTTTGCTGCTGTAGCGACGCCGCTCTGTCGGCGTAACGCGCGCAAGAGCGAAAAGCGCTGGAACCGGCGACAGAGCGCCGTCGCTACAACTCTTATTCCCGTTCTCATATCACCGCGAGCGCTCTCTGCGCGTTGATAAATTCGGTGACGAAAGGGGCGGCCGGTTTCGTTCGCAGATCTTCCAGCGTTCCAATCTGCACGACGCGCCCTTCGCTCATGAGGACAATTTGATCGGCGAGATAAGCGGCTTCCGCCAGATCGTGGGTAACCAGGACGGCGGTCTGATTGAGTCGGGAGAAAATCTCCTTCAGATCTTTCTGCAAAGCCGAGCGAACCAGGGGATCGAGCGCGCCGAGCGGTTCGTCGAGGAGAAGCAACTCCGGCGAAAGGGCCAGGGCCCGCATGAGGCTAATGCGTTGGCGCTGGCCGCCGGAGAGCTCGAGCGGATACCGGTCGAGCGCGGTCGTGGGAAATCGAGTCAGTGCGCAAAGCTCTTCCAGCCGTTTTTCCATCTCCGCCGCGGGCTGTTTCAAATGGCTCGCCATAAGGAGAATGTTTTTCCGCGCGGTGAGATGCGGGAAAAGGCCACCATCCTGGATGACGTAACCAATGCGACGCCGGAGCGCGGAAATATTCGCGGGCGTCACGGCCGCGCCGTCGAAGCGGATCGTTCCCGAGTCTGGATCGAGCAACCGGATGATTAACCGGAGCAGGGTCGATTTGCCGCAGCCGCTGGGGCCGATGAGGACTGTGGTTTTCCCGCGCTCGAAGGCGAGATCAGTCGGGTGAAGGGCGATGGCGCCGCCGTACAGTTTTGTTATTCTCTGAAGCTCGACGAGGGCGCTCACCGTCCTGTTTCTAGCGAAGTCTAAACGTCCCGGCGACGCCTTTCTGTTCTCGACCCGTCGCCCCTTGGCCCAACGGCCTGAGGGCAAGCCGCCTCCATTGTCCCGCATGGAGCCGGCACGCCTTCGTGCCGAGGAGAGGGACCGTGAATCCAAAGCCAGACACATCGCTTGTTGGAGCGCCGGAGGCGCGAAGGATTAGAGCTTGGAGTGAGCGCAGCGAACTCCGGGGCAAGGTAGCAGCCACCCATCAAAACCCCGCGAGGGGTGACGGACGTCCGGCAAGCGCGACTAATCCGCGACCGCGAAATGGAACACGGCAAACCGGCGTTCAGGATCGGTCCAGACGCGGGAGGCTTCGCGGAAACCGGCGGAGACAGCCAGGCGTGTGAACCCTTCTAGCGTGTATTTGTAGGAAAATTCGGTGACGATTTTTTCCCCGCGCGCAAAACGAAATTCCCGACCGCCGAGATGAACGGTCTGGGCCGCCTCGCTGACCAGGTGCATCTCGATGCGTCCTTCGTGTTCGTTGTAAATCGCCTGGTGCCGCCAAAGCGGAAGATCGAAATCCGCGCCCAGTTCGCGATTAGCCCTAACGAGCAGGTTGAGATTGAACTCGGCCGTAACCCCGGCGCTGTCGTTGTAAGCGGCTTCCAAAACTTCGCGGCTCTTCTGGAGGTCGACCCCGATGATCAGGCCGCCGCTCTTGCCGCAGAGGCGGCAGACCCGGCGCAGGAAATCCGCCGCGACCTTCGGTTCCAGATTGCCAATCGTCGAACCCGGGAAAACGACGGCCACGTGATCTGGTTTGCGCAGCGGCTTGGGCAATTGCAGGTCCTGAAGATAATCGCCGCAGACCGGCAGGATCTCGAGCCCCGGCATGGCGCGGCTCAATTCGACTGCGGAATCGGTCAGCCGCTGCTTGGAAATATCGACCGGAACGTAGGCAATCGGATTCTCGAGATTCGCAAGCAACATGCGCGTCTTGATTCCCGCGCCGGTGCCAAAGCCGATCAACTCCGCGTTCGCGCCAATTGATTCGGCCATCTCTTTGCCGTAGCGCCGCAAGAGCTCGGTCTCGGTGCGGGTGATGTAATACTCCGGCAGCTCGCAGATTTTCAGGAAGAGATCCGCGCCGCGTTCGTCGTAAAAGAATTTGCAGGGGAGCGAACGCGGGCGCCGGGAAAGGCCGGCCAGGACTTCCGCGAGGAAATCCGCGTTGACCGGCTCGAGATCGAGGACCGTCACCTTCCCGGTGGCGCCACTCATGTCAGATCGCGGGCCAGCCGGATGCCGGTGAATTGCCAGCGTTTTTCCGGTTGAAAGAAATTCCGGTAGGTCGCGCGAATATGATCTCGCGAAGTGGCGCAGGAGCCGCCGCGGAGCACCATTTGGTTGCACATGAATTTGCCATTGTACTCCCCGAGGGCGCCGGACACCGCGCGATATCCGGGGTAGGGGAGGTAAGCGCTCCGCGTCCATTCCCAGACGTCGCCAAAGATTTGCTGAAGACCGGCAGCTCCATCGCGGCCTGTTGGCAGGCGGTCTCCATTGGCCGGAGCGGGATGAAATCGTTGGTCGTCCACGAAATTGCCTTCGATCGGCAGTTTGGCGGCGGCTCGCTCCCATTCAAACTCGGTTGGGAGCCGTGCCCCGTCCCAGTTCGCGTAGGCATCCGCCTCAAAATAACTGATGTGGGTCACCGGCTCCGATTCCTTGATCGGACGAAAACCGGAGAGAGTGAAATTCCACCAAGCCCCGTCGCGTTGAACCCAATAGAGCGGCGCCCGCCATCCGCCTGAGGCCGGATCATTCACGGTCGTCCAGCCGAGCGAGAGCCAAAACTCCGGGCGCGCATAACCGCCGGCCTCCATAAAGGCAAGATATTCGCCGTTGGTGATGAGGCGGTTCGAAAGTGAGCAGGCGGGGACCAGGGCGCGGTGCCGTGGGCCTTCGTTGTCGTAGGAAAACCCCGCGCCGTCGTGGCCGATCATCTCGATCGTCTCTTCTTCGAAGTCGACGAAACGCTGCGGACCAACGGGGCCATTCGCTGTTTCCGATGGGCCCTCGTGGAAGACCGGATGGAGCGGGTTCTGCGCGAGGACATGCTTGATATCGGTAATGAGCAGCTCCTGATGCTGCTGTTCATGATGAAGACCGAGAGTGAGCACCGGTTCCATTTCCTCGAAAAGCGCTTCGTCCACTTCTCCGAGCAGTTTCATCACGCAATCGTCAATCGATTCGCGGAAGCGAAAGGTCTCGCGCACGGTGGGTCGCGAAATCAGCCCGCGGAGATCGCGCCGGTGCATATCGCCGGCGGCGTTGTAATAGGAATTAAAAAGATAGGCGTATTGCGGCACCTCCGAGCGGTAGCGCTGCATCCAGACTTTGAGAACGAAGGTTTCGAAGAACCAACTCGTGTGAGCGAGATGCCATTTCGTCGGGCTCACGTCCGGCATCGATTGCACGACGTAATCTTCCGGCTCGAGGTTCCGGCAAAGATGGGCGCTGAATTCGCGGACCTTTCGGAAATGGGCAATCAAACGCTGGCGGCGCGAGCCGGACGTTCGAGTGCGGTCTTCGGCGGGGCCGCGGGCTGCCTCGGCCACGAGGGATTCGGTCTCGTTCAAAATAACTCAGCCCTCTTGCTGGAGTTCTTCCCTGCGGGCCTCGACCATCTGGTCGTGGGCGGCTTCTTCGATTCCGTCCGTGACAAGCTGTTCACCGAGATTCTCTTCGTCTTCGATTCGAGGCGCGCGATGGCCGGTCGATGATGCCACCACATTCCATTCTTCGACGACCTCGGCATTTTCGTTGGTCTCCTCCGGAGCGCCGACCGATTGGTCGCCGAGCAACTCGCGCCGGGCCTGATCCCAATCCGCGTCGGTAAATTCATCGGGATCGCGTTCCGCGATCAGCGCGATTTCGCGCGCCCGTTTTTCCACCGTGTCCGGCGAGGGGGCACCAAGTCCGTCGCCATGCAGAGAGATTTTTCCGGCAGCCTGGTGTGAATTGTCGTTCATATTAGTAATACGCAGACGAGCTGCGCCCTGTTTGCATTGTCTTCAGGGATTATCGATTCAGCTCCCGCGAAAGGCAATCTTCCGTTTGGCGCCCGCGAGTGCAGATTACGGGGCGGGTCCCATGAAAATTCGAACGGAAAAAATTGCGCTGGAGAGTGGCGGACAGATCGCGCTGAGTGAATACGGGGATCCGGCGGGCGCGCCGATTTTCTTTTGTCACGGCTGGCCCAGCTCGCGGACCATGGCCGAGCTGGCGCACGACGCGGCGCGCGATCTTGGCTTGCGCATCATCTCGCCGGACCGGCCCGGAATTCGCGATTCGCAATTCCAACCGAACCGCCGCCTCGTCGATTGGCCGCCGTTGTTGAACGAAATCGCCGACCGTCTCGGGATCGAGCGGTTCCGAATCCTTGGAATTTCCGGAGGGGCGCCTTATGCGTTCGCCAGCGGCTGGATGAGTCCCCAGCGCGTCGAAAAGATTGCGATTGTGAGCGGGGCCCCGCCGCTGGATCGACTGGACGATCTCGATGGCCTTCTTCCGATCCATCGGCGGATGCTCGTGTTCCGCAAGAAGAGTCCGCGCTTGCTCAAGCTTCTATTTCATCTGGCCCGGCCTTTTGTCGCAATGCGAATGCCGATCCGGGTTCGACCGCTGCTCCTGAAATTTCTCCAGCCGTGCGACGCGAACGTGTTGCAAGAATCCCGTAAGTTCGACATTTGTTTCGACAGCGCTCGCCATGCCTGGCGCTCCTCCGCCCTCGGCGTCATGACCGACGCCGAGGTTTATGCGACGCCATGGGGATTTGCGCTCGAAGATATTCGTATCCCGGTCGCCCTTTGGCATGGAACGAAAGACCGGACCTTCGCGCCCCGGCTCGCGCACGACGTGGCAAATCGTTTGCCGAACTGCGAGTTCCATCTGGTCGAGGGCGCCGGGCATTATTCGCTCCCGATTCGTTACATTCACGAAATTCTGTCGGACCTGGGTGGATCGAGTCCCGCCGCTTGAAGTCAGATAGCGGGCGCGACCGCGCGCATAGCGCCCGGTCCACCTTTAAGCGCCGGTCCATCTTTAAGGGCGGGTCCAGTTTCGCGAGCCGCTACCTTTCTTTTGCGCAGCCGCGCGCCATGGCCGAAACTTTGCGGTGGAAGATTTCACGGCTGGAACGACTCACAATCAGCCGGCCCGGCGCCAGTCATCAATCGATCCGCCGTTTGACGAGCGGGTGCGCCAGCTTGTGGCCGACTGGGGCGCGGAGAAATCACCCGAGCTGATCCAGGAAATGATCATCACCGCGCTCAAGATGGCGCGGGACAAAATCGGCACGGGCGACCTCAAGCTCATGAACCGGTCGCTCAAGGAGATGCATTACGCGGCGAAGGTCTTTTCGGAGTACCGCCAGTTCCGCAAAGTCTGTGTCTTCGGTTCCGCGCGGACTCCGCCCAGCGACGCGCAATACCAGGTGGCGGAGGATTTCGCGCGCCAGATGGTCGCGAACAATTTCATGGTCATCACCGGCGGCGGCGAGGGCATCATGGGCGCCGCCCAGCTCGGGGCGGGCCGGGAACACAGCTTCGGACTCAACATTCGTCTTCCCTTCGAGCAGCACGCCAACATCACCATCGAGGGCGACCGCAAGCTGATTAACTTCAACTATTTCTTCACCCGGAAATTGAATTTCGTGAAGGAAACTCACGCCTTCGCTCTTTTCCCGGGCGGCTTTGGAACGATGGACGAAGGCTTCGAAGCGCTTACCCTCATGCAAACCGGCAAGGCCCGGATTATCCCGATCGTGCTCTTGGACCGCCCCGGCGGCACCTACTGGCAGACCTGGTTGAATTTCATTAAGGAGCATCTTTTCAAGTTTGGTTACGTCGACTCAGAAGACTTCAATTTCTTCAAGATCATGCCGAACGTGTCCGATGCGGTGACGGAAATCGTTCGCTTTTACAGCGTCTATCAATCGTCCCGCTGGGTTGGAGAAGCGTTGTCCGTCCGCCTGGCACGCAAACTTTCCGGCCGGGCGGTCGCGAAATTGAACCACGATTTTGCCGACGTCGTCCGCACCGGCGAATTCGTGCAGGGAACGGCGTTACGTCAGGAGAAAAACGAGCCGGATATTTGGGAATTGCCCCGCCTGATCTTTACTCCGCATCGACGCAGCTTCGGCCGCTTGCGTCAGCTCATCGACGCGATCAACGGGGCGGAGCTCGCGTGAGCGTCAACGAAGCCGCAGCTCGCGCCGCTTGAAAATAACGCATGCGATCAGCAGGACAGCACCGGCATAGAGAAGATTTTCCAGCAACACCTGACCGTAGAGGACATATTTCGGGTCCACCATTTCCTTCTTAAAACTGTCTTCAATCAGATCGACCTGCATTCGAGCGGGAGCGAGATAATAGGCGAAAAACGATGGGACGCGATATAACCAGAACGGATGTCCCATCGTGCTCTTCACCAACGTTGGCAGGATGGTGAGGAGGAAGGTAAGGGCGCCGGCGGCGGCAGGAGGTAGAACCACGCTGAGCCCGACACTCACGCCGCTAAAAAACGTTGCGTGGACGAACAAATCAACGAGCCCCAGCCAGAAGAGCGAGCCGTATTGAAGATGGAAGAAGCTGCCCCAGAGGAGAGCGCCGACAATGCCGAAGAGGAGGAACGCCCAGAGGAACAACAGGACTCCGATCCATCGCCCGAGGAGATACGTCCAGCGCGCCACCGGACGCGCCAAGACTGTCACGATCGTTTTCGATTTGAGTTCCGAGGGAATCGCTGTCGCGCCGAGAAACAAGGCGAGAAAAAACGCGGCGGAGTCCCAGGTTTCGAGAATTCTTACGAAGCTCTGCTTGGCCATATTAATCACGACCTGGGTCTCGCCGGCCTGCTCGGCCATGCGAGCGTAAACCATCTCGCTGCCTAGCAGAGCAATGACGATGAGCGAAAGAATCAGAACCAGATAAAGGACCCGGCGATGAAGCGTCTCTTGAAACGACGTCAGGATGATCGCGCGCAGCTTAACCATGGGAGGTCCCTCCGGCGTATTTCATGTAAAGATCTTCGAGCGAGCGAGTCCGGCGAACAGAACCGATCTCGGCATTGGCTTCGAGTAAATGCCGAAGCAAACTACTTTTGTCCGCGGTCGAACAGCGCACCACAACATCGGCCCCCTGTTCGCGAAGATCGGAGGCGCCGATCGATTCCCGAACGCGTGGCGAGCAATTGACAACTTCGATTTCCCATTCGTCCGGACCGCCGCGAAGCGACGCCATGGTGGCGGAGAACGCAACCGAGCCTTGACGGAGAATAACGACATGATCGCAGGTGCGTTCCACGTCAGACAAGATGTGACTGCTCAGGAAAACCGTCGTGCCGCGATTTTTTTCTTCGAGAATAATTTCCGCCACGAGTTTGCGCCCTTCCGGGTCGAGACCCGTGGTCGGCTCGTCGAGAATCAGCAGTTCTGGCTGATGCAAAAGCGCCTGGGCTAGTCCCAGCCGCTGGACCATTCCTTTCGAAAAGCCGCGCACTTTTCGATTGCTCGCGGCCTGAAGCCCCAGGCGCGCAAGCTGACGGGGGACAGCCTCGGCGATTTTCTCTTTCGGCATTTCCGCGAGCTGACCATAGAAACGCAAAGCCCGCTCGGCCGTCTTGAATCCGTAAGTATGAAAGATTTCCGATTGGAAGCCAATGCGACGGCGAGCGGCTTCGCTTTTCGGCGGCAGACCAAAAAGACGAATTCGCCCGCGGTCTGGATTCAAGAGACCGAGCAACGCGTAGATAGTTGTCGTTTTCCCCGCACCGTTTGGTCCCACGAAGGCAACAACGCTCCCACGCTCGACGCGCAGATTTAGATCAAACACCGCCTGGACCTGGCGCCGTCGTAACCGGCTGCGAAATGCTTTGCTCAGCTCCTCGACCTCGATAATCGCGGAGCCGTCAAGGTTCATGCTGCTTCTGCTGCCGAAGGTAGTTCTCGACCGTGAATTGGAGGTAAGGGTCAACGCCCACGAGAACCTGGAGGACCTTGCCGTCCTGCCCGACGAGAATCGTGGTCGGCAGCGCCTCCGCCCCTAATTGCTTGAAGACGGACGAATCCCTGTCGATCAGAACCGGGAATGCGGCTGGCCTGCTTCTCAGATACGAGTCTGCTTTTTCGCGCTGTTTATCGACATTGATGGCGAGCACGGAGAATCCTTCGGCTTTCTTGCTTGCGTAAAGTTTTTCGAGCTCCGGCATCTCCATTCGGCATGGAGTACACCAGGAGGCCCAAAACGTAATCAGCACCATTCTGTTTTGGCGCGAGACGTCACTAAATTTTACCATTTGGCCGTTGGTATCCGGCAAGCTGAAGTCGGGCATTGCTTGACCGAGCTTGACCGAAGTGAGGGGGCTCTCTTTTGTGTTGAGCTGGTTCTTGACCTTGATACTGAAGAGTGCGAATCCGGCCAGAAGCAGGAGGGCGATCGCAGCTTTCATTCCGGGGATGGCATCCTCAGGCGGCCGCGCGTTTCTCCAGGATGTAATCGTGGATGGTGTTGACCGTCCGGAGCGCTTTGGCCGCCACTTCGGAATTCGGGACGCCGACGCCGAAAGTTTTTTCCATGCTGACGACCAGTTCGAGCGCGTCAATGGAATCAAGCCCCAGGCCGCCGGGCCCGAAGAGAGGAAGGTCATCACCGATTTCCGCCGCGGTCGTCTGAAGCATCAGGTTCTTGACCAGCATTTCCTTGATGCTGGTGCGCAGGTCGGTGTCGGGCATGGCAATCGGGTCAGTAGGAAGGATCGCGTCGTTCGCGAACGCGAGCCGCGACTGTGTCGCAATGTCCGGGCAACGTCAAATTGCCCTTATCTGAAGCCCACGGCACGTGGGCGTGCCGCCTCCAGGGGCTTAAACCCGATCCGTCCGGTCGGGATTCGGTGTCCGAGCCTGATCCGGTTCGGTCCGGACTTCGGTCGCGGCGACATTCGCCGGCGAATTCTCAATGCGAGGAACGGTTGCCGCCGGGGTCTTGACGTCGGTCTTTGCCACATCCGTTTTCCCGGCGCTATGCAGCTCGTCGCTGAACTCATCTTTCGCTTTCTGAAATTCCTTGATAGCCGAGCCCATCCCGCGTGCGAGTTCCGGCAATTTCTTCGCGCCGAAGAGCACGAGAACGATCAGGAGGATGATGATCAAGTCAGGTCCGCCAAGGTTGGGCAGTAAAGCGAACAAGCTCATAATGGGCAAGCATCTGCCCATCTCCATAAGTTGCAAGGCATTTCATGGTCTGGCAGAGGCATGCTATGTAAGGACGCATGGCTCGCCTTGGACAGGAGCTCAGGTCGCTTTTGGACAAGAAATATCGCCGCGCCTTTCGCAACCTGCGCCACCTTCCGCGACTGCCCTACCGTTATGTGATCGACGGTGGAGCGAACCGCGGCGCGTTTACCGACGCGTTCCTCCGGCTGCACAATCCGGAACGCGTCATCCTCGTCGAAGCAATTCCCGAATTGGCGGGGAAGCTGCGGACGAGATACGCAAGTGATCCGCGCCTTGCCGTGGTGGCTGCGGCGCTCTCCGATCGCAACGGCGAGGCACGTTTTGAAATCAATCGGTCCGAAGCCTCTAGCTCGCTGCTTCCGATCGATTCACGAAATTCAAAGTGGTTTGGGCGTGATCTGACTGTGGCAAAGACAGTAACGGTTCCCACCGTGACGCTGCCGGAGTTGATGACGCAGCAAGGATTACAAAGCGTCGACCTGCTGAAACTAGATCTGCAAGGCGCGGAGCGACTGGTTCTGACTGGCGCCGCCGACGTGCTCGATCGTGTCCAGGTCATCTACACGGAAGTGTTCTTTGAGCAGCTCTATGCCGGCGCCTGGCTCTTCTGGGAATCGAACGAATTTCTTTCCGAGCGCGGGTTCAAGTTGTGTGGCTTGTCCAACATCGTCCACGCCGCCGACGGCGACCTTGTCCAAGCCAACGCCACGTTCAGGCGAGTTCATGGAGACGGCCTGCCATCAGGCCGTTGAGGGAAAGCGCAGCCTCGCATTGCGCCTCCGGCACGATGGTGCAGGCTCCATTCTGAGCTCCACCCCGAGGTGGCCAGACCCGAAAACGGCGGTTGCAAACCGCCGCTCCTTGATTGCAACATCAAGCATGCGGTTTCTGATTTTCGGAATCATTTCGCTTGGGTTGCTGTCCTCCAGCCAGGCCGCCACTCTTGCCGGCCAGCAGGTCCAGCCCGGCGGCAAGATCGAGATCCGCTTCCCAGTCTCGAAATATTTCCAGGATATCGCGGCGCAGGCCGGCAACCCCAAGGTGGACACCGGCCGCGCCGTCCTGACGTTTCCGCCGTCCTTCGATCCAGCGCGCACCTGGCCTATCCTCATCGTCACCTCCACGAGCGATTTCCATCGGACCAGTGTGATGGATGCCGAATGGTATCGCGCGCCCGCGACCGCGGAAGGCTGGATCGTGCTCGGAGCGGACGCGACGATCAGTCCGCGCATCGATTCCACCCAGTGGCGTTTGGCCATGCTGGCGGCGGCGCTGGAAGCCATTCGGAAGGAATGGCCCCAGAGTGCGCGATGGCCGGTGGCCTTTGCTGGGTTTTCAGGCGGGTCCAAACGCAGCGGCACGCTCGGCGCGATGCTGGCAAAGAGCGGTTCGGTCAGGATCTGTGGATTTTTCCTGAGCGGCATGAACGAGGACCGCCTCAGCGAAGGTTATAAGAGCTATCAGCCGGGTGCGGGCTTTCTGGAAGTGCCAGTCTGGTTGAGCAGTGGCGATCGCGATACCGTGGCGCTACCGCAAAGTCATATTCTCGTTAAGGCATCTCTCGAACGCACCGGGTTCAAACGCGTCCGGCTCGAACAATTCAACGGCGGCCACCAGCTCAAGATGTCAGAAGTGCGGCGCGCGTTGCAGTGGTTTCGGCAACTGGGGCGATTCTGATCCGAGATGCGAGATGCGAGATGCGGGATGCGAGATAACAAGCTTCTATCCCGCATCCCGGATCGCGTCTCATTCCTCGCCGTCGAAATAATCGAGAGATTCTCCGCGCAGAAGTCTCCGCTCAGGCGAACGGACCAGCCACTTCTTGCTGTCGGGATAGTAGGCCGATTCGCCGATTGGATTGTCCGCCACGAGGAACATGACCAGGTCTTCGGACCCATCGTTCAGGAACGTGTGCGGTTCTTCCGGCAGGAAAATAAAGGCGTCGCCGCTCTCAATCGGCGTCGTTCCGTCCTTGTGCCGCACGACCCCTTTGCCCGAAAGCACGTAGTAAAACTCCCATTGCGCGCTGTGGGAATGATACGGATACGGAATTTTTCCCGGCGGAACGCGGGTGATCTCGACATCGAACGGATGCCGTTCCATCAAATCGGTCGAAGTGGGCTTTCGTCCCAGCGAGATGGAAATGTTTTTCCCCGCGCCGCCGAACTTGCCACTCGGCGATGCCCAGGTTTCCTCGGTGATGTCGTTGATGTTTACCTTGTTCATATCTGTTCGATTCTATCGGACCCTAAGCCGGCTTGATGTTGCCCTTTTGGCATATTCTCCGAATCAGTAGCGCGGCGATCGAAAAAGCGAGAGCAGGCAACCATACCCACACGAATTCGCTCAAGAGAACAGAAATTCCACGGCCCGAGAAAAAGCTCAGACCCACTGGCGAGACTGAAATGGGAGTTACTGGGAAGAAATACCTGCCGGTATTGAAGGGACTGAAAAACGCGACGCCGAGGCCTCCGTCTGTGAATGCATCGAGGAGTCCATGAGACGCGGCCGCCAGAAAAAGGTAGAGCCATGTCCAACGGCGTTGCATCGATAAATCGGTTCGGCGGGATGCCCAAAGCAGCGCGACGGAAGCCAGCAAAGCAGCAAACAGAATCGAGTGGGTAAGTCCACGATGGCCCAAGAGATCGCCATACTCGATCCCGAACCGGGAGCCGATTACGTCAATATCCGGCGCAATCGACACAGCAACCCCAAGCTCCGTCAAACGCCGCGGCACGGACCGCGCCGGGAAGCCGGCCATTAGCGCCACCGCGACCGCAGCGTGAGAAATTATGGTCGGCATATTCCGGGTGTCTCTAGCTTCTGCAGAAGGAATTGCCGGGCACGGAGGCCCAGGTTTCCTAGGTGATGTCCCTGATGTTTACCTTTTGCATCACGTGGATTATCGCAAAGCTTCAAGGAGCGGCGGTTTGCAACCGCCGACCCAATCGAAGGCGGCAGAGCGCATCACTAACATAGTCGGCGGTAAAGACACCGCCGCTATGTCGCTCGACCTCGCGGGCCTCCATTGTTTACACGTCGTAATACATCGCGAACTCGTACGGATGAGGACGGAGACGCAGGGCGTCGTATTCCTTTTGTTTCATCTCGATCCAGTTCGCCACGAAGTCGGCGTTGAAGACGTCGCCTTTGAGCAGGAAACTGTGATCGTCACTCAAGGCCTTGATGGCGCCGCTCAAGGAATCGGGAACACTCGGGACGTTGGCGAGCTCTTCCGGCGGGAGCTCGTAGAGGTTTTTGTCGAGCGGATCACCGGGATCGATGCGGCTTTGGATTCCATCCAGGCCGGCGAGCAACAGGGCGGAAAAGGCGAGGTACGGATTCGCCGCGGGATCCGGGGTGCGGAACTCGATTCGTTTTGCCTTCGGGTTGGCCGAATAGGTCGGAATTCGGATCGCGGCGGAGCGGTTCCGGGCGGAATACGCAAGGTTGACCGGTGCTTCGAAGCCGGGAACGAGGCGCTTGTAACTGTTGGTCGTCGGATTTGTCAGGCAGGTGAGCGCGGGGGCATGCCGGAGAATTCCGCCGATGAAAAAGAGCGCCATCTCACTCAGGCCGGCGTAGCCATTGCCGGCGAAAAGCGGTTTCCCATCCTTCCAGAGAGACATGTGGGTGTGCATCCCCGAACCGTTATCGCCATAGAGCGGCTTCGGCATGAACGTCACGGTTTTGTTGTGCTTCTTCGCCACGTTCCGGACGATGTACTTGTAATACTGGAGGTGGTCGGCCATCGCTTTCATGGGCGCGAAACGAATGTCGATCTCGGCCTGGCCGGCGGTCGCGACTTCGTGATGCTGGCGCTCAATCGGGATGCCGGCTTTCTCGAGCTCAAGGCACATTTCGTTGCGGAGGTCCTGCAAACTGTCCGCCGGCGCGACCGGGAAATAACCCTCTTTCGCGCGAATCTTGTAACCGAGGTTTGGAAATTCCTCGCGGGCGCTGTTCCAATGGCCTTCCGAGCTATCCACCAAATGATAGGAGGAGTTGCCGGAGTAATTGAAACGAACTTCGTCGAAGATAAAAAATTCCGCTTCCGGCCCGAAGAAAGCCGTGTCTGCGATGCCGGTGCTCTGGAGATACGCTTCCGCTTTTTCGGCGACGCCGCGCGGGTCGCGATCGTAAGGCTCGCGCGTGATCGGATCGACGATGGTGCAGATGAGGCTGAGAGTTGGTTCGGCGTTAAAGACGTCCACCCACGCCGTCGCTGGGTCGGGAATTACGAGCATGTCGCTGGCGTTGATCGCGCGCCAGCCGCGGATGCTGGAGCCATCGAACCCAAGGCCGTCGGTAAAAATCTCTTCGTTATATTCGGTGAGAGTCGTGGTGAAATGCTGCCAGGAGCCCGGCAAATCGGTGAACTTGAAGTCCACGAGCTTGATCTCGTGGTCCTTGATCATTTTGCTGACGTCTGCGGGAGTTTTGTCTTTGTCTTTGGCCATGGGATTGGTTGGAGTGGTGGAGTAATGGAGTGGTGGATTGGAGAAAATCGCTAAATCATTAAGTCGCTAATTCGCTAAATGGAGACGCCGCGGAACGCGGGGTCGAGGGACTGGTGGTGTGGCGTGAGGCGAAGATGGGGCGTGATTTCGTCACACCGCCTTTTCGCCAATCTCCTCCGTGCGGATACGCACGGCGTGCTCGACCGGGAGCACAAAAACCTTTCCGTCGCCAATCTTGCCCGTCTTGGCGGCAGCCACGACAACGCTGACGGCCTTGTCCACCATTTCGTCGGCGAGCACGACTTCGACTTTCACTTTCGGCAGGAAATCGACTGTATATTCGCTGCCGCGATAAATTTCCGTGTGGCCTTTCTGGCGCCCGAACCCTTTCACTTCCGTCACGGTCATGCCTTCGATGCCGAGCTCGGCAAGGGCTTCCTTCACTTCCTCGAGTTTGAACGGCTTGATGATCGCTTCGAGTTTTTTCATGCGTTTTACAGTGGTGGTGTCCGATCGATTTTCAATCGGCTTCGTGCAAGAAAATCAGAGAAGACACCGGCAGCGCAAGCGCTGAATTTCCACCCGGTGCATCGCGAATGTTCGGGCACCGTAATCCTCCTCGTCCTCGTCCTTCCAAAGCAACGCAAAATCGAGGACGAGGACCGAGGACGAGGACGACAACGTGCGCTGCTGACAA